>JBCDFM010000286.1:0-5624 GCA_039178015.1 Pseudomonadota bacterium
CGCCGCTGCGCACTATTACCGCGAACGCTTCGGTGAAGATGCGCGCATTCTCATCCTCGAGAATCACGATGACTTCGGCGGACACGCCCGCCGCAATGAGTTTCACCAGGGCGGCGCCATGCGCTTGTCCATGGGCGGCACACACAACCTGGAGACCTGGCAGTTCAGCCGGAGGGTCAAGAAGCTGATCCACGAGCTCGGCATTGATGCTCGGCAGGTACGCGAGGACATGGAGTTCGCCTACGGGTTTGGTGCGAAAAATGGTAGTGCGGTGTGGTTCGATGAAGAAACCTATGGCGAAAACACCCTGGTGACCAACTACACCCTTGAGGGTTGGACTCCCGGCACGCCCTACGACTGTATCGACGAGTTTCCGATCAGCGAGCAAGCCAGGGAAGAGCTGAACACGCTCTTTGGCTCCACGGACAACGTGCTGCCGGACAAGTCAGAGGCAGAGCTTTATGAACTGTTATCCTCGATCAGCTATCCGGACTTTCTGCGCCGCTACGCGGGGCTCAGCGATGAAGCTATCCAGATCTTCGATACCAGCCAGCATGGCGCCTGGGGGGTCCAATTGCGTGCCCTGTCCGCTGCAGAGGGCCTCTACAGTGGTCTGCCTGGCCTGCACATCCTCGGCATGGCAGGTGAGATAGAAGAGCGTGATTACCCGGTTGCGATGTTCGGCGACGGCAACGCCACCGTGGCGCGATTGCTGGTGACCAAACTGATACCGGCCGTAGCGCCCGACGCCAATGCCGACAACGTGGCTGTTGCGAACTTTGATTACAGCAAGCTGGATGTACCCGAGACGCCCGTCAGGCTGCGCCTGCAGTCCACAGTACTGAATGCGCGCAATACAGATAACGGCGTTGCAGCGACCTATGCTAATCACGGCGAACTGCTGACCGTCACAGCCAAACACTGCGTCATGGCTTGCTACCACTCCATCCTGCCCTACCTATGCCCGGATTTCCCTGCGGAGCAGAAAGAAGCCCAGCACTACCAAGTGAAGATTCCACTGGTACTGGTTAACGTATTGCTAAAGTCCAGTGCCGCACTCGACGAGCTCGGCGTCAATGGCGTCAGCTGTCCGGGCCGGCTGTTCCGCAGCGTATTTATGTACAAGGGATTCAAGTCTGGTGGCTATGATTTCCCCATGGCGGACACTGGACCCGTGCCGCTGATCCTTTGGGGCACCCTCGCGCCGCCCGACGATGCGGTGACCGCGAAAGACCAGTTTCGTGCCTCTAGGCAGCGCATGCTGGAAATGACGCTCGAGGACTACGAACGTGAGGTGCGCACCGTGCTGGACGGCATGCTGGGGCCAGCAGGCTTCGATGTGCAGGAAGACATACTCGCCATCACCATCAATCGCTGGCCCCACGGATACTCCTACGAGTACATGGAGCTGTGGGACGAGACCTTCGAAGAGGGCAAGGCTCCCCACAACATCGCCAGTCAGCCCTTTGGCAACATTACCATCGCCAACTCTGACGCCGCCGCTTCCGCCTACACTCACACTGCGATCGACGAGGCCTACCGGGCCGTTAAAGAACTAAGTGTTTAAGGGGTCAGAGCCCTTTTTGAGACTTGCTAGGCCTGCCCCGCTTCGGCTGACCCGTCTTCATCGAAAGTGCCGCCGCGATTTGACCAACAAATTTTCCACTCCCCAGAGGCTTGCGCGATTGTGTGTAGGTGCAGATCGAACTCAATTCATCCTCAGAAAGTGTGCAGTTAAACAGTGCCAATACTTTCGGTTTATGTAAGGCACATAGTACCGTCCGACATATTGCATCATCTTTCCTATGGATATACTTCGTTAGGCATTATCAACAGATGCGTATGGTTTGTCATAAGGACGTAACTGTGCATCTCGCAACCATATCGGTCTCTCGCCTGGGCCAGTAAAGATAGATACACCTCAAAGTCTACGTCTTCAAAAAAATGACTTGACGGTTGTCGCCTCTTTATACAACGTGCGCAGGAAACCCCCGGATAAAGAAACGAGGCTTTCTCGACATGTGGAATCATCCTTGATCTAGCCTGGCCCCGATCATAAGGTGTTGAAGACACTACACCAACATCATAAAAGGGCTCTGATCCATTAATCGGAGCCCTTAATCCTGAAGATTTTTGCAAACGTCGAAGTCTGCCAAGTGTACGTTCAAACACTAGAAGGCGAACATGGCGTAGATGATAGCGACAAATACTGGAACAAAGAGGGTGTTCAACCGAGTCTTTTGTTCAAAGACTTTTTAATGACTAACCATGAAAATACGCCATTAGAAGAAAAGGCATGTCAAGTTTGCCAATCATTCTATAGTCTAAAATAATTGTGTGGTTTTCTAAAAAGACAAGCCTGTTTATCTATGGAAGCATGTAAAGAGCAGGTGCTCCCCTTCAGACGATATCTATTTTCTCTAGCTATCGCCTCATCCAACGATTTTTTTACCCATAAGCAAGGCCTGGTTGATTTTGATGCGCTTTGGGCAAATAAAAAAGACCGCATTTCGCTTTATTGCATCGACTTTGCCACTCAAGATGCTGTTTTCGTCGAAACTGCTGATCCAGTAAATTTAACAAGCTATCCTTTTTACTACCAAGCACAGCGAAATCACGCAAAGTTTCTTTATCGCTTGGCAATCGATGATTTTGTTCAATTCTCAGCACGACTCCACGTGGCTAATAGCCCAGTAACACTCTTGTTCTCAACCGGTCGATGCGGCTCAACCTTAATGATCAAACTGCTAGAAGCATCCAATCAGGTCACTGCGTTCTCGGAACCGGACATCTTTACCCAATTAGCGTTGAATACGGATATCGACAGTATCAAGAAAGCTAAAATCATTAATGCCTATTTGACGCTGCTAAAAGCGAGTATTTCGAACGAGCAATCTATTATTATTAAACTAAGAAGCCAATGTACGTATGACATCAAAACCTACAAGAATGTCCCAAACATACGTTCTGTATATCTGTATCGAGACGGATTATCTTTTGTAAACTCATACTACTCTCTATTACCAACAAAACTCATTGCCTTAATAAAAGGACTTTCGCTGGACAGCTTTTTGCTAAACAGGCCTTTAATAAACAATGCTGCAGTTCGAAATGCTCCTGATTTGGACAATGCGAAATTCAATGCTATTCGGCCGTCTCTCGTAAAAGTATTTACACTGATGTGGACAAGTAATATCGGTACCGCGAAAGCAATGCTTAATAACAGCCCAGATTTCTTCGTTTCCATATTGCACTATCGTGAGTTAAAGAACTCACCAATTGATGCTTGTATGCAGCTGACCTCGGCATTGAATATAAGCATGCCTGCAGAAAAAGATATTCTGGCAATAATGGATGAAAATTCGCAAAAGGGAACAAGTATTGCAAGCAAAGGCAGGTTCGTATTGACTCAAAAAGACATCACCAGTTTTGAGCAAATAATTGATCTTCACCCAGACATAGATAATAGTGATGTGACTTTATAGCCAATAGGCTGTATTGGATTTTCATGGGTTGCACCATTGAAAACGCGATTGGCAGTTTGAAAATCTATGCAATAAAGCATATAGCTTTAGTTAGAAAATCAATAATTGTATGAACGCAAACTCAGACAATTACCATACTGTTTTCGTTCATAGCTATCAAAGAAGGCATAGCAGATATTAACGGCCTATCGAGAGTAGACATCTGCGATGATTGTGCTAGCCGGACCTGCAGATCTGTCGAAATTTTTGTCTGATCACCCTAGGGCTAGGTAAGCGGCTTTGAGCTCGCG
Organism: Pseudomonadota bacterium; assembly: GCA_039178015.1. Classification (GTDB taxonomy): domain Bacteria; phylum Pseudomonadota; class Gammaproteobacteria; order Pseudomonadales; family Halieaceae; genus JARRPM01. The sequence continues at coordinate 3,776 of JBCDFM010000286.1, forward strand.
ATTCATATCGGTTCATTCTTGACCGAGAGCTCGTAAGAGCTCACGCAATGCTGCGTCCAATGGCGTTCTTTGGCGGAGCGCTGGGCACGAAATAGGCATCCTTTAGACACAGGTTTCGCGATGACTCTCATGCCGTGGCAAAGCGACCTTAAGAACCTTGCTAATCCAAAGAATAAACAGAAACGTCCTTGGGGGGTGGTAGCTACGGGTGGACTTGAACCACCGACCCCAGCATTATGAATGCTGTGCTCTAACCAGCTGAGCTACGTAGCCACACAAGTCGAAACACAGGCTGTGTCTCGAGAGGCGCGAATTCTCCAGAATTTGCGGTTTCAAGTCAAGATTGCGCCTAATTTTGGATCGCAGCGCGAACTTTCATGCTGTGCTCGAGTCCCACAATTATGACCCTGCGCATATGCCTGCTAACGCTCTTTTTTTGCTCCTTCTCGGTGCGTTCCGAACAGGTGTTTCGATCAGATATCACGCAGGCGACAGTGCTCGAGCTGTACACATCGGAGGGCTGCAGCTCCTGCCCGCCGGCTGACCGTTGGTTTGCGACCTTGGTGGAGCATCCACAGCTTTGGCGAGGGCTTATCCCCGTCGCCTTTCATGTGGACTATTGGAATTATCTCGGCTGGGAGGATCGTTTTGCATCCTCTGCCTACAGCCAACGTCAGCGTGCCTACTATCGTCAGGGCAGTACCCAGGGCGTTTACACCCCGGGGATGATGGCGGCGGGCAGAGAATGGCACAACTGGCGTCGCCTACAAGATGCACCGATCTCATCGGAGGAGGTGGGTGTCTTGGAGTTGCGCGATAATGGCCTAGTCTTCTCTGCACGCTTCATTCCGAGCCACCCACAACCTCGATCTGAACTGCAGCTGCACGTTGCAGTCCTCGGATTTGGTTTGAAAACGCCGGTAGAAAGGGGCGAAAACCGAGGGCGTGATTTGAGCCACGATTTCGTCGTGCTTTCCCATAATGTGTATTCCGATAGCGGTTTACAGTGGACTGGCGACATTCCGATATCCCAGTATGAAGGCGAGGCAGAACGTCTCGCGCTGGTGGCCTGGGTTGGCGATAGACAGCGGCTGGGCCCGATACAGGCAACGGGAGGGTGGCGAACACCCTGATCATACAGCTTGTATCGCATAGTATGATCAGAGTTGATTTTTATAGGTGTAATAGAGATTCCCTGAGCATCAACCAGCTAGACGGCTTGTGGTGTGAAATGCAGTCTCGCGACTAGATGCGATCGGTCCATGTAAAACAATAACTCCATTAGCGAGTGTGCGCGATACAAGCGTAAAATAGTTAACCTGATGCTCTGCCTACGATGGTCCTTGGCTGATTCACAGCTTGGCACTGGACTCAGCCGGCGGCCCGCAGGGCTGGCCTTGAGTTCGGACCTCGTTCATCATGGCGTAGCCGTCGCCGCACCTCTCCAAGGAGCAAGGTCCCGATGCAAGCCGCTAAGCCTGTCTACTGTCTAAGCTTGAGATTACTGAGCGTTGGGCTCATAGCGTTACTGTGCGCCTGTGCGACGCCCAGGCCTGATCCACTGCCTGTGCCGCCGGAGCCATCGAAAGCTCGGCAGGTCACCATTGCCATGTTGGGTGCTACAGGGCTGGCTGGCAGCTATATCCTCAATCAAGCGCTCGCCCAGGGCTACGACGTGCGCGTACTGGCGCGTACGCCTTCAAAGCTAGATCGATACGCCGGGCGTGTTACGGTGGTGCAAGGCGATGCGCGTGATAGCGACACTATCGCCCAACTCATGCAAGGCGCCGATGTTGTGGTGAGCGCGCTGGGTCCGGTAAAGGCCGATGGTGATGGCGCGAGAATGATC
>JBCDFM010000287.1:0-5557 GCA_039178015.1 Pseudomonadota bacterium
GCAGCCCATTATCGTCGCGGAAGTCTAAGGCTTCAATTTCTGGACAACTTTAAACCAACGGGTCATGTTTTCGTGAGTAGTATCCTCAAGCTCCAGGCCCAGCCAATAGCCCGGTTTGCCGTCAGCGGGCTTGCTCCACATGACCTTCCCCGCTAGCTCAAGATTTTCCTTCCACTCCTCTTCCGGTACCGCAATATTAACACGGCTTCCTTCCGGGACCGGATCCTGCACCCAGATGCGCAAACCGCCGACCGAGATATCCAGTGTATTGCATAAGAAAATCGTGTTTTGCGCTTCTGATCGACTGTTTTTATTTACCACCTCCAGGTAGATCGCTTTTTCTACCTCGAAACGCGGATGTTTACGCCGGTTTAGGTATTCGTCTGTGATTACCGTTCGCTCTGCCGCCGGTTTTTCCATGCGATTGGGTCTCCACTACGCGGCTGTGAACGTACCCTGAGGCTCATCAACGCGCTCTGGGTAGGCTGCCGATGGGAAAAATGGCATATCACGCTATCACCGCTCTTGTATCGTCAGCAAAGACCAATTGCGAATAAGTCGAGAAAATGATCGCTGGTTGCTGCCACTGTGCATGGAGATTTGCACGTCGGACCTATAACATAGCGCGCATTTTTTAGCCGGAGCAGACTATGAGCAAAATCAACGATGACCCGCGGATTGATCCGCGCATAAAAGCGGTTTTGGGTAACGTCCCCGCGATGACGATGTCCGATGCCAGTTCGCGCGAGCAGGTGCTGGAGGAGGCAAATAGCCGCGAATCGATCGCCCAACGTAAAGTGATGGAGGGGATGCTCGATATGATGGATTCGGAAGACGTTGCGCCTTCCGATGGGCTTTTAATCACAACGGAAGAATTTGTGTCCAGTCCGGACGAAAATACCATCAAGGTGCAATTCATCCGACCCGACACGACAGCAACCTTGCCCTGCGTTTACTACATTCACGGGGGCGGTATGCAGGCGCTGAGCTGTTTTTTGGGCATGTACCGGGCCTGGGGCAAGATTATCGCTGCCCAGGGCGTGGCGGTGGCCATGGTGGATTTCCGCAACTGTTTGGTCCCCTCCAGCGCGCCCGAGGTAGCGCCTTTTCCTGCAGGGCTCAATGATTGTGTATCGGGTGTGAAATGGCTGGTGAGTCACGCTGAACAGCTGAACATAGACCCGAACCACGTTGTCGTGGCCGGGGAGAGTGGCGGTGGAAATCTCACTTTAGCGACAGGGCTTAAACTGAAACGCGATGGCGACCTCAATCTGGTGCGAGGCCTGTATTCACTGTGTCCCTACATCGCCGGATCCTGGCCTCAGGATCAATATCCCTCGTCGATTGAAAATAACGGTCTGTTAATCGATCTGCACAGCAATCGCGGTGCACTTGCCTATGGCTATGAGGAACTTGAGAAGGGTAACCCACTCGCCTGGCCGGCCTTCGCTACCGTGGAAGATTTGGCCGGCCTGGTACCTACTGTGATCAGCGTGAACGAGTGTGACCCGCTGCGCGACGAAGGTATTGAATTTTACCGTAAGCTACTAACGGCCGGCGTATCGGCGCGATGCCGACAGCTGATGGGCACCACCCATGGTATAGAGATTTTTGTCGTCGCCTGTCCGGATATCAGTCGCGATACGGCAGCAGATCTCGCGCGATTCTGTCGGGAGATATAGATTCTTCGACCGCCGGGGCCCTTTGGGTCAGTGGTGCATAAGGGTTCAGACTGACGCCTCGACTTCGATTTCGATCAGCACGTCATCTGCAGCCACTTGCGTGCCCGGTGAGGACAGCACCTCGCGCACCGTCCCGTCGGCTTCCGCGGTAATCTCGTAGTGCATTTTCATCGCCTCGAGCACGGCCAGGGTCTGCCCCGCCTCAACTTTATCATCGGCGCTAACGCGTACCTCCAGCAGCAAGCCATGCATTGGCGCGGTTACTCTGCCACCGCCACCGCCTTGCTCTAAGGCGCCGTCCAGGCGAATCAGATCGTGGTACTCGGCGGCTTTGCCGTCGATGGAAACATACAGCTTCCCCACCTGGGGAGCGTGGAAGCGCGCGGTATGTTGTGCTTCATCAATTAGTAGTTGCGCGGTGCTATCCGCTCTGGATAACAACTCAATGGTGCAAGCCTGCTCGCCGTCAAATACTTGATAGCGGCCGCTTGCGACGGCTGAGACTGCCAGGTCGTGTATTACATCGCCATGTTGATAGCGCTTGCGCGATACCAGCGGGCTAGCGTTAGACCAGTCTCGCAGCTCACTGGCGACCAATACGCTGCTGTCGTAGAGTGAGTCGTGTTCCAGCGCGAGTTCTATGACCGCCGCGACCGCGCTATCTGTGAACACGGGAGTATAGTTCGCCATTTCAGCATCACTGAATTCTTCAGCGATAAATGCGGTGGTTGCCTCGCCGTCAGCAAAACGATCTTTTTGCAGGCAGGCAACGAGAAAATCCCGATTGTGTTTAGGACCGAACAGAACCGTTTCTTGCAAGGCTTCAATCAATCGCAATCGGGCAATCTCGCGCGTGGGCCCGCTGGCGATGATTTTGGCGACCATTGGATCGTAGAAGGGCGAGATTTCCTGGCCGCTCGCAATGCCGTCATCCACGCGCACACCTGTGCCCGCCGGAGGAGACCATAAATCGATGGGGCCAGAGGTGGGCAGGAAGTCCTGGGCAGGATCTTCTGTATACAGCCGTACTTCAATCGCATGACCCTGTAATTCAACATCACTCTGGTCAAAGCCCAAGGGCTCGCCCTGAGCGACTTGCAGCTGCAATGCGACTAAATCGAGCCCGGTGATGAGTTCTGTCACTGGGTGTTCAACCTGCAGACGCGTGTTCATTTCCAGAAAATAAAACTCGCCCTGTTCATCGAGCAAAAACTCGACAGTTCCGGCCCCGCAATAATTGATGCTTTGCGCAGCGGCCAAAGCGGCAGTACCCATTTGCTCGCGCAAACTATCCGTCATGACAGGGCAGGGTGCCTCTTCCACCACTTTCTGATGTCGTCGCTGCACCGAGCAGTCGCGCTCACCTAGATGCACGGTATTGCCCTGGCTGTCGGCGAACACCTGTAGCTCTACGTGGCGGGGTCGGATGATGGCTTTTTCCAAGATGAGCTCGCCGGAACCAAATGCCGATTCTGCCTCGGCTCGCGCCAGCTGTATGGCATTGCCAAGCTCTTCGATATCGTGAACGAGGCGCATACCGCGTCCCCCGCCGCCGGCGGCGGCCTTGACCATGAGTGGTAGCCCGATCCGCTCGCCCTCGGCTAGTAAGGTGGCGTCGCTTTGATCCTCACCTTCATAGCCAGGCACGCAAGGCACAGCGGCCTCAATCATCCGGCGTTTCGCCTCTGCCTTATTGCCCATCAAATGAATGGCATCTGCGCTTGGGCCGATGAACACCAGGCCCGCGGCTTCGCAGGCGCGAGCGAAATCAGCGTTTTCACTGAGAAAACCATAGCCTGGGTGAATAGAACCGGCGCCGCTTGAGGCCGCAGCTTTTAGAATATTGTCTTGCACCAAATAGGACTCGTTTACGGGGCTGGGTCCGATGCATACCGCCTCATCGGCGAGCTTTACATGCGGCGCTGATGCATCTGCTTCGGAGTAGACCGCAATAGTGCGATAACCCTGTGCTTTCGCGGAGCGAATCACACGGCAGGCAATCTCGCCGCGGTTGGCAATCAATACGCTGGTAAATTGTGTCATCTCGCGCTCCGTTCTAATCTGCTGCCCACTTAGGCTTACGCTTTTCAACAAAGGCCGCCACGCCCTCGCGACCCTCGTCGCTCAGCATGCAGGACGCAAAGCCGCGAGCAGCAAAAGCAAGTGCTTCCGAGCGTGGGCGGCGCATGGATTCGAACACGATGCTCTTGGTCACGGCATTCGCATTGGGTGCGCATTGCGCGATTTGTTCCAATACAGCTTTGCATTGGTTTTCTAGATCCTCTGCATCTTCTGCGAGCATATGCGCAATGCCATAGCCCACGGCTTCTGCGCCCTTAAAGCGAGCGCCAGTCAGCATCAAACGCCTCGCTTGAGTTAAGCCAACGCGCTCGGTAACGAAGGGAGCAATCTGCGCAGGAGGGATACCTAGGCTCGTCTCACTCAACCTGAAGCGCGCGTCACGGGTCACGATGGTGATGTCTCCCACGCAGGCCAGACCCAAGCCGCCGCCAATAGCCGCGCCTTCCACCAGCATCACAACCACCTGCGGCTGCTCGTTCAGCTTGATCATGAGATTGCCGAAGTGGCGATTGCCTTTGGCGACGTCTTCGTGGTCGGATTTGGTACCTTGCATATCGGATTTGAAGCCCTTGATGTCGCCGCCGGCGCAAAACAAGCCGCCTTTACCGCGCATTACAAGCGTTCGAATATTGCGATCATCGGCGACGGCTTCCAGCACTGCGTCTAGCTCATCAACCATCTCGCTCGACAGTGAGTTTTTTGCCTCCGGGCGGTTCAGCCATATCGTCAGTACGCTACCGGCCTGCTCCAGTAGCAGACAGTTGGTTTCGGGTAGTTGGCTCATTACGCTATCTCCGTTACATTCTCGCGATGCCAAAGCTGTTGGGTCGCACCGTGCGGTGACGCGTTTCCCAGACAGTTTCCAGCAAAAATCCCAGTGTTTTACGCGCATCGCGCGGGTCGATCATGCCGTCGTCCATCAGGTGGCCAGAGGTGTAAAAGGCGCTCGACTGGCCATCGAATAGATCGGTGAGGTAAGCCTCTTGTTTCCCCAGCGCTTCCTCGTCCACCTCCTGACCTGCTGCGGCTGCCTTGCCACGGGCCACAACCGACATCGTCTTGGCGGCCTGCTCGCCACCCATTACACCCGTGCGCGCATTAGGAAAGGTGTATAAGAAGTCGGGTTCGTAGGCTCTGCCGCACATGCCGTAGTTGCCAGCGCCAAAGCTAGCGCCTGTCATAAAGGTGATGCGCGGGACCTCCAGGTTGCGCACTGCCTGAATCATCTTTGCGCCATGCTTAATCATGCCTGCCTGCTCCGACTTGGTGCCGACGATGTATCCGGTGGTGTTCTGCATAAACAGCATTGGAATATTCGCCTGATCGCACAGCTGCAGGAACTGGGTCGCCTTGGTGGCACCCTGAGGGTCGATCGGGCCATTGTTGCCGATCATGCCGCAGGGCAGGCCGAAAATATCTGCCGGTATGCACACGGTGGCGGCGCCGTAGCGGGGTTTGAACTCCATAAAATCTGAGCCGTCTACCACGCGTGCCACCAGCTCCCGCATGTCATAGGGCGAGCGATAGTCGCAGGGGATGACGCCGGCGAGTTCATCTGTGTCATAAAGCGGTTCGCGGTATGTGCGTCTGTTGGGCGCGGCACAGTCTTTATTCCACTGCAGGCGGTGCATCACCTCCCTGCAGAGTTGTACTGCATGCCCGTCGTTCTCTGCCAGGTACTCCACCAGGCCCGACATGGTGGCGTGCATTTCCGCACCGCCTAGTTCTTCCTCGGTAGCGACTTCGCCCGTGGCAGCTTTTAGTAGTGGCGGCCCGGCAAGAAATGCGCGCCC
>JBCDFM010000288.1:0-5552 GCA_039178015.1 Pseudomonadota bacterium
CGGCGCCAGGCGGGGCTGGCACACAATTGCAAGTGGTCAACGCGGCGACGGCCGAAGTGAGCGGCATAGAACTAGATGTGACCTTTGCGCCCGCGGCGATCGAAGGACTGACCCTGTTTGCAGCGGTGAACTATAACAAGGGTGAATTCAAGGAGTTCAACGAAGCAGCTTGCTATGGTGGCCAGACGATCGAGCTGGGTTGTGATCTTAACTTCGACCCGAACGCTAACAATATTGGTGGCGGCATCGTGTTGGGCGGCTTCACCGCACAGGATTTATCAGGTGAAGACCTCACGCGCTCTCCTGAGTGGACCGCCAGTTTCGGCTTCGATTACGAAAGACCACTGGGCGACAGTGGTTTAGCGCTAAGTCTATCTGCTGCAACCGCCTACAACGACGAAATGTGGCTGGATGTGAGCTATAACCCGCGATCGCTACTCGATAGCTACTGGAAAACAAACGTGAGCTTGCGCCTGGCAACGCTAGAGCGAAATTGGGAGGTCGCCGTCATTGGCAATAATGTGACGGACGAGGTAACCGCGAGCACCTGTAATACGGGGCCATTCTCTCAAGGCGGTGGCGTGATACCAAACCCCGCAGGGCTGCCCATCAATCCCATCAGCCCTGGGAACTTTGATAACGCGCTTTGCTTCGCCGAGCCCGGCAGGGAAATCTGGGTAAGGTTGACCAAATACTTCTAGCCAATGAACTAAAGGTTGGGCGCTTGCGCGAACTCCAGGGGCTTTTGCCGCCTCTTACGTTCGCGCTTTTTTATGCGTATTGGATAGTGGCTCAGGCAGATAAATGCTACGTGCTGGGGTTAATTAGAAATTTTTCACCCGTCGCCCTGCGACTGTAACGGGAGATGTTTTCAGGAGCTAATGCCTCCTCCAAGGAGATTTCATCCGAGTACTGACTGGCAAAGGTCGTTTTAATTTCCTGCCTGATTCGGGATTGCATAGCCTCAACCTTCTCGGCTCCCGCTTGCGCCATAAACTGTGAAAGCAGCCAGCCCCCCACTCCCCAAGCAAAGCCATAGGCAGCCGTTAGCTGTGTGGGTGACAGATCCAGCCGACCGTAAATATGAAGCTGTTTATGGGTATCCGAGCCATAGCGGTTATAGGGCGACTTGCCCGCTATCGCCCTCTCCATACAGGAGAGGATCGTGTTACCGAGCTTGCCACCACCGAGTGCATCGAATGCGAGCGTGGCGCCGGTCTCCGCTATCGCCTCGGTCAGGCTCGCCCTAAAGGTCTCCTCTGAGGAGTTGAAAACCCATGTAGCGCCCTCCTCTTTCAGCAGCTCAACCTGTTCAGGTTTGCGCACAATGTTGATGAGCGCGACATCCTCATCGATACAGATACGATTCAGTATCCGCCCCAGGTTGGATGCTGCGGCCGTATGCACCAGCGCCGAATGACCCTCTGCTCTCATGGTCTCAACCATACCGAGCGCGGTCATGGGGTTTACGAAACTGGAAGCGGCTTCTGCAGGTGAAAACGATTCACCCATCGCGTTGACCTCCTGCGCATCGACGCAGCAGTATTGCGTAAACAGTCCGTCACCCGTCAGAGCAACTGTCTGACCCAGCAACGCTTGCGCGGCATCCGATCCGCCAGCGCGCACAACGGTACCGGCACCTTCAAAGCCCGCGCCCAGGGGTTCACCGATACGCGAGCGCACTGCGCCCAGCAGCTTCTCAGGAATACGCATCCGAGCAACAGGTCCATTCGCCGTGGTCTCGCATTTAATGCTGGTTAAATCGGCGGGGCCGAACATGAGTGCGAGATCGGTTGGGTTGATGGGAACAGCTTTCATTTCCACCAGCACCTGATTCGCTTCAGGCTCGGCTAGCTCGAGCTCGACCAGGGAGAGCTCTAGCGTGCCCTCGGCGGTGACGAGGCTTCTCAGTGTCTTAGATCGCTGGGTATTAGTCATAGCGGGCGCCTTTCATTTTTTGTCGAACTGAATCATGCTCTATTGCACGCTTGCATTACCTGAGTGCCCCAGTGACTCAAAGGAATGGCAAAGTCCAAGGCGGTCGCTGCGAGACCTGGCACTGACTTTACCAGGCAGCGCAGCTTAGGCCTGTTACACGCTAGAATGCATTGGCACTGTGCATTAGTCCTGAACGCTCAGTGAAGCTCCACAAATTCAAGTATCAATCCGTCTGGGTCTTTGAATAGCACAAAGCGTGGCTTTCTCTGAAGGGTGTCAATTGTTTGTGGCTCAGATAGAAATTCGACCCCATGACTGCTCAGCCTCGCTATTTCTTCATCCAAGCCCTTCACGCGAAAACAAATCCTGGGTGTCCCGACCTCATTGAGCTCGATCGCGCGAGTCTTTAGTGTCGGCTCGACCCATTCCACGAGATCCAGCACTGTCTCGTGCTGTTGGTGCCCCAGAGCTAGAAAGCGCGCATGGGTGTCCGAGTAGGCTAATCCAAGCCCCCTATCGAGCCCGGAAGTGCCCTGCTCATGAAAGCTGTCAACGACCTGGTAGCCCAAAAGCTCGTAGAAAGCGACTGAGCGTTCAAGATTAGTCACGTTGATATTGACGTGATACAAACCCAGGATCATATCAGCTCCTTTGCAATAGGGCTCTGCTCTCTAGCGCTGCAGAATAATTTAAAGGTGCGGTGAAATCTGCGACGCTGCGCCGCAGTTATCACCAATTGAGCTGAAGTTCAGTCAGTGTCCGCGTCGCAACCGAAGGCGCTATCACGATATCTTGCTCAGGCTTAAGCTTCACACCAGGGAGCAATCTAGCCAACTCCTGCAGCGCGACTTTTACTTCCATCCTGGCTAATGGTGCGCCCAGACAAAAGTGTCGACCGCGACTGAACGTCAGGGGGCGCTCGCGATTCTTACGCATGGGACAATAGCTCTCCGGATCTTCAAACTTCTGCTCATCGTGGTTGCCGGAGCCGAAAGCCATCACCACAAACTCACCCTTTTTGACGTCGAAGTTCTTAATTTTTGTATCTTTAGCCACCCGGCGGTACCAGCCCAGTACAGAACCATCGAATCGAATACTCTCTTCAACAACGTCATCAATGTGCTCAGGATGATCCAGCATATACTGCCAGCGCTCTCTGTCGCGCAGCAACTGATACATCGCATTACCCAGTTGCGCCATAGTGGTTTCATGGCCGGCCCCGATGAACGTAAAAATATACATCAAGACCAATTCATCCTCATTGAGATCGATCTCTCCCTTGTCCATGGCTGTGACCATCTCGGTCATCAAATCGTCTCTCGGATTTTGGCGCCTGTCGTTAAGTTTTGCCCGGATGTAGTTCTGATAGTCGACAGCATCTTGGGCGCACTGTTTTTGTTCCGTCGGCTCCATGGGCGTGAGCCAGATCTTGAAGGTGTTCCCGCTCCATACTGCCAATTGATCGAGATCGTCTTCCTCCGCTCTAAATCCGATGAATCGAAACATTGTGAGAATAGGCAGCAAATAGCAGAACTCACCAATGAATTCGCACTGGCCTCGTGCTCTAAACTTCTCTATTAGTTCAATCGCTATTTCTCGAACAATTGGCTCCAAGGCGCGCAGGCGTTTCGGTGAAAGGATGGGGATCAGTATTTTCTTGAAGCGGTTATGCTCTTCGCCTTCAACGCCATTGATGTGAGCTGTCTGATTCCAATTGATACCAGTCGACAGAATCGCTTCTGTTTCCGGTTCGTAGTTGAAACCGCTTAACGTTCCTTCTGTACTGAACTCGGGGTTTTGCAACAACTCCACAATGTCGTCGTACCGGGTAACCACCCAGCTCCCCAACTCTTCGGAGTAAAACACCGGCTCTTTTTGCCTGGCCTCTCGCAAGAGCGCATACACATCGTCAAACGCCGCCCCCAGTGGCTTGAAATTCGCTGCGATACTCATGGCATCTCCAGAACGATTAAGATAGACTAGTGTCTATATAAACGATATATGTATTATCAAACTGTGTCAACGATCCCTCAACTACTCTACGGCCGCTACGCTAAGACCGAAGAGGCTGCACCTTTATGACCGGCGTCGGTGTAAATTTTGGCCTGTGGTATGACTTTCGCAACCCTGCGCCTTGGCGCCGGTCGTTTGAGTCACTGTACTCAGAATCTATGGAGCAAATCGCCTGGGCGGAACGTCTGGGCTTTGATTCCGTTTGGCTGACGGAGCATCATTTTTGCGACGATGGCTACTGTCCTGCACCACTGGTCATAGCAGCTGCGATAGGTGCTACAACCAAGCGCATGCGTATAGCCACCAATCTTATGCTGTTACCGTTGCACCATCCTTTACGAATAGCGGAGGAAGCAGCACTGGTGTCGCTGACAACCGGTGGCCGCTTCGATTTAGGGGTGGGCGCAGGCTACGTGGAATCCGAGTACCGCGCCTTTGGTCGGTCACTTAAGAATCGCCCAAGCCTGATGGAAGAAGGCATCGCCATCATCCGCTCGGCCTGGGCAGGTGAGTGCATCAACTTTGAGGGTAAGCGCTACAGCATCGATAGCGTTGAGGTGCGACCTACTCCCGAGCAACCGATCAAGATTCTAATGGGCGCTACCTCTAGTCCAGCCATCGCGCGCGCCGCACGCATTAGTGATGGTTTTCTGTCCTCGGGCGGTATTGGAGAAGACAGCTATTTACAAGCCACATCGGAGCTGGGGGAACAGGCCGGTAACAATAACATTTACGAAGGCTGCTGGGGCATCGTCGCGGAGGATCCTGAAGACGCGCGGCAGGCACTGGCACCTCATTTGCTTTACCAAACCAATGGCTACATTGAAATGGGTGCCTTTGGTGGCGACGGCGAAGCACCGTTGTTCGCTGATGCGAAGGATGCGATTGACAGCGGCTTTTACCAGTTTTGGACTGCTGATCAAGCCGTTCAGCAGATCCTTGATCACCTGCGCGCCTATCCGCAAATAAAAGATATGCACTTTTGGGCGCAGTTCCCAGGTGAGCCAATTGAATCCGGCAGTCGCAGGATCGAACTGCTCGCCAATAAAGTGCTGCCTCGCGTAAGAGAGGCACTATCAAAGTAGCATGGATATCAATGGCGCAACCGCAATGATCACCGGTGGCGGCTCCGGAATGGGGCTGGCAGCAGCCCGTGTTCTGGCGGCAGCCGGTGCAACGGTTTGCCTGCTGGGACGGCGGCTTGAGCAGATTGCAGATCAGGCAACAGCCCTGGGCGGTTTGGCTTTGCAGTGCGATATATCTGACGATGCTTCACTAGAGGATGCGTTCGACCAACTGGAATCGCGAACAGGGCATGCCCGTATTCTCATCAACGCAGCCGCCAATGGGCGTATGTTGCCACTGGTCACAGCGGACGGGCGCGCCTCAGATCGAACAGTTATGCGTGATGTGATTGCGACCAACGTGTTGGGCACGCTTTACAGCAACCAGATATTCGCACAGCGCCTTGGCCGGCATGCGGACGATGGCGCTGAGGTAAAGGGTGTGATCATCAATGTCTCATCTATCGGCGCGATTGATGGTGTAGTGGGAGCAAGCTACGTGGCTTCCAAGGCCGCCGTGAACGGTCTCGCTCTAAG
>JBCDFM010000289.1:0-5538 GCA_039178015.1 Pseudomonadota bacterium
TCTTGGATATCGCCAGCTGGGGTTGGGCACCGTCACAATGATGTATTGTCTATCTGTGTTACTGGACAGATAGCTCATTGGCGTCGATTGGCCACTGCCTGGCAAGTCTGCAGACCACTTGACTTCGCCGCTCCTCAGGTCGAAAGCACGAACCGTACTGTCCATAGTTGAGCTCATGAAAATGAGTCCACCGCGCGTGGTGAGTGTGCCCGCTCGTACTGGCGTACCCACCTGAAACGGCAGGCCGGTTCGTGTGTTGAACGGGCCCGAGTTCTTCATGCTGCCAATCGGTCGACTCCAGAGCAGTTCCTTGGTGTTTAGATCCATGACAGCCAAGGTTGACCAGGGAGGCTCAAAGCACGGCACCTGGGTCCCCGCACGCGACATGAATGGCAGAGTCACACCGTAGTAATCAACGCGTCGGTAATCATAGGGGTCGTTGGGATCTGGCTCTCCCATATCCGGCATGGGGGAGTTTGGATCCATACGCACTAATGGGTGGGCGTCGCCCAGCACGTTGGCAGCGATAGGTCCTGCCTCAGCGACCTGTTGCGGGGTTACCAGCATGGTTCGGTTACCCAGCATCATTGGCGCTGCAACCAGCAAACCGTTATCCGCATCTACCGAGACGCTTCCCCAGTTAAAGCCTCCGAAGTTGGCGGGAAACTGGAACGTTCCGCCGGGTGTCGGCGGCGTGTACAAACCTTCATAGCGCATCATTTTGTACTCCACCCGGCATAGCAGCTGATCTAGCGGAGTGAGACCCCACATATCTTTCTCATGCCGATAGGGGTGGAAATGGGGCAGTGGTGAAAATGGTTGCGTTGGGGACACGTAGTCGCCCAAGACCGGATCCTGCGGTACGGGCCGCTCCTCGATCTCATGTACGGGTGAGCCATCGCGCCTATCCAGCAAGAAAATCTCTCCCGTCTTAGTCGGCACGGCCACCGAGGGGATCATTTGCCCGTCACGCTCCACGTCAACGAGTACGGGTTGCGCAGGGACATCGAAATCCCAGATATCATGTCGGGTGGTTTGATACTTCCAACGCGGCGCACCTGTAGCGGCATCCAGAGCGACGACGGCAGAGGACCATTCATCATCAAAGGGGCGACGCTCCCCCCCATAGTAATCCGGTGCAGCATTTCCCGTGGGCGCGTAGACGAGTTCAAGCTCGGGGTCATAACTCATGATGGACCAAACATTCGGCGTGCCAGGGGTGTAGCTGCTGCCTTGATCAGGCTCACCGTACTCGCCGGGGCGACCGACATCCCAAGCCCAAATGAAGTCACCGCTTATCGCATCAAAGGCGCGCACGACACCGGAGGGGAGTCCCAGACGTTGAGAGTCGAGCACCAGACCGCCCACAACCAGCCGGTTGCCCGCGACTAGCGGTGGCGACGTGTGATAGTACTCATTGGGTTCGTGCTCGCCCATGCCCCGGCGCAGATCAACCTCGCCCCCCTCGCCAAAGCTGTCGCAGCGTTCACCCGTTTGCGCATCCACGGCCAGTAGTCGAGCATCGATAGTGCTGGTCACAATTCGGCTGGCGCATTCACCCTCATAATCAGGGGCGGCTTCGTAGAAGCTGAGGCCACGACAGGTGCGTGCATACTGATGATCGGCGGGGGATACAGCCTCAGGATCGTGCCGCCACACCTCGGCCCCTGAATCGACGTCGACAGCAATCATGACGTTCTTCGCACCGCACAGGTACAAGAGTTCGCCTACTTGCAGTGGCGTCATTTTAAAATCGTCTTCAATGCCAGTGCGGAAACGCCAGACTTCCTCCAGGTTTTGCACAGTGTCTGTATTGATCTGCTCGAGCTCGGCAAAGCGTGTGCCACCTAGTGTGTTGCCATAATGGCGCCAATCCGTAACCGCTGGTGTATCGGGCGCTGAACGGATCGTGCCAGTGCCGTGCACGCTATAACCGGTGCTCGCTGCAACCACGAGTAGCGCTGCCGTGGCTAAAGCGGGCAAGGAGAACCAGTATCGGCTACGCGATAGGCGCTCGCGCTCCGACTCAAGCAGGCTGGCACGGTACCAGGGTGTTAGAAACCACAGACCCAAGCCGAGCCAGGCGACAAGGCGGGGCAACAAGGCAAGCAGATCCAGCTCTGCCTCAAACACTGCCCAGATCAATGTCACAGCCAGCAATGCTCCGTACAGCTGAAGTGCGATCAGTCTGCCGCGAATGAGGTAGATGCCGATGGCGAAGCTGACGATGCCGGCAAGCAGGTAATAGAGGCTGCCACCAAGATAAACTAAAAATCCGCCTAGCGCTGTCAGATAGCAAGCTACCAGCAGAATGACCGCCACAAACAACCAATGCGCGAGGCGAGCTATCATCTAGACTGAATATCCGAAAATGAAAGGCACTGTATTCACTAGTCTCATTCTTCTTTTACATCGGGTGGATGGTGTGCCCACCATCAAGAACCAGACTCTGCCCATTCATAAAATCGCTGTGATCCGATGCAAGGTATACGGCGATACCTTCCATATCCTCCAGTTCGCCAATGCGGCCAATGGTCGATCGGCGCCTACAGGCATCCTGAAAGGCTTGGGGCGTTTGCAAGGACATTTCGGTTTCGATGAAGCCCGGTAGAATCGCGTTGGCTCGGATTCCAGCATGGCCCAGCTCCACAGCCAGCGCCTGAACAAGACCGAGTACCGATGCTTTAGTGGCCGAGTAGCCCGCCGCGCCGGCCGTGCCCACCAACGCAGCCACCGAAGAGGTGACAATGAGGTTTCCCCCAGATTTTCTCTCCAGTAGATGTTCTGTCACAGGGGACCATGTCTGCACCACACTCATTAGGTTTAGATCCACCGTATCCAGCCATGATTGGCGATCAGTTGTATGGCTTAAGCCACGGAATCCGCCACCGCCGGCATTAGCGAAGCAGGAGTCGACCTTGCCAAACCGGGTAATGGTTTTATCGAAGGCTTCTTTGACCTGCGCTTCGTCGGTCACATCGCAAACAAACGCTTCTACATCGCCACCCAACTCTCTTAGCTCTGCAATCGCCGAGTCATTTTTTTCTTCGTTGCGACCCCAAATAGCCACTTTGCAGCCACACTTAACCAGGCCTCGAGCATAGGCCAGACCGACACCACCATTACCACCGGTCACTAAAGCAACCTTGTCACTTAAATCAAACATCTCTACTCCTTAATGCGCAAAGCGCGTACGCAAAACCTTAAAGCCCGTTGTCTTTAAAATGCTGGGATGACACCAGGGCGGTCGCATCCACGGTTTGAAAACCCAGCAGATTCCCGTCCGGATCGCGTCCGAACAGAATTTCACCGCCATCCATAGCTGCCACCTCGCTTGCTATCGTCCCGCCCGCCTCAAGCAAGCGCTTACGGGCTGCGTCAATGTCGGGGGCGTCGAATACGATCATGTTGTATCCGAGGGCATTAACGGGCCGCGGTGCATCAGGCAGCGTTGTAGGATGACTGTGGTACTGAATGAGCTCGAGTTCCAGATTCCTCGTCTGAAACCACGCCATCTCAATCTCCGAATCAGGCAAGCCAGATACCCTGTCGATGTTTTCACCCGACAGTTTGATTAGCGTGCCGGCACGACGAGGATCGGGATCGTTTAGCAATACCGAATAAAAATCGACCGCACGATCAATATCAGGGGTCGCAAGAGATACGTGCCTGATGCGGTAATTATTCTTTGGCGGCTCGTCGAGCTCCAACTCGGTGATATCGATATGCTCCACCTCAACCATGATCCCGTCCGGATCCAGCGCATAGGCATACTGCACGGGATTGCGCGGATTGAGTTGCACCATCTCAGCATCGCCAATAGGTGTTGCTCCGCCTGCCAAAAGCTTTTGATAGGTTTGAGTATCGTCCACCACCTGGAAACACACATGGGCAATACCTGGTCCATTAACGGGTACTGCACCGTCTGGATCGGCCGCCGTGGAGGGAGAGTCAAACTGCATCAGGCGCAGTTGCGCGTTACTCGAACGCAACATGCGGGTCTTAACGCCGATGCTCTCATCGCCAACGAGATCGAGTATCGGCGCTATCGCTTCCATCGATGCGTAAGCATCATCTTCTTCTGAGACGGTGCGTAGGTCTGCTGCTTGAGAGTACAGTGCCGCGCTTTGATCGATGTCAGAAACTGTTAAACCAACGAAACTGATTCCATCGATGACATTATTAGCCGGGTCTGGCTGCTCGCTACACGCCAAAAGCGACAGTGTGGCAAAGGCACATGCTGCAATTCTGTTCAAATCACTAGCCTCAGTTCTTATATTTATCGACAGTTATGCCGTTGCTCCGCGGGCAGAGAAACAGCCGATGAGGCATATCAAATCATGTTATTGTACTTAAAGTCAAATAATAATACATTTATGGGCTTTAAGGGCCTCTTTAACTCTTTTATAGAGCCCTTATTGTACTAATAGTTTATTAAATGATGCCGTTAGCGCTTCAGCTTTTGTCTGCGAGTCTGGTACTCATCTCTGATCGCGACCACACTGCCGATGATCATGGTGACAGTGAGATCTTCCAGGGCTTGCCTGTCCATTTCTCGGCGCAGCAGATACTGACCGGCCGCATTGGGTAGGCCGAAAGAAACATCTGTAGCAGCCTTTGCGACATCTAAGGGGATATTAAAATTCTGATGAACGATGTTAGCCAGGTAATCAACTGCGGCTCTTCGACCATAATTCGTAAAGTCGGGTGCGCCCGTCACGCTGGGCTCTGATTGCAGGCGTTCAATAATCAAACCCCGCTCATCGATGTAGCTTAAGTGCGCATGGGTGATGTTTCGCACCAGCTCTTCAAAGGTGCCAGCGCTCTGGGCGGCCTTGTATTGGGCGCGCTGCAAGTCCTTCAGCTCGCGATCAAGCAACTCCTTCAACAGCTCGGTTAAGCTGTCGAAGTAGTTGTACATTAACGATTTGCTGACGCCCGCGTTCTGCCCGATGCGCTCTAAAGAGACCTGTGCAACGCCCTCGCGAGCGATGATCTCGGCGGCTGCGTCCAGGATCATTGCGCGCCTGACTTCCGGGCTGTAGCGACGTCGCTGTACTTCCTCTTTTTGTTTCACCGAAGGTGCTTTCCTCATGGCTACGGCGAACCACTATAGCACCGAACGCAGCAGACCCTCAGCGAGACAAGTAGTAGCTCAGTTACCCAACTGATCAAACCACGACACAAGTGCCTCCCCGATCGGATCAGCGCTGTCTTCCTGGACAAAGTGAATACCGGGAACGGTTATCTCCGTGATCGCTGGCCAGGAGCGGACGAACTCTGCGACTGGTCCCGCGATTAATGCGCCCGGCTTACAGTTTACAAACAGCTTCGGAATATCCGACTGCGTGAGCCACTGGCCGTAGTCTGTGACAATTTGCACAACGTCCGCAGGTTCACCTTCGATTGGGATCTGCCTGGGCCAGGTCAGGGTAGGCCGCCTATCCTCACCCGGATTGAGAAACGGCCTGCGGTATTCGTTCATCTCCGTCTCAGTCAGGTCTCGGATAATATTGCCCGGCAGCACCCCTTCGATAA
>JBCDFM010000290.1:0-5536 GCA_039178015.1 Pseudomonadota bacterium
ATCAAACTGGCCGATATCCCCCGTGTGAAACCACAAGCCAGCAAACACATCCAAGGTCTCCTGCGGTCTGCCCCAATAGCCCTCACACATTACGTTGGGGCGCGTAGGCCTCACGACGAGTGCTCCACTGTGTCCGGCTGGCACTTCTTCGAAATCATCATTCACAATCATGACTTCGAAGTCTCGATGGTTGCGCTTACCCGATGAACCCGGTGGCGCATCCGCCGCTTCTTCATAGGTAAGCATGGAAAGAAAGCTCGATTCGGTTAGGCCATAAACGTGTGCGCCTGCTATCTCGACCCCAAATCTATCTTTCCAAATATCCTGTAGTTCACCAGGGAAAGGGGCACCACGGGCCATCCGAAGCTGCCCTTTGCAGCGCAGCATCTCTTCACTATCTGGCAGGTTCCCGATCAGAGGTATCATCGAACCCAATACCGAGGCGACTGACGCCCCACTCTTTTCAATGTCTGACCAGAAGCTAGAAAGCGAGAACCGCGGCGTGATAGCCGCCGTAGTGTGGCTGACAACGGAGTACAAAACAGTCACTACTATTGCGTTGAGATGGAACAGAGGCAGGCACGTCCAGTTAACCTCTCCCGGGCGCGGATCACACATCTCGAGGGTTCGCAGCGCCTGATTCGCAATGTAGTTTTGACTGAGTATGCAACCTTTAGAAGGTCCGGTCGTACCGCCAGTGTAGATAATCCCGGCGATATCTTCTGGCAGGGGCCGAATACCCGTTCTAGCACTGTTGTCCAGATACAGGGCATCGAACGCTGTCGAGGTCTCAGTGGTTCCAGTGCTCTCCCCACGCACATAGATGTCTTTAAGATCGGGCAAGGCATCGCGGATAGCCGAAACCCGTTCCAGATATTTCCCCTCGCTCACCAACAGACTCGCACCTGAATTTGCTAGCGGGTTCCTGAGAAATTCGCCCTTGTTGGCCGTATTGACGGGCACATATACGGCGCGAGCCTTAGATGCTGCAAGCAACAGGGCGACCGAATCTGCGTGGCTATCCAAAAGGGTGGCAATGCGATCACCGGGTGCTACACCACTGGCAATCAGCCCCTGCGCCAGGCGATTTGAGAGCTCGTCAAACTGCGCATAGGTGTACTTTGCTCCATCGGCAAGAAAGTGCAGAAAAACCGTCTCAGGGCACTGTGCAACTGCTTCATCCCAAAGCTCAAGTATTGTATGCCGCTGTTGCGCTATCCAGGCGGGATCTGTCATGACTACCTTTGCCGTGTTTTATGCGAGTAGCACTTTCATAAAGCCTACTCTTTTTTGCGGTGTTGATACTGCATGAGTATCGTATATTTTTATCACATGTGTAAAGTTAATAATATCGCTATTCGGATGCGCACACAACGCCAATACACTGCGACAACCTGCTGGTTTTTTGCACGCCATACTCCAACTCTGTTACTCTCGCAGGATAGGGAAAGGGTTTAGATTCTAATCGCTAACAGAACGAACAAGGGCGCTTGTGACTCAAATACGAGCGGAGGTTGAAAAAGAATCGGGCTGGTCTGCTCGTAGCAGAGCTACTCGCCAGAAGCTGATTTCGGCGGCGTCGAAGTTGATCGTTGAAAAGGGTATCAATTCGGTTTCGGTCGTCGCGGTCGCCGAGGCAGCTGGAATCACGCGCCCTGGCGCCTACTATCACTTCAAAACGCGCGAAGCTTTATTGGAAGCCGTCCGGAATGAAACGGATCATCAGTTGGTCCGCACGGTAGCCGGCGGCAAGGCCGACAAGTATCTATATTCCCAAGCTGCAGAGCTCGCGGCCGCAGACCAGGATACGATTTTTCTGCGCATCCAGCGTATGCTGGATCAAGGCGCCGATGATGTCATTATTCGCTCGCGAGTTAGAGGGATATCGCGAGCTCAGCGGGATAATATGGTAGAACCGGGTGTCGACCCGGATATCGCCGCGATTATTACTGCCACTTCTCTGGTGTCTTCCTTTCTGGCTGTTTCGCAATTTAAACAAAAGAAACGTAGACATCAGCAGGCAAAACTATTTGGCAGAACCAATTACGAGCTACTTTTCGATGGCGCCCTGATTCCAGAAACACTAGGACACTGGCCCACCTTGCCACGATATTCACCCGCTAAGGAAGAGCCCGCGTTCAACGAAGACAAAGAAGACTCCAGAGCTCTCGACGGGAGAAAGGCCAAGTCCGCTGAAACACGCGAGCTACTGATGAAAACTGCCATGCGACTGATGGCAGAAGTCGGCGAACAAGCTATTTCAGTCTCAGAGGTCGCGAGAAGAGCAGGAGTGACTCGCCCTGGCGCTTACTATCACTTTAAGAAAAAAGAGGAACTCATTGCGGCGGTGGAGGAGAAACTCGACAAGGAACTCATCTACACGCTGGATCGTTCATTTGTTTCTCGCGAGGCCTTTGAAGATGCATCGGATCTGAGCACGGAGGACCTGAGCCTGTTAAAGATCCGGATTCAACAAATGCTCAGAGATGGGGCAAAATCGGACCCGCTCATTGCACACTATCGCAAACTGTTCCGCTGGCATGAGCGCCATGGTCATCTGCGCAAGGGTTTGGATCCGGATATGACCGCCATTATCACTGCCAGTGCATCCATGGCAGGACTGTTTCTGGTGCTTAGCGGCGTGGGCACAGTAGAAAAGCGAGCGGCCCTCGCAAAGCGTTTTCGCAAAAATTATAAGACCTTTGTCTTTGACGGTATTTTCACGCCAGAAAGCAAACTGGAATGGCCTCCCCCACCTGATTTGGACTAGACACGCTCAAATACCGCGGCCAACCCCTGCCCACCGCCAATACACATAGTTTCTAACCCATAGCGAGCGTCTCTACGCTTCATTTCATGCAGCAGCGTCGAGAGAATACGGCCGCCGGTAGCGCCTACCGGGTGACCCAAGGAGATGCCTGAGCCATTGACGTTCAGCCGATCAAAGTCAGAGTTCTTAAAGCCCAAGACCTTTGTACAGGCCAATACCTGTGCAGCAAACGCCTCATTGAGCTCGATCAAATCGATATCTGCTAGCTCAAGGTTCGTGTTGGCAAGCGCATTACTAATCGCTTTTACTGGGCCAATACCCATTCGAGCCGGTTCAACGCCCGATACATTCCAGGCAAGCAAACATGCATAGGGGTTGAGTGCATACCGCGCCACCGCATCTTCACTTGCGACGATACAGGCGGAAGCCCCATCGTTCTGAGTACTTGCATTACCGGCAGTGACAGTAGACTCAGGATCAATATCCACCCTGATGGGCCGCAGGGCAGCTAAGCCTTCAAGCGTTGTTTCGCGCGGTGTTTCATCCTGGGATATGACAGTCTCGCCCTTACGCCCTGGTACGGCGATGGGAACAATCTCATCGCTGAATAGGCCCTGTTCTTGTGCCGCGCACGCCCGGCTTTGAGATTGAAGTGCTAGCAGGTCTTGCTCTTCTCTGGATATTTCATACTCTCGACGGAGGTTCTCAGCAGTTTCGAGCATGCCACCCGGCACAGGAAAGTTCACACCCCCGGCGGTAACGCGCCCTCTGGCGAGGGCATCCTGAAACGCAATGGATCCACCGCTAACGCCCCAGCGTATTTCGTGGGTAAAAAAAGGCGCGCGACTCATGGATTCTGCACCACCTGCAATGACGACATCCGATCCACCGGTCGCCACCTGAAGGCAAGCATAGATGAGCGCCTGTAGACCGGACCCGCATCTCCGATCAAGCTGTAATCCGCCAACTGTAATCGGAAAACCTGCATCAAGTGCTGCCACACGCCCCAATGCGGGCGCCTCCATGCTGGAATAGCACTGTGCAAAAAGCACGTCTTCTACAGCATCGGCCGGAAGCTCAGACCGATTGATTAAGCCCTGCAGGACACTCGCAGCGAGAAACTTTGCATCTACATTTTTGTATGCGCCGCCAAACTTGCCAACAGGTGTCCGCACCGGTTCACAAATAAATGCCCGCCTATGGGTCATTCCGATTGTCACGCCGGAAGCATGGTGTCGCCACCATCGACTCTGAAGGTCTGGCCCGTAATCCACCCCGCTTCATCAGAGGCCAGGAATTTCGCCATATTGACAATATCGTGCGTGTCGCCCAAGCGTTTTAGCGCGAGCCCATTCACAACGTGATCAAGAATCTCCGCGGGTACTTGTCGCGTCGCCTCAGTATCTGTGGGGCCAGGTGCTATGGCATTGACCCGTATATTGCGATCACCCAACTCGCTGGCCAAGCACATTGTCAGCCCCTGCACGCCCAATTTTGCGACCCCGTAGTAACCGCCCTGTGCTTTCCAAGCGGCGGTGGAGGATTGATTAATAATACTGCCACCACCTCTTTGCGTCATCGCGTCCGCTACTGCGCGGGTCATCACCAGCGGACTATGCATATTCACCTTCATAATCTGGTAGTAATAGTCGAGATCAACGTCCAGCATCGTCTCGTAGCGCATACCGTGAAATATCGCTGCGTTATTCACCAGAATATCGATTCCGCCGAAAGTCTCCTGCGCCGCCTTTGCTACCGCCGCTGCATCGGATTCTGAAGACACATCGGTTTTAACAAAGACTGCTCTCGCTCCGGTCGTGCAAATCTCACTTGCTACTCGCGCGCCTGCGTCCGCATTCAGTTCAGCAATGATGACGGACGCACCTGCCTCAGCAAAGGATTTGGCATAGGTTTCCCCAATGCCTTGACCGCCGCCCGTGATAATTACAACCTTCCCTTCAAATGTCATGCTGGCGTCCTCTTGATCTGTTGTATCGAAGTGAATAGAAACAGCGATAGGTTTAGTGGCACACAATCACTTTGCGATCGGCCAGCCCGCCAATTTGACCTGAAGATAGGCCCAGCAGATCGGTTAGAACTTGCGCAGTATGTTCACCTAGCCGCGGCGCTTTATTACTCATTTCGCGTTCATGCTTTGAGAAGTCCAGCGGGGTACCCGGCATTAAAATGTCTCCGACATCGGGTTGTTCCTGCCGGCTAAACATGGGGTTTTCTTCAGAGCATGCTGGATCGTTACGCAATAATTCAGCCACGGTTTGATATCGGCTCCAGCACACACCGTGATCAGAGAAAGCAGCATCGATTTCTGCCATCGTGGTATCGCCTGCCCAGAATTGAACCAGCTCAGCAATCTCTCTGCGAGCCAGGTAGCGATCGCCTTCTCGGGTAAAGTCCAAATTTCGGGAATGCGAGAGTTGCTCGAATTCCGTCTCGAGTCCCGTCGCCTGACATAGCCCTCGCCACTGCTTAGGTGTTAAACCGACAAGCATAAACCTCACTTCATCCGCTGATATAAAATCGCGCCCAAACGCACCATAGAGATAGTTTCCGGATCGTTCGCGTTCAATGCCGATCTCAGCCTCAGCCAGAAATCCCAGGGAGCCCATCGTGGCCAGAGCCACATCTTCCAGGGCGAGCTTGATATGCTGCCCTTCCCCGCTAATCCGGCGGTGCCGCTCGGCGGCCAGCAATCCCGAGACAGCCATTTGGCCTGTGATGCAGTCCCACGCGGGAATCACGCTGTTG
>JBCDFM010000291.1:0-5507 GCA_039178015.1 Pseudomonadota bacterium
CACGCTGCCATCGCCGCGGATACGAAACACCTGACCGTCGAGAATGACCATTTCACCATCCAAATCGGCAAATGTGCCCAGACCCAGATCGCCATGGGTTGCAAGTGCCTCGACGGTGATAGCACCATCTGTTACACCCTCAATCAGCGCGCCGGACGTCGACACCTGAAACAGCGTGGCGTGATCGTCAATATCCAAACCCTGCGCCAGCATACGCATAACCATATGGTCCATGGTTTCACCCGCGCGTGACGCGTGGTCGCGCAGAGCATTCATCAGTGACTGACTAATTTCGCAACACAGCTGTGGCATGGTGCTCAACCTCCGCTCTCCTGCCATATACCCAACGCGTTCAGACAGGCCGTCCGCAGTGTAGAACGCTTTACCACGCAATTAAATACGAAATACACACGTAGCAGATCCGGGACTGGTGAATCGCTGATGCGAGTTTACAAGACCTCAAGCAACTGATTTATACTGGCGCTTCAACGACCCGCAGTGGAAAACGATGCCTTCCCTCCCTGACAGGAGCAACTCTAATTCGCCTCACGTAGCGATACTGGAAACGGGACACTCGCCAGAGGAACTGGTCCCTCGCTACGGCTCCTACCCGCAGATGGGTGCACAGCTGCTAGAAGATGCGCTGAATGGCGTTCAGACCACATTCTTCAGCCCGGTATCTGGTGATTCCCTACCGGCTCCAGAAGAGTTTGATGCTTATATGATCATGGGCTCGGAATTCAGTGCAAACGATCACTTCGACTGGATCAGAAAGCTCATCGCTTTTGTTCAAGCACTCGCCAACGCCAGAATTCCCCTACTGGGAATTTGTTTCGGTCATCAGATTATTGCAAAAGCCATGGGCGGCAAAGTTGAGCATATCGCCTGGGTGGTGGGATGTCAGCACTACTATACCGCCGGCTCGGCGCACGTTTCGGGAACCAACGGTTTCGATACGCTTTGCTTTCACCAGGATCAGGTCACCGCGTTGCCACCATCTGCGGCGCGAGACATGGCGAGCCGCCACTGTGAAATTTCCGCTATTCGCTACACCGACTGGCGCTGTTGGACCATTCAATCTCACCCCGAATTCAGCCTCGCCTACACCTGCGATCTCATTGAACACTGCCGAGCCAACCCACTGACCGATCATGAGGTAGACGCTGCACTTGCTTCGACACGTGGCTACAGTGAAAACAACCTTCTGGTTTACCAGAACATTCGCAGGGTTCTGCGTCCCGAAGGCTAGAACTTCGGCTCCCAGGGCTTTTCCACCGTCACTTCATCGTCCTCGGCAATGATCCCAGCCACTTCGACAACGCCCACCACGCCGCGACTTCTAGCGGCGGCTTTCACAAAATCGCGCGCCTGAAACGTGGCGTCGGTGCGGTTGGTATACAGGCTTGCGATTTTCTCACCCATATCTTTACAAGGTGGATTGTACTCCTCGATAGCCAGCACGGCGCCAGAGGAAAACGTCAGACGTGTGCCTCTTGTCAGCGCTGAAAAGGCATCAATACCTGAGATGCACAGGTTGGCGCCCAGGTCCTCTGCCGAGATCATTCTGGGGAGATCTAACGACTCACTCACTCGCTGCAACTCTTCAAGGCTCACCGCGGACCACTGTCTTTCATTGCGACGCTCTGTGCCCTCGGGGTCTTTATCCTGGTCGTAGGCGATGCGAGTGAAGCCCCTGTGTTTATCGCCGACAAATCCGTCTTGCTCGACCACAACCTGGGTTTTCGGCTGCTTGCTCATATCGTCTCCCGTGCCAATTTGCACGCTGACCACCCGCCCTACCTGCTTACTCATGTTTATCACCACCGCTTAGATCGTGTTATCAGGGCTGTACCGGAGTAGCCATGCATCGAATTGTTCAGCGCGGTTTCAACGCTTGACAGACTATCTTCGGGCTTCCTCCCGGGCGTCAGCCGGATGCGTCAGATCGCGAACACCCGCTGCTTGGCTTGCAACCGGCTTAGGCTGTTACCGCTGGGCTGCTCAGAGCAATCCAGAGCGGGTATTTGCTCGTACTCCATCTTATGCAATGTTGCTATAACCCCTGTGCATTGCAGCTTAACAGATTACGCAGCCTGGACTATGCCATCAAGATGACGACAGCGACATTACCCTGCACGCGCAAAAACTGTTGTGTCATCGTGGCCACCGCCTATCTCCTACTCCTGAGCGCTGGCAACGTTCTCGCCTGGCAAACCTCTGCCAACATGCGCTACACCCTCACCTCACCCATCGAGCTCTCGATGGCCTGGGTGCCGGGTGGCGAATTTCAAATGGGCGACCTTGCCGGTACAGGCCAGAGCGATGAGCGCCCGGTGAGGAAAGTCGCGCTCCCCGGTTTCTGGATCATGCATACTGAGGTAACGCTGGACATGTTTCGACGCTTCGTCGAGACAACAGAATACGAAATGACGGGTGGCTGTGCTTTTTTCGACGGCAGTTGGCAGCAGGATCAGGCAATTGATTGGCAGAACCCCGGCTTTCCCCAAAGCCGCGAACATCCCGCCACCTGTGTCAGCTGGGAGGACGCCAACCGTTTCGCGCAGTGGTTGTCGCGAGAGACAGGGCAAACTTTTACCCTGCCGACTGAAGCTCAGTGGGAATACGCTGCCCGTGGGCAAACACGCTCAGCCTACAGTTTTGGCGATAATGCCGACCGGCTGTGCGACTACGCCAATGGCGCAGATCAGAGTGCTCTAGCCGACTACCCCGACTTTGACGTGGTCGAATGCGATGACAAGCACACGCGTACAGCACCGGTTGCGTCCTATCGCAGCAACGCCTTCGGGTTACACGATATGACCGGCAATGTTTGGGAATGGGTGCGGGACTGCTACACCCGGAGCTACGCAGAGTCTCCTGCGCCATCGGACACTTTACAGCCTGATTGTGAGCGCCGCGTGTATCGAGGCGGTGCTTACGGCGATGTTCCGTTTTTCCTCAGGGTGGCCTTGCGTAATCGCGGCTACCCCGATGAACGTCGCGATGACGTGGGGTTTCGTTTAGTGTTAAACAAGTGGACCTGGGAGCAATAAGCAGGCGCCGCCGCAGATATTCTATTCAATCCGGCAGGCCTACGGCTGCTAAAGAAGGTAGCGCATCTACATATTGCGCCCACAACGAGGGGGTGACACCTGCCCTTACTGCAGACACCTTTGACTGCAAGGTGGTGGCAGGTAAAAACGACTGCCAGGCTTTAAGCAGTTCAACGCCATGTTCTACTGAGATATTAGAAAACATCCACACCATCAGTGATGGAGCGATCCAGGTCGGGGTTTCACCTGTCAGCCGAATTATCATCAGCTGCTGCTGAGGAACGTCTAATGTGGACTCAAACTGCGGTATGAGGTGTTCGTCTTCCAGGGAGATGTGCGCGATAAGATGTCGCTCAAAGTCCGCCAGCTGCGTTTGCAGTCGTTCTAATTCGGCTGCAAATACCACCGTCTCCGGCAACGCATGCAGCCGCGCCAGCTGCGTGCGCATGTCGTACAGTGATGCCTGTTCCGAGTGGTGTTCGTGTCGTACCTGTTCGGGTACGTTGATGCCATGCGCTGTCATGAAAGGAAAGGCCACACCATCTTCATGCAAGGAGTGCACTTGCAGAACATCCATAAAAAATTGCAAGTGCTTTGTGAAGGGGAACAGGGTCTCAGCGGACAGCGAGTCTGCCTCAAGACGCAATGCTGTAAGATCCGTCTTTATGGCTTCGTGTACGTCGTACCAGCTTTGCAGAGGGCCATCGTTCCATCCCATAAGATCTACTCCTATCAGAGTACACATTTAGCATTGTAACAATGCCGTGAAGAGGTCAAGGGGCTCGAGCATGAGTAGCATGCACACAGCGGCGTCAAGAACGCAGCCCTGCCGTGAACATTAATCTAACTACGCATCGATACCGCTATCATTTGCACCATGTCGCTATTCAGCATCGTTTTAAAAACTGCTTTGCCTTCGGCTTCGATTATAATGCAAGTTTTTTCACGATCGACCAAGCACTCACATATTGAGAACCACACAGGCCAGTAAAGTCAGCAACATTTTCACATTCCGAAGATGCAGAGACGACCGTGACGCCCGGTCGAGCTGATTTATGGTTTCTGCCACTCGGCGGCTGCGGCGAGATCGGCATGAACATGAGTCTATATGGGCACGATGGTAACTGGCTCATGATTGATTGCGGTATCGGCTTTGATCGGGGCAGCGCGCAGAATCGCGTTGTGACCGCAAACGCTGATTTTATTGTGGCTCGCAGAGACAGCTTAATGGGTCTGCTGGTGACGCACGCCCACGAAGATCACGTGGGCGCGGTAGCCGATCACTGGCCCGAGCTGCGCTGCCCTATTTATTGCACCCGATTTACCGCCGAAATTCTCTCGAGAAAGCTTGCGGAGGCCGAGTTACTGGGTGTAGCACCGGTGCGCATTGTAGAAACCGCCGAACGCCACTCGTTGGGACCATTTGATATCGAGTGGATTGCACTCACGCACTCCACACCCGAATCCCAGGCGCTGCTGATACGAACACCTGTAGGTAGCGTATTCCACACGGGCGACTGGAAGCTGGACTCAGACCCGGTGGTTGGCGAGCCCGTCGATGCCGAATACTATCGGGCCATCGGCGAACAGGGCGTCATGGCAATGGTGTGCGACTCGACCAATGCCACCGTCGAGGGCCGCTCCCCCAGTGAAGGTGCGCTCTATCCTGGGCTATTACATGAAGTAAGCTCGGCTTCAGGACGCGTGGTAGTTGCCTGTTTTGGTAGCAATGTGGCGCGCTTGACCACCCTGACGCGCGTCGCGCTGGCTGCCAACCGCTATCCCGGCACGTTGGGGCGATCCTTGGCGAACTACTATCGCGCCGCGCGCACTGCCGGTTTGTGGACACTAGACCAGGCGTTGATACCCGCCGCGCATCTCGGCTATCTACCCAGGGAAGAGGTATTCGCTATCGCTACCGGAAGCCAGGGAGAACCTGGCGCAGCATTGAGCCGACTGGCGACGAATAGTCATCCGGACATGGATCTAGAACCAGGTGATACCGTCATCTTTAGCTCCCGGATTATTCCCGGTAACGAACAGGCACTGACATCCCTGCACGCCCGACTCAGCGATATGGGGGTTCGCGTTATTCATGAGCAAGACAGCAAGGCACCCATTCATGCATCCGGTCATCCGGCTCGCGAAGAGCTACGCGACATGTATCAGTGGGTCAAACCGCGTATCGCAGTGCCGGTGCATGGAGAGAGCCACCATCTTGATGCCCACGCCGCGCTTACAAAGCAGATCGGCATCCCGACAACGCTGAATGGACGCAACGGTGATCTGTACATGCTGGCACCGCAACCCGGCCTACGTCGGCGTGCGGCCACTGTCGGTCGATGGGTACTGCAACGCTAACGGATGAGTCTGGGCAGGTCACTGGTTTGCAACCAGGCCCGGCTTGCTCTGGCGTCCAGACCCGACTTAGCCATGCTGACCTTGAGCGACCGC
>JBCDFM010000292.1:0-5496 GCA_039178015.1 Pseudomonadota bacterium
CCCAGTCGGGGTAAGGCCCATGGTCCCGTAGCATTTCTCGCTAGTACGGCGACATACCTCGCGTACGCGAATGATATCAATGCCATCCTGATGGCGCCGCTCATCGGCGGCAAGGACGCGGTGCTACCCGAGGAAGAGCTGCTAGTGGCGCATCCCGAATTTGGACGGTCCTTGTATCACAAGCACGTCGACGGTTTCGGCATTCATTTCTCTTCGTATCTCCGACCCACAGTCAACATCCGCCCTGACTCGCGTGCCTGGTCACTGACCGCCGACTTAGACATTGTCCATTGGCTGGAGAAATCCGATATCGACTATGAAGTCATTACCGACGAACAATTGCACCATGAAGGCGAAGAGTTACTAGCAAACTTCTCCGTATTGGTGACGGGCGCCCACCCGGAATACTATTCGCAAGCAATGCGAGACGGTATTGACGCATTTACCCACGCCGGCGGTCGATTAATGTATATGGGTGGAAATGGTTTTTATTGGAAAGTAGCCTATTCTGATGCGTGGCCCGCTGCAATAGAGCTCAGGCGAGCCGAGGATGGCACGCGAGCCTGGCGATCCCAGGCAGCAGAATACTACCAACAGTTTGACGGTGAGCTGGGTGGGCTTTGGCTGAGGCAAGAGCTCCCACCGCAGAAACTGGTCGGCGTTGGATTCGCCGCTCAAGGTAACCCAGGTGGCATGCGATTCAGGAAAGGTGTGGCGGTACATGATCCCCGTATCGGATTTGCGTTCGAAGGCGTCGAGACCGACATCATAGCCGATTACGGTAAGATGAAGGCCTCGGCAATGGGAGAAGAGGTCGATCGAGTCGACTACAGTCTCGGCACGCCCGCTCACGCAATAGTGCTGGCTTCGAGTGAGAATCATCACGCCAGTATGCTGCGCTGCAAGGAGGAACTCTTTCTCATCCTCCCTCAAATTGTCGACCAAGATAGTAAAGCAGACGTGGTGTTTTTCGAAGTAGAGGGCGGTGGTGCAGTCTTCTCAACCGGTTCGATCGCTTGGTCTAGCGTGCTGGCCTTTAATCACTTTGATAATCCAAGCGCTAAATTGACTATGAACGTACTGCGTCGATTCATGGATCCTGCGCTTTTTTATCCGCCAGAGACCGAAAACCCAATAGAAACGCTGCTGCCGGAGGTATACCAAATGCCCCCAGGGCTCCGTATCGACCAGTTTTCCTATGGCCGCATGTTGTGGGAATCCCTCCGTAAAGCGCTGATGCTTATCGCGTTGCCGATCATGCTCAAAGCCAAAAACATCGCGATGCCAGCGCCCGCGCCTCGGCGTGATACGGTTCTCGGGGACCACAAGCGCGGTTGACTTCGTGCACTCTTTATTTACGAGAACGATGTTACAGCGATCTAGCTTCCGGAAGATCGAACACCAGCATGCGCTTGAAAGCAAGCGCACGAAGACCAAAATCGTGTCAGTTGTTGCCGACAGTAGTACGAGCGCCTCCACCCCGGTGATGCCCAATGGCTATCGCCTTAAGCTTCAGGGTAGAGTCGATCGCCACTTGTTAGCTGAGCTGGTAGCGATGCCCGTATTCATCTCTATCGTGATGCCGTAGACATGTGTAAGTCGATCATCAGCTTGGCACCAAGTAAACGTCTGCTCCTAGGACGACACGGCCTGCTATGAAATCAGATAAATCACTCTAAAATTGGAATTGCCAATTTAAGTACGACTATTCGATAGTTCGAGTAGAAATATTTGCAAGCGCCACACTAAAACTAATTTGAAAGAATGCGCAGGAGTCTCATATGAGAGAAGCGGCACAATGCCTTACTTAAGCCTTGAAAACCACAAGCTATTCTACGACCTGACGGGGCCTGAAAAAGGAATTCCTATCCTGACAACACATGGTGTTGGCGAGAATGGCTCTTACTGGGGACGTACAGGTATTTCTGAGGATTTGGCGACATTGGGATTTCATGTCGTTGACACCGATATGAGAGGGCACGGTCGTTCTGTGCCCATTGGGACACAAGATCCTGGGTATACCGTTGAGGAAGTCGCTTCTGATTTTGGCAGAATCGCTGACCATCTGGGAGTTGAGCGCTTTCATATTCTTAGTCATGCGACAGGCGGTATGGCGGCAATTGAGTATGTGATTCACAATAGCGAACGTGTACTCAGCCTTCTTTCGACCGATTCTTCGTCAGCTACATTTCCGTCCGATGAATACTCTGATGAACGCTATGAGAATTATAAGTTCGAGAGGCAAACAGCGCCTATCAGTAACCCTATGGCAGATGCCAGAGAGCGATTCCCCATTGATGAGACAATTGTGCATGCGCGAAAACAGGGTGGGGGGCCTTTCTTTAATCGATTGGACGTCAATCCGGACGCTGAGCGATGCTGGCAGGAAACGCTGGATATTATGGAGGTAACACCGCGCGCGCATGTAGTGGATTTTATGCGATCGTTTTACGCGTCGGCAGATCCCAAGATTAATGGGCTTCGCTCGATTCAGTGTCCGGTTTTGCTTTTGTTGGGTGAATTCGATGAGATGTTTATCAAGCCTAATGAACTAATGGCCAGGGTGATACCTGAGGTAAGCCATATCGTTATGCCAGGAATCGGACATATGACAGCGATTGAAGATCGAGCGGGGACAGTCTCAGCTATCGTCGATTTTCTGAACTCTTACGACATGCTGCCTGAGCTTTAACGAAGGTCATACCAACTCCCGAGTTTAGTCAGTCGCAAATCAACTCTCGTTGTAGTTCCGCCTCTTTGCAAGTGATTCAGCAGAGTAACGTGTTCGCCAGGCAGGCGTTCCCCTACGGCGTCTTATCCGGAAGTACCAGGGCCCAAACCTCGCGGCCAAGCGCCTCGGAACCAACCCCCAAAAACACCGATGGATCCAAAGCTCCAGTCGATCCAGTCCATTCCGACGAATACCTAGTTCTGATCCAACATACCCGGGTAAGCCAAGCAACAAACCCACTCTGGCCATGCGTCGAACAGGCAGTGTAGCCCACCCCCAAACCCTGGTTGGAAGCCATCGCATGTTCAAAGGCTTGACCAGGCGTGGCGTGGTTTGCTCAACGAGGAAGCGTGCTGGAGCGCTGCAGACCAGCGTCGTTGCTTCTAGTTCGTTAATCCGATCTTCATACTGTTGCAAGCCCGCTGGCATGTGGGTTACGCGAAAGCGGCGACCGAGTTCTACAAAACCACGATAGACATCACGACGATGTGCCTCATCAATAAAGCCACGTAATGCGCCATAGGCATCCATAAAGCCTTTGACTTGCACTAGCCATGTGTTCGTCCAGGTCTGTTGATTCAAAGCCTGATAGCTGGAGCCATCAGGCATCTTTCCTTTCACCTTTCGATGCAGTTCATGCAGCGCGTATGCTGCTTGCTCCGCCTCCTCTTCCGCAAAGACAACACCAAATATGATATCAATCGAATCAACGATCCTGCCGACAAGGTGCTCAACACCCAACTGCGGGATGCTGCCGTTTACCAAGCGCTCATGCTGCTCAACCCCGCGTGCCGATTTCGGGATCAGCACACTATTGACCAGCGCAGGGGGGAAACCGTACAGCAGCGTCACGGGATCACCCACCGCTTCATAAAAGGCACTCCCTGGCGCAATAGCACTGTCGTTGCCGACAGCGGACTCTTCTTCCTTCAATGTCACTTCCGTTCCCATCGCGAAGAACACTCCGACTCAAGTCAAGTTAAACCGCCCTGTGCCTCTCATAGTCGCAGTATGGGGTTGCTTTTACTTGATATTTGGTGACAATAAATTGATATTTAGTGACAGTAGGCCTGCAGCAATGTCGACCGTATCAGCCGGGGTTGTTACTACAATGCTGCAGTTTATCGCGGGCGCAGGGGTGGACTCTGCTCGCGTGAGACAAGCGGCTGGCCTGCGTTCTAGTGATCTGATGGATCCCGATCGCCCACTCGATATAAACGCTCTAGCGGCTGTATTTGCCTCCGCTGCAACCGACCTGGACGACAGTGGATTTATCTTACACCTGTGTTCACAGTTGGATTTGGAAGCCCTTGGACTCATTTCCTATGTCGTACTGAATGCACCAACGGTACATACAGGGATTCACAATATGGGTCGGTTTGCAGGGACTTTTGTCAGCGGGTTAGAGATTTCACTCTCCCTGCAGCAAGACTCTCTAGTGCTACAAAACACTGTGTCTGATCTGGCGCCAGAAACAGCATCCTACATCTACGAAGGTGGTGCACTGCTGATTACACGTATGCTCAGAGCCATGACTGGCAACCCCGAGTGGCGTCCTCACGATGTTCTTTTCGCACACGCGCGCCCACGAAATCTAGCGCATTTTAAACGCTACTTTGGAGTCATGCCGACTTTTGAGGCTGACCGCAACGAGATCCATGTCGATGCGGTGATACTCAAACATGAGGTCGAAGGTGCCAACCGCTCCATACTGCCGTTAGTTGAGCAGCAGCTACAAGCTGTGCTCGGCTTCGCAGCCAACGAGCCTGCATGGCTAGGTCGTCTCAAATATCTTATCGCCGCCGCACTTTGCGATGGTCACCCATCGCTCGTCGCGATGTCCGAAACAATGGGGCTCACGCCCAGAACACTGCAACGCCGTCTGGAATACGAGGGGATTGTTTACCGCAATCTAGTACAGCAGATTCGCCTAAAACTGGCTATGCAATATCTGGGCCGCGGAGACATTCAACTGACAGAGGTTGCATTTCTCGTTGGCTACTCAGAGCTGAGTGCCTTCACCAATGCCTTTAAACGCTGGACAGGCCAGAGCCCAGGACAATCTCGCCGCAGTCTTGACATGCTGCCGTCTGCCGATCCATCTGCCAAAGGCAACACCTAATCCACTTCGGCAAAGTTGATAATGATCTTTCCTCTGGCGCGCCGGCATTCGGAGCGGTCCAGTAGAAGATGAGTCCACATACGGTCACGACATTACCCCAAGTACTGGACGGATTTTCTCTTGCCCAGCTAGTGTCGTTCCGGCCTATCGATGCAGTACATCAGCCCCTTGTGGCTAAGCTGGTGTGGTTCTTATACCGCGTAGCTAGGTAACGTTGGAGCCGTATCGAAGATTCCTGCAAGAGAAGTGGGTCCTCGGATTCGTCGGCGCTGACGTAGGGGTAAGGAGCATACCGCTGCGCCAAAGCTACAGCTTTGGCGCTAGCACACAGTGATGCTACGAGCCGCTGGAGTCGGCTGAGGTGGCGGTCTTTAACTGACCCAAGTGGTCGTTCAACACCGTCGCCCAGTATCGCATAGTGCGTTCCATGTCATTCGAATTTGACACTAGGTTACGCATTGGCAAGTCATTTTTACCCACCACCTCTGGGTCTATGACTCTAGCGATGAGATCTCCAGTTCGTCCGTCATATAGCTGCATGTACAGTGTCATTTCACCGGCGTCAGCAGCAAACTTATACTCAGATCCCGGCGACATTTTGTCTGGTGCAGTCACATCGAGATCAACAATAGACGGCTGCACG
>JBCDFM010000293.1:0-5490 GCA_039178015.1 Pseudomonadota bacterium
AGTAGTTTCAAGACCTGCGCCTGCACTGAAACATCAAGAGCCGACACCGCTTCATCGCATATGACTAGCTTAGGATGAGTGATGAATGCTCTCGCGATACCCACCCTTTGATTCTGCCCGCCCGAAAGCTCGTGCGGATATCTCTTAAGATAATCAGACGCCAAACCAACCCGAGCTAGGGCCAGCTCGACGGCGTTCTCCCGTTCACGTCCTACCATGTCCTTGCGGAATATTCGCAAAGGCTCTGCTACAATGTCTCGCACAGTCATGGATGGATTTAGACTAGCAAGCGGGTCTTGAAACACCACCTGCATGTTCTCACGCACCTGTTGAATTTGCCTTTTATCCAATCCCGACATGTTACTGCCGAGCCAGCTAACGACACCATCCGATGTTGGAAGAAGTTTGAGAATAGCTCGCGCAAGGGTGGACTTTCCACTCCCCGACTCGCCAACGATACCAAGAGTTTCACCTCGGCCCAGGCTAAAACTCACGCCATCAACAGCATTGAACTTGCGTCGTTTCGCCAAAAACCCGCCAGGAAGGTTAAATGAAACTGTAAGCCTATCTGCGCTGAGCAAGGGCTCGTTAGACTGCTTTGCCGGGGGCTTAAGAGTGCGTGGCTGATCGAGCTTAGGCATCGCATCCAAAAGCATCTTCGTATACTCTTGCTGAGGGTTCGCGAAGATTTTATCGACAGGGCCATCCTCCACGTACTGTCCCTGATGCATCACCTGAACCCGGTCACACATGCGAGCGACCACCCCCATGTCGTGAGTTATCATTACTATGGAAGTGCCGTTTTCGCGCCTGAGCTCGGTCATTATGTCGAGGACTTCTGCTTGGATTGTCACATCTAGCGCAGTGGTCGGCTCGTCTGCAATCAAAAGGCTGGGACGGAATAACATCGCCATAGCGATCATAATCCGCTGCCGCATGCCCCCTGATAACTCAAACGGATACTGCCTAAGACGTGGCCTAGCATCACTGATCCGTACACGCTCAAGCCAATCCAAACAAATTCGATCAGCCTCTTCTCCAACGATACCAGAATGGATCTGAAGCACTTCTCTCATCTGCTCACCAACTCGCATCCCAGGAGTGAGAGACGTCAAAGGATCTTGAAAGATCATGCAAACGTCTCGCCCGCGAATTTTGTTTAGCTGCTTTTGGCTGAGACTAAACATGTCATGGTTGAGAAAAGTTACCGCTCCAGACGCGCTCCCGTTGTGCCCGAGTAAGCCCACAGCAGCGCGAAACGTCTGGCTTTTGCCAGAGCCGGACTCGCCCACAATACCCAGGCATTCCCCAGGCTCAACGTGGCAGCTTATCCCCCTCACAGCCCGCACCGTTCCGCCCGGCGTTGCAAAGGTCACGTGTAAGTCTTTGATGTCGAGTACGCGATTGAAACTCATCATGAAGAACCTATTTGAGCCACCGCCAGCGTTGTGCTGGGTCGCTAATGGCCCTGATCCAATTGGCTAAAAGATTAAAACTCAAAGTCGTCAAGAAAATTGCAAGACCCGGGAATGTAATCATCCACCAAGCATCGCGCAGGTATTCACGCCCACGTGCAATCATTAGCCCCCAAGATGGCTCCGGCGGGAGCAGACCAAAGCCTAGAAAGCTCAGACCAGCCTCAGCAAGCACCAGAAGTGCCACCTCGAGCGTCGCCAGCACCAAAAGTGGCGACAACATATTGCAAAAAATGTACCGATACATAATCCGCACATCATTCGCGCCGATGGCACGAGCGGCCTCCACAAACGGCGTCTGCTTTAAAGTCAAAGTGATACCGCGCGCGAGCCGCGCGTAGACCACCCAGCGAACGAGGGCGAAGATCAGCACCATGTTCACTAGGCCCCCGCCAATGATGAACAGAACAAACAAAGCTATGAGTAAAGAGGGCACAGCCATGAACGCATCGACGGCCCTCATGATGATCGCTTCCACCCAGCCGCCATAGTACCCAGCAATTATCCCTAGGCACGTCCCTAGTAGGCCAGATACCAAGACGGAAATGAGCGCCACAAACAAAGAAGCGCGCGCACCGTAGATAAGACGAGAGAGAATATCGCGCCCCAGTGCATCTGTACCCAATATGTGGAGCGCCTCTTGGCCATCAAACCCTGTGGCATAGGACAAGGGTGGGAGTCTGTTGGCGAAAATATTCGGGACAATTGGATCAAAAGGCGCCACGTAATCGGCAAAGACTGCGCAAAACAACAATACAATCAGGAAGCAAACAGATGTTAATACAAGCCCATCGCGGAACAAGGCCCGAATTACCAATCCCGCGCCGGCGCGGGGACGTCCCAAGTTTGAACTTCCGGGCGCCGAAGCGTTGTCTGGAGGTGGCGCCTTACTCATCCGTTCACTCGAAGCGCATTTGTGGATTCAGAAATATATAGATGATATCCACCAACAAATTTATGGTCAATACCATCAATACAAGTAGAAATACAGTTGCTTCGACCAAAGGTACGTCACGAATGGAAAGTGCATTCACTGTCAGCGCACCAATACCTGGCCATCCAAATATTGTTTCAATAATTATGACGCCCGTTACCACATTAATAGTTTCATCACCAATGGTCGTAACAATTGGAATCGCGGCATTCTTAAGTGCATGGACTATGGCAATGCGGCGCATAGAGATGCCGCGTCCCATGGCCGACGTGATGTAAGGTTTAGACATTTCATCGAGAATAGAGCTCCGTGCGATTTGCGTAATGCGGCCCATTGGGCGAAGCGATAGCGCTACTGCGGGCAATATCACGTGCGCAAAACTGCCATAGCCAGACGTAGGCAGCCACGCAAGTTGCACCGCAAACACCAGTACAAGCAGTAAAGCAAACCAATATTCAACGATAGAAACGCCAGCTAAAGAGAATACACTGATGATTTGATCTGGCGATGAGCGAGGATAAACGGAAGCGAAAATACCTAGCGGCAATGCTACGATCACTGCCAAGAATATTGTCGCACCAGCTAGAAAAAGGGTTGCAGGTAGCCGTTCAAGCGCGAGTGGCAAGGTCGCCATGGTGTTGACTTCCCCGCCCTGCCCCATCGAATTACTCAAGCCGAAGCGGAAGGTTTGCCCCAGATCACCTGTCACCAAACCACTGATAAACCGCGCGTATTGCACAGATAATGGGTCTTCAAGACCCATCTGAACACGCAACGCGAGCACAGCCTCTTCACTCGCAGCATTACCCAAAATCATACGTGCAGGGTCACCGATTTGACGATTAGCAAAGAAAACCATCGTCATGACGGCGAACAGCAATATCAGCGAGTTCGCCACTCTTTTGAGAACGTAACGGCTAAGCAGCGAGTTTATGATCATTAGACGTCATCATGAGCGCTCTACTTGCTAATCATGCTCACGCACCACGCGAGCCAGCAGTCCAAAAATTAGATGTGACCGTGACCCGAATGAGGAAGTTACTCGGGCCACTCGCTTGTTTTTTTTAGTTGCCGAAAAAGAGGGCGCTGATCGCTAAATTGCTACTGAGTTTCACGCATATTTACTGCGATAATCCGATGATCCACACCAAAGTCCCATTCGAACCCCTCAGGGACTCCATACGCCCGCTGCAGCAAACCGACTGGTGCAACGATGTAGCGGTTGTGCCCTTCCACCACCAGCTCCTTGAGTGCCTCATGCCGGGCGTCTCCGACCAATTGGGCCGCTGCATCAGCCCGCTCCTCAAAGTCAGGATCACAGAACACTGAGACCAAGCCGCCGCAAGAGTAGTGCGCGCCGAATGTAAGCGCATAGTCCATAAGCGGATTTGCCTGGACGTGTAACCACGCATAAGAACGGTCTTCTGTCGGTTTTGCGACAGCGCGTGGGTTGAAAAGACCTGGTTCTTCAACCGCGATCCTTGCGGGGATCCCGACCCCCTGTAGCATGGCACCGATCGCTTCAACCATTTCACCATTACGCGGGGTAGAGCCTAACCGTGTCGTCACCTCAATGGTCGGGATTTCATGTCCTTCAGCCTTCAGTTCATCGACGATCGCTCGCGCGCCAACTGGGTCATAGGGATACTGCGAAATGGCATCGGCAAATCCGGTCGCCACAGATGGCAGCATTTGACCTGCAAGAGGTTCGCTTAACCCCATAAGATTCTGGCGTATCCCCTCCCAGTGAATGCCCGTAAAGATCGCTTTACGAAATTCAGGGTCTTGCAGCAGAGGATGAGCGCCTTGGTAGTCCAAGCGGAACTGCAGAAAAGTATCCGACCCTTTCAGCATACAGTCCACATTTGAGATATCTTTAAACCGATCGCACTCTTCGCGTGTTAAGAACATCGCCACTTGAGCCTCGCCGCTCTCAACCATCGCAGATCTGACCAGAGCTTCAGGCCTCCAGACAACCTTAATGGCGTCGTAAAATATATCACCGTAAGTGTCGTCAGCTGTGTTGCCCCACCAGTCGGGATTGGCGGTCGCAGACCAGTACTGTCCCGGGACCCATTCCTTAAAGACATAAGGGCCAGTACCGATGGGAGTGACATTATGATCATCAGGATCTTCGAGTATTTGTCGGGCAGATGTGATGCCACCCAAGTACATCCGCCGGGGCAAAAGTGGATCAACGCTTTCCGTCATCACGGCGACGGTATTGTCATCAATAGCTTTAGCTGAAATCTGGGGACCCATCATGTCGCGGATGACGTAGCCATTCTCCTCTCCCCAGAGCCAGTTAATGCTGACTGCAGCCGCCTCAGCATCCAGATCGGTGCCGTCATGAAACTTCACACCAGGACGAAGATTGAAATGCCATTCTGTCGGGCTTTTCTGTTCCCAACTTACAGCCAGCATCGGTAGCACTTCGTTTGTTTCAGGGTCCAGGCGGGTAAGTTGTTCAATAACGTTTCTGATCCCGATACCATTTACCTCTTTGTGTGCGACCTGAGCCTGCATTGATTGCGGCTCCTGGTTCCCCACGATCACCAACTCACCGCCCCCTTGCGCGGACGATGTGCCGAAAGAAAGGGATACCATCAACGCGGCTAGGCCCGTTATTTCCGCAAATCTGTGCATTGCAAACAATCTCCCTACGTTTTGTTTTCTGAAGCCGCGCGTTTACAAGTTGTTATACGGCTTCGCTAGGCAGGCAATGGTGCTCAGTGGCTGCACACCGCTCGAGCGAGCCCGCACACACGAACGATAAAAAGGGAACCGATAAAATGCAAGCGGTTGCATGGAGGGGCTCTTCAGCTCCAACCGATCGATATGCGTGCCTTGGCTATTTGCGAAAACCCAACACTCTCCAGCCAGGGAGGAGATGAGTGAGCAGTGATGCACCACTCAGATACTCTTACCATCCCGAACAATCGACCAGTCACGGCTTTCAGCTGAATTGAGTTCGTTAAGCGGAGCAATTAAATCAAACCACACATGCCTATGGCACAAGCAGAAGCGTCGAGCGTCACTCAGCAGTGACACAACATGATTTTGATGATAATTCCATCATAT
>JBCDFM010000294.1:0-5486 GCA_039178015.1 Pseudomonadota bacterium
CAAACTGCGCCTCGCGCAAAACATCGCAGTCAGCGCGCAGTACTTATATGGCACGCCGGGCTCAGAGGGCTCAGATGCAGACAGCGCAATAGATCAGGTTTTAGGCGCGATGTTCACGACGCTAGATATCATGCGCCGGCAAATCGACACGGATAGGCTAGAGGCTGCCCGAGATGCATGCCTTGACAAGCGGCAAATACTATTCTCGGGCATTGGTGGTGGGTCTTCCTTCGTCGCGCAGGAAGCATCCAACAGGTTTTTCAGACTTGGCATCCCGTCCTTTTTCACAAGTGACAGCTACGTGCTGCAAATGCGGGCTGCGGCGCTTGGAAGAGAAGATGTTCTGTTCCTCGTGTCCGCGAGCGGTGAGGCAGACGCCATCGTCGCCGCTGCCGAAGTCTCCAACGGTTATGGTGCGACAACGATCTGTATCACGCGGCCAAATACACGGTTAGCCAATGCCGCGAGTATTGCGCTGCTGACCGACCTGCCGGAAGACAGCGATATCTATAAACCAACCGCATCCCGATACGCACATCTGGCCATCGTCGATGCGCTGGCAATGACCGTAGCGCAGGAGATGACAGACGAGACCAAAGAGAACCTGAGGCGCATTCGCGCGTCGCTGACCGCTTACCATGGCAGAACGGGTCCACAGCCGCTTGGGGATTGATCCGGCATCGACTAACTCAACGCTCTTTTGCTTGCCGTCGGGGTGATGCCTGGTTTGGTTTGTAGTTGGGTGAAAGTAAGATCTAATACTCAAGCGATACTAAAGCACGGACTCAGTTGAGTTGCACTGTACAACCACGCCTTGCCATTGGTTCAATAGTGGTTTCACTGCTTTGAGCCCGATCCGGAAACTGAACTAGTGAGAGCTAAGTGGCGTAGTAACGTGCGGCGCTCGCATTTAAACAACGCGCGGCAAAAGCGCGGTTTTAATTCAGCCACTCAGACAGGCATTCAATGACCGGTTTGGCGACATCGGCTGTGACGCAGCGATGGGTGTGCTATACCTGCGAATGGATGCTGCGCCAGCGAAAGCTGCGCGATTGGATAACCAATCAGTAGGCATGCGGCCGTTGTCCAAAAGCCAATACGCAGAGTCGTCCAAAGCACATCCCAGTTGTACTAATCCCCCGCAAACCGATCATAATGTTCCGCGGTGAATTTTACTCCCTATTCGACTATGGGGTTCCCTGTTAGGAAACTCATAACCCCCATAAGCCCGATGGGAAGAATGAAGAACAGCGCGAACAGACCTGCATGGGGAAGTGTGAGAAGACCGATTAGGTTTCTGCCGGAAGCGTTTAGTGACCTTTGGGGCAGGTCTTTTGACTTCTTTAGGTTGAAGTGGGTTTCATCAGTCACGGGTGTGATCCCTTGTTGTTCTTTTAGCTCTACAATTTGGGAGCGTGCAGAATTCGAAACACGACATCACGCCGTCTAAGATCGTTCGAAATCCCGGTTCGCCGACAGGCAAAGCTCGCACTTTCGTGCACAATTTGCTCGATGCGCTAGAGATTTAAATCGAATTCGCGCAACATTACTGCAGACTCCAAGTTGTGAAGATTAGGTAAAGTTTAACTTGAGCCATTGAGTCGTAACGGTTCAGTTACCATTCTTGCAGTTACAAAGTTCTCGATTTCCTTGTGATGGACCTAATCCTATGACCCGCCGTCTCGTGGCTTGCGCAACAGCATTGACCATTCTCAGCATTTCCGCCGCAGCCGCAGAGTCGATAACGGTGTACGCTCCATGGCCCGCGGAGGAAGCGAATTGGGTCCAAGAGCGAGCAGCCGCGGCTGGGCACGATATAGATTTCGTCACTGGTGGCGGAGGCCAATTGCTTGATCGTATCTTAGCTGAGCGCGAAAACCCGCAAGCAGATGTTGCAATCGGTTTTGTTGATACTGCGATGGCTGCTATGAAGCGAGAAGAGCTCTTTCTGGCCTTTGAGCCAATCTGGGCCGATGAACTTCCAGCAGCCTTTAGAGACGACAACGATAAGATGGTCTACAAGTTTTGGAAGACACCTATCGTGATCGCCTATAACGCTGACGAACTGGAGGCTGCTGACGCCCCCACGGGTTGGCTGGACTTGGTCGAGCCAGAGTATGCTGGACGGTATGTCATTGGCTCTATGAATTCGCAGTCCACTCGTGCCTATCTTGCGGGCATTCTATCTCGCTTTACTGACGAAAGCGGTGAGGTCACGCAAGATGGTTGGGACTTCATGCGTGCGTTTTTTGACAACGGTATTGTCGCAGAAGACTTTGACAGCAAAACCGAAGCCTTGAGAAACCGCAATGCAGTCATTGACCTGAACTGGCTCGGTGGCGCAAAGAATTACGGAAAAGAGCTAGGT
Organism: Pseudomonadota bacterium; assembly: GCA_039178015.1. Taxonomy (GTDB): domain Bacteria; phylum Pseudomonadota; class Gammaproteobacteria; order Pseudomonadales; family Halieaceae; genus JARRPM01. Next base: position 2,369 of record JBCDFM010000294.1, read on the forward strand.
TACAACGTTGCCATTGTCGATGCCGAAGGTGGAACGCCTATCATTGCAGATGGGCTGGGGATATTGGCCGATACAGACCAGGTTGAACAATCTCAAGCCTTTGTTGACTGGTTCGGCAGCACCGAGTTCTTGGCCGCCTATGCGCACCAGTTCGGTCGGATTCCCAACTCACCGGGTGCCCTGACTTTGGTGCCAGACGAAGTGCAGGCAAACGCAACCACTGTCTCCCCGCAAACCCTGAATTGGGATGATATCGCACCTAAGCTCGATGGTTGGCTGCAGGAGATCGAGTCACGGTACCGCTGAGGGTTGTAAGAGATGGCATTGCCCTTCCCGACCAAGCAACAAACTGTTGCCGTATCATAGCGGATGGCTAGCTTCAGCTCGCCATACTGAGCCCGTACTGATTCTGTCTGGCCTATATATTTATCAACCTCACTCACTACAGACGAGAGCATCGATCTGTGCTTCGACTATCGGCCGAGCAAACTCCAATGGCAGCCCTTAATTTCTGCACGCGGATACAATCTGGGGCATTTGACACGATTCTGTGCCCTTAATTTCCGGATAGCCACAGGTCGCCGAGAATTGACTACCCGTTCCCGTAGAGAAAGCACTATGGGGTCACCTGCCCTGTTCACGCCTGTATGCAACGAAGCTTATCCACAGAACATATCGTCCACGAATTAAGGGCACAGTCCGGCAATTAATGATACAGTCCAGAAATTAAGGGCAAAATAAAGCACTGATTTTAATCCACTTTTTTAAGCCAGTGTCCAGTAATTAACGGCACAGTGACAGCAGCTAAGCTCGAAGTCGCTTTTTGGATGGATTATTCTCGTTCGCGAACCGCGAAGCGACGGCGATACTCCGTTGCTCTCACACCGCAAACGGACTGAAAGAGGCGGCTGAAAGTGGAGGTGTCCTCGTAACCAACGGCCCAGCAGATTTCACTAACTGGCGTTGTTGTTCGTTCCAGAAGCCCCTTTGCTCGTTCGATACGAAGCTCTTGTAAGTACTCACGGATCGACAGACCGGTAGCGTTCCTAAATCTGCGCTGGAGTGTCCGAGTGCTTAACCCCGAGCGCTCCGCCAATGCTGGCAGCGACAGATTTTCAGCGGCATGTTGCTCCATCCACTGTTGGAGCGAACGAATTGGCGCATCCCCATGATCAAGGCGCGGTCGAAAACTGCGGTAGTTGCGCTGTTCGCGCCCATTAGGATCAATCAGCATATGGCGGCAGGTGCGCGAGAGAACCTCCGCTCCCTGCCAACGCCGGACTAAATAGAGGCCAAGGTCCACCCAGGCCATAACACCTCCCGCCGTGACAATGTCGTGGTCATCGATGATCAATTGCTCAGGATGCAATTGCACTTTGGGGAACGCGCATCGGAATTCCTCTTCCAACACCCAATGCGTTGTCGCAGGTCTACCATCAAGCAACCCAGCATAGCCAAGCCAGAAGGCCCCAGCACAAGCTGAACAGACCGTTGCGCCTTCGCGGTGTTGTTCCGCAATCCACCGTGTAAGGCTCGCATCTTTTCGACCGCGCACACCAGAGAGGTTTGGTGGCAAGACGATCGCGTCGAAAAGCTGGGCACTTGGCAGATCGCAGCCGCGCAGTATTTCACATGCAATTTGGAGGCTGCCTAGCTCGCTAGCGATGCGGTTTGATACTAGCAGCACGTCTTCGATCCCAAGGACGGCGGAGCTCTGAACGCCTCTATAGGCTATCAATGCAATTTGCGCTGCAAATGGCGTATTCGGCATACTTGTTGTCATTTGTGCCAGTTTTAAGGCCTGCGGTTCTCTATGTAAATAGACTGGAAAGGAGACCAGACATGACACAAACTGCCCTTGTCCTTATAGACATTCAGAACGACTATTTTGATGGTGGACGAAAGCCACTAGAAGGCATGAGAGCTGCTGCGGCGAATGCGACCCGGCTTTTGGAGCATTTCCGCCAGCATAGTTTGCCAGTCATTCACATCCGGCACATCGCCCGGTCAAGCGAAGCACCGTTCTTTCGCCCAGACACACTCGGGAGTGAGATTCATCGAACTGTCCAACCACGCGAAAACGAGGCTGTGTTCGAGAAAACCCGGCCAAACGCATTTGTGGGCACGCCACTTGAAAAAGCACTTCTCGATGCGGAAGTCGATCACGTGACACTTTGCGGTGCCATGAGCCAGATGTGTGTGGATGCAACTGCACGCGCAGCTGCAGACATTGGTTTTGGTGTCACTGTAGTTGAAGATTCCTGCGCCGCTGCCGCAGTGACCTTCGGTGCAGTTTCCGTTCCATCCACGCAGGTTCATGCGGCGATCATGGCGCCGCTAGCGGCAAGTTATGGCATAGTTATGAGCACCGACGAGTGTTTGGGTAGTATTGCATCCCCCTAGACGCGCATGCCAGATGCTAGCCGAATAAACGCTACGGGCAAACGACATAGCGGCTAATTTTTTTGGAATGCTGCGCTCCCAAAGGTTACGATACTTAATGCACTGGAACCTTGATCAATCCGCAAAAACCGCTGCCGGCGTGGTGGCCTGGGGTACTGCTGGCTCAGGCCCTCCCCTTGTTTTGGCCCACGGGTGGCCTTGGTCGTCTTTTTCGTGGTATCGTATTATTCCGGCCCTAGCAGACCATTTCACAGTTTATTGGTACGATATGCCGGGGTATGGACGCTCAGAAATGCGATCGGATGCCCAGACGGGACTCAACGTACAAGGCGAAGTCTTCGGCGCCATGTTGGATTTCTGGGGGCTTACAAAACCACATGTGGTCGCGCATGATTTTGGCGGCGCTACTACTCTTCGCGCGCATCTATTGCATGGTTTCGACTTTAACCACCTGATGCTGATGAATGTGGTAGCTATGCGCCCCTGGGGATCAGCGTTCTTCGATCATGTCGGTCGCCACGTTGGTGCGTTTACCAGTCTTCCTCCTCATATTCACAAGGCTGTTGTTCAGGCCTACATCAAAGGCGCACTCGTTACGGATATCGGACCAGAGGATTTTGATGCTTTGGTGAGGCCCTGGTTGAGCTCAGCAGGACAGGCGAGTTTCTACCGACAGTTCGAGCAGGCAGACGAGAGTTATACAGCCGAGGTTGAA
>JBCDFM010000295.1:0-5468 GCA_039178015.1 Pseudomonadota bacterium
CGCGATCGAAATTCAGCCCGGCGAAACTGCACAACGTCTGCATCGGGACGAAGACGATCTCTATCCCATTATTGATCCTACCGTCGAGTACCAGATCAGCGCGATGTGGGCGCTCACCGATTTCACGCAAGAAAATGGAGCAACCCAACTCGTACTCAGGAGCCATCGCGAGAACAGAGGGCGTTCATTTACTGACGATGACGTCATTCAGGCAGTAATGCCCAGGGGCTCGGTATTGTTCTACCAGGGTTCAACCATCCACGGTGGAGGTGCCAACCTGTGTAAGACGCCGCGTCTGGGCATCATCAGCACCTACAACCTCGGTTGGCTGCGCCGCGAAGAGAATATGTACTTGTCGATACCGCGTCATATCGCAGACTCCTATCCAGACACCGTTCGACGTCTACTGGGCTACCAGGTGCATGGTCGAACGCTGGGGCAATATCCGGGTGATCCCGACGACTGGTGGCACCGGTCGTAGGGAGTGAAATAGCGCTGCTCGCTGTCGTCCGCCATAGCGCGGGGCTGGCCTACTCAAGCGGCTGATCGGTAACGTATGCCCGCGATCCGAATGACCGCTGCCACCCGCTGGAGCTATGGCTCTGGCGGTATTACGTACGGTGTTTTTTCCAACGCACATTATTTTGTGCTGGTGTTCTACAGCCAGGTGCTGGGGCTGGATCCCGCGCTGGCCGGGCTAGCAGTGGCAATTGGTCTGGTGGTGGACGCAATCACCGACCCGTTGATCGGCTACCTGTCAGACAACACTCATTCTCGCTGGGGCCGCCGCCATCCCTGGCTAATCGCCTCGATCTTGCCCTTAAGCGCTTCATTCTATCTGCTTTGGCATCCGCCTGTTTTTGTGGAGGGCGACACGTTGATGTTCCTATGGCTAATGGTCTGTAACGTGGCGATGCGCACTTCCATCACCATGTTTCTGGTACCCGCCTATGCCATGGTGGCCGAGCTGACGGATGACTACGACACTCGAACGCGCCTCTGGACGAGTTTCCACATATTTTATTCGGTGGTCGGCAACGGCATGTCGCTGTTGATGTACGCCATATGGCTTGTGCCCACCGAGGAGGTGTCAGATGGCGTCTTGAACGCCGAAGGCTACCAGAGTGCCGGGTTGGTCGGGGCGATGGCCATGTGTGCCTCCATGCTTATCTTTTGTATCGGCCTTAAGCGATTTATTCCGCGCCTTCGAGAATACAAGATCGACGAATCCATCGGACTGCGCCAGTTTTTTCGGCAGTTTACCGATGTGTTTAAGAGCCATTCTGCGCGCATTACGACCCTGGCAGGTATTACCTACTACATCGGTGCTGGTACCTATGTGGCGCTTTGGGTCTATATCTATAGCTATTTCTGGGAGTTCACCAGCGAGCAAATCTCAATCATTGTCTTGCCACAAGCGCTGGCAGCGCTGTTTATGCCGCCGGTTATGGCTAGTCTGACTCTGGGCCGAGAGAAGAAGCATGTTGCCATCATCGGCTTGTTGGGCGCGATGATGGTGAATATCGTTCCCATCACATTGCGATTGCTGGGCGTCTTTCCGGAGAACGGCAGTGATGCCCTGCTCTGGATTATGGTTGTGGCCGGCTTCTTCGAGGTCATTCTGTTTCTGATCTTCGATATCAGCTGGCGATCCATGATTTCAGACCTAACCGAACGTGTTGAGATTGAAACCGGCCGTCGCAACGAGGGCGTGATCTCATCATCCATCACCTTTATTACCAAGTGTTCCGACGGCCTGGGCACGCTACTCGCTGGAATCCTACTTTCACTGATTGCTTTTCCCACCGAAACGAGCGTGGGCGACGTGCCGCAGCAGACAATCGATAGTCTCGGGCTCATTTACGGACCGCTCGTGTTTGGCATCTTCCTGTGCTCGGTAATCACCATCAGCCGCTATCGAATCAGTCGCGCCAGTCACAAAGAAATGCTACACGAGCTATCTGATTCAAAGGCATCCCAATCCAACGCGCGCTAAGATCGAGTTGCGACGTTATGCTGCGACTTAGGCCCGATGCATTCGATGCCCTATACTGTTCCCAGAATGACAAATGAAAATGCGCGTTATGCGGTGTTAAGCAAAGCGTGAGGCAGGTGCCAAAAGGAGGCATCCATGCGCGTGAGTTTGGGCTGGGGGCATGTGAATATCAACGTCAGCGATCTCGATGTAGCGATTGCGTTTTACGCTAAGCTGGGCTTTTCAGTATTTATCCCGGCCATTCCCTACCTAAATATGCAGGCAAAAGTGCCTGCTGATATCGCCGCCACTGAAGCGCTTGGTCTGTCCACCAGAACGCGTGGCAGGGCCTGCATCATGCAATTAGATGATGGCTTTCCAAAGCTCGACCTAACCGAGTTGGTTGATGTTGAAACCCGAGCGCCACTGCGTAATCAGGACGTGGGGGTGGTGCGCATTTGTCTGTCCTGCGAAAACCTGGAACAAGACTACGCCACCCTATCTGAGCTGGGCGTCCCCTTTCTCACCCCACCTCAGGATTGCCCCGAGCGCCTTGCACGAATCGCCGTTTGCCAAGATCCTGACGGCACGCTGATAGAACTGATTCAAATCAATCTTGAGAATTGGGGGCCGTATCTCAGTGGATGACGCGTTTAGCGCTCTGATCCCCGTCGACTATCGCCAAAATGTGGTGAAGTCCCTCTCCGGTGATGAAAATGACTCTTACCCGGGCAACATCAGGGTCATGGCTACGCAAACATGTCATCCAGAAAGTTAAATAAGCAAAAATTGCTCGAGGGTTACGAACGTCTAGACAAAGCCTCGCTGATCGGCGGATGTAGGCTGTTGAATCAGCCCCTCGATGCAGGGACGCTGCGCAGGGAAGTTGACGCTATCCCTGGGGATCAGTGGACAGGCCCCGCCGGACGGGTTGGGGTGCATGCCAGGGCAGACGCTGTTTTCCTCCGTGGCTACGCCCCCACCGAAGGAGAGCAGAAACCCATTGAGGACCGGGCGATTCTGGCAGCCATGCCTTATACAAAAAAGCTGATTCACTCCATAGGCGCTAAGCCCCTGCGCTGTGTGTTAGCCCGACTCAAAGCGGGCGACTCGATTCGATCCCATATCGATCGCGGTCCTATCCTGGTAAGGAGCATTCGTGTCCATGTACCTGTGACCACCAATAATGAAGTGGAGATGCACTGCAACGGCAGCGCCTACCGCATGAAAGCTGGAGAAATGTGGGTGATTAACAACGGCGCAGAACACGCCGCACACAACTTTCATGCGAGCGAGGACCGAGTTCATCTGATTTGTGACTATCTGCCAGAGGCCGACCTGCTCGACTTGGTTGCGCGCGGCACGCGCGGCCTGGGATCACCTCTGCCTGGCGCGTAGGGATAACTCAAGAACATGTTAGTCACCAAGCGATTTATTTTTCTTCACCTGCACAAGTCCGGGGGCACCTTCCTCAATCGCTTTGTACGCACTCATTTTCCCGAGGCGAGAATGATCGGCTACCACCTACCGTACAGCGAACTGCCCAAGGCCTACGCGAATCTACCGGTGTTCGGCCTGGTTAGAAATCCGTGGTCGTACTACCAATCCTGGTACAACTTTCAGAGCGGTAAACAACGTCGTAACCTGCTGTTCAATTGCGTCAGTAACCAGGGAACGCTGGATTTCCAGGCATCGATTAGCAACCTGCTGTTGCTATCGGAAGATCGTGAGCGCATCGACTTTCTGGCGGCAAACCTGCCGCGCGAGTACCCCAACCGCGGCATCAATATCACCGGACGAATTATCGAAGAACTTCGCGGCAGGGACATGGGCTTTTATTCTTTCCTCTACGACCGGATGTATTCAGGGTGCTCGCAACTGACCCTGGGGAACATGGAAAAACTCAGAGAAGATTTTCAGACCTTCCTGGAAAAAATCGGTGTCGAGCTTGGCCCCGGCGCAAAATCGGCTTTAATGACATCGCCGAAGCTAAACGAAAGCAAACAGGGAGATTGGAAAGCGTGTTACGACCAGGAGCTGGCGGCAATGGTGGCTGCAAAAGATCAGTTGGTTCTCGCAAACCACGGCTATGAGGCACCATAGCAGAGGTAACAGCCTAAGTTGAAAGGCCTAACGTAGACGTTTTCTGTCTATGCTCGCCCCGACGAATTTGACAGTAAAGGCCGACGCGACCCAAGGGAGGCGACTACATGCGCATACCACTGGATAAACAGACCTTCGAGCCGCAGTTATCGTAACAACTTATTCGGCCCGATCTGCCTCACTAAACTTGTTAATGGTGATGGGCTTTGCATAACAGGCGATTGCTAGAAACCGGATGTTTGGTCGCATTTTTTCGTCGGCTGCCTCACGCGAACCCCATATACGGCGCCTCAAATATAAAAGCGTTCTCCGAACCTCCATAGGTGCTTGATGCGACGCCCGACCAAGCCGCGCGGAATCTTATGCCATAAGTCCTGTCTACTACCTGGGGATACAGCATTAACAAAGACTCGGAGCGACGCTTAATGTGGGCAGCTGTTTCAGCTTGTGAGCCAATATTGTGTTTTTGCTGACGTCTCAAGAGAAGGCCACCGGTCTGCCGTTGCATCCTGATCAGATGCGCAGTTCGAAGATGCTTATCGTCATCGCAGGGGTGTTCAGCCTTGTCGTGCATCTGTCACTACTGGTTTTTTTCAATCCGTCTTATGTTCCTACACGACCCACCGAAGCGGAGGCTGTATCAACCATATTGTCACTTGAGGTGCGCCGGTCACCACGCAGCTCGGCGCTAACAATCCCGCTGCCGGACGAACCTGAACAGGGCAGGCTTGAAGAAACCCTCGAAGCTGCCGCGCCAACGACCCAAACATCTGCCGAAGCCGTGGAGCCGGCAAGCGAAACACTAGCCGACATTGATAAAAAGAGAACTGACGTACCGGTTGTCACCTCGTCTGGCCAGGGCGAACGCACCACAGCGTTGATCACCACGCTCCCCAACAGCGAATCAACAGGCTCGGTGGGTGAGGCCTGCGACCCCCAACAGCAGGCATCGGGTATCAGGCTATGCAGTACAATGCCCGACCACGCCGCCATCGCAGCAGGTTCGCAGCAGTTTGACGGAGCGTTTAAAGACGCTTTCGCGCACCTTAACAGCACAGGCGGATTTCGCACCGATATGGTGAACCTGGAACTGCTGCTCGCGCAATGGAATCAGCTTGAGGAGCTGGCAAATCTGGGCGTTGTGGATGCGAGCGTGGTGGCTGTGCGGCAGCGCGAGGTCTCGGCCCAGATTGAGCAAATCTACGCCAGGTATGAGGAAATCGACCTCATAAAAGTCATCGCGGCCACAAGCCAGGCTACCAAGAACATTGCCAAGGCGGTGATGGGACAAAAAGATTAGCGGCGACTGTGGGCACTTAGCCCGAAGCGAAGAACGCTTAAGCCTCAAGGAACGCCCGCAGCATCGCTAGGCCTCCGGCACCGGGCAACA
>JBCDFM010000296.1:0-5437 GCA_039178015.1 Pseudomonadota bacterium
GCGTGGTCGGCGCTACGCCCACGGGTACCGTCACCTGCAGGTCATCGTACCAGTTGAAGTAGGCGGCACCATTCAAGCGCAAACGGTTGTCCCACAGATCGAGCTTGAAGCCCGCCTCGACCGAATCCAGCGTCTCGGGCTCAAATGAGGGAGGCTCCGGCAGGGCAGGGAAGATACGCTGGGTGAAACCGCCGCTCTTGAATCCTTTGGAGTAACCGGCATACACCATGCTGTTGTCGGTAATCTGGTAGGAGATATCGAACCGGGGCGTGTACTCGCTGGTAGTCGTTGACTGTTGCTCAGTTGTAGTCAGCGGTTCTCCCGGTGTGAAATTCAGGAAGGGGGGAAAGAACGGCACATTATAGGTGCTGATGATGAACTGATTCGGCGTGAAGCGTTTTTTCTCTTCTGTGTAGCGAATGCCCGCAGTGACGGCAAACTTGTCGGTAAGATCATACGTCGCCTGACCAAAGGCGGCGATGGACGTGTTGCGAATATCACCACCGCTGAGGAACCGGACATAACCGAAATCCACCGTGTTTGGGTTTTCGCCGTCTTCTTCAAACCAGAAGCCACCGATGATGTAGTTTAAGCGGCCATCGAAGGCGTTGCCGATCAATTGCAGTTCTTCGCTCCACTGGTGGTATTCGAAAATATCTTCCGTGGCGTTAATATCCAGCGGTGAACCATCGCCCTCGCGGGAAAATTCGCTATCCAGATCGCGATAGGCGGTCACCGACTTGAGTGTGAGTGCGCTGTTGATTTCGTAGCTTGCTGTGATCGCCGCGCCCCACACATCCAGGTTGGAATACACCGGGTAGCTGCCGTCGGTGGAGGAGGAGTTGGCATCGGTCTCCCATTGCGAATTGTAACAGGCCGTACCGCCGACAATCGCGCCCTCGGGATCTAGACAGCCGTTAGGGAAAGGCGCGAGCGCGGGATTGATTTGAGGTGCGACAATAATATTGTGAGCAGCCGGGAACGAGGCATCCGCTACGGCGGTAATGAGATTCAGCGGCACACCGTTTTCACGAGAGCGCGTGTAGTCGGCATTGAAAAAGAACTCCAATCGATCAGTAGGTGACCATAGGGCGGATAGGCGCCCGCTGAAGTTATCTTTGTCGCCCAGTTCCTTGCCGTCGCTTGTGCGCTTCACATAGCCGTCGCGCTCCTGATATTGCAGGCTGAGTTTGGTGAGAAAGTTGTCTGCTAGAGGGACATCTACCGAGGCCCCACCCAGATACCAGCTGTCGCTGCCGGCGGTGCCGTAGATGCGAGCACCGAACTCTTCTGCCGGGCGCACGGTAGTAATGTTGATAGCACCGCCCACGGAGTTGCGACCAAACAGGGTGCCCTGTGGCCCGCGCAACACCTCCACACGCTGTACATCAACCAGGTCGAGCAGCCCGCCAACAGAACGCGACAGATAGACGTCATCGACGTAGATGCCCACACCTGGGTCGGTATTCATGGTGAAATCGGTTTGCCCCACGCCGCGCAGGAAGATGGATACGGTCTGGCTGCTGCCCGAGAATGCGGACGAGCTGTTGATGGTAAGCGCAGGCGTAAAGTCTGCCACACCCTCTAATGAATAGATCTGTCTCGCTTCCAGGCCTTCTTGCGAGAACGCGGTAATCGAGACCGGTGTCTCCTGTAGACTCTCGCTGACCCGCCTGGCCGTGACGGTAATCTCCTCGATGGCGAAGGATTCTCCCTGCTGAGCCAGGCTGGTCACTGGTGGTATAGCCATTGCCGCCGCTGCCAACAGCTTTGCTGACCATCTGATATTTCGATTTTGCATAACGTTTTCCCTTGGCACTGTTTTTGCGTTCATTATGACAAACCAAAGTTGCGGGACCCTTTGCTGTCGGTGTAACCGGCGGACAAAAAGATGGCACAAGCCAATAAAACATAGCGGTAGGGCTTGCAACTATTTCACTGTCTTCCATCGCTCGTGCCGTGTGTCAGCTTAGATTAATATAGATTGAAATATAATAAAAAATCAATAGATATTCAATTAAGTATTGTAGGCACTCATTATCTTGTACTTCCCACTGGCGCGTTGCACTGACTGTCACTCATGCGCTCTAGCCACTGCAGCTGCTCTGACGCAAAGGCTAGATGCCAGTCCGTCGGGATGTATTCTTCAGATCTTGTATTAAGGCTTTTACCTATAATGCGTTGTGCGCTGACAACACAGCCTTATGCAGCTGCTTGTCCAAGACTTAGCTATCAATAGGCGCTATAACGATGACAGTACCGAGTTAAGGCGATAATGATGGAACGACTGTTACTCTTGGGCGCTACCGGCCGTGTGGGTGGAGCGACACTGGCGCAGCTACGCAGCGTAGATGAACGCTGCCAGATCAGGGTTCTTTCCAGGCAACCCGGTCAGATCGGAATGGCCGAGTCGATTGAGGTTGTGACAGGCGCGATGACTAACAGGGCGACCCTCGACACGGCGCTCGATAACATCACCAGCTTGCTATTAGTGTCGGCCGACCATCCCGCAATGGCGGAGCATGAGATCGTGGTAGTTCGAGCTGCAGCAGAGCACGGCGGTATTAGAGTCGTTAAGATTTCAGCCATAACGGCTGGTCTGGCGCCACGACGCGCCTTCGGTATTGCGCATGGGGCGGTGGAGGATAGCCTGCGCGCTAGCGGTTTGCCTTTTGTGATCCTGCGCCCTACGTTTTTCTTCCAGTCGCTTGCGCTGTTTGCAGACCCGATTAAAAAGGGCTTTCTACCTGCCGCGACTGGCCAAGGGGCAATAGGTTTTGTGGATATGAACGATGTGGCAAGCGCAGCAGCCAGGGCGCTGCTGGATAATCAATGGGATGGCAATACCTATACCTTAACCGGCCCCGAGAGTCTCAGCATGGCGGAAGTGGCCAGTGCTATAAGCGCGATGACATCTAAACGTGTCAGGCATGTTCGCCCGCCCGCGGTGATCATGAAAGCGCTCTTGCGTTTGGCAGCCGGGCTAGATCCCTGGCTGGCTGGCCAGGTTGTTGACTTAATGCGTTGCTGTGCCGAGGGTGCCGAAGATCTCGTTACCGACGATGTCCAGACATTGACCGGGGTTAAGCCGACGGCATTCGCAGAGTATCTGTCGGCAAACGCAGGCTTGTTTGGCGACGAAATTTAGCCACTAAAGATTCTCGCGGTAATCCTCGTCGACAATCTCATTAATCATCGACTCCATTTCTTTATCGCCGCCCGCTTGTTTGGCGGTGGTGGCGCCGAAGCGAAACTTTACGCCAGTTTGCTGTGACTCAGGTGACCACAGTTCACTGCGAATCAGCGCTTTCCCGCAATGCAAAAAGCACTGTCGAATCTTTACTTCTAGTGCCAGCGCCGCTGTTTTACCGCGGGTGTCCTCGCCGATGCGCGCCAGTAATTCGGGATCAGTGGTAATACGAGCCGTGCCGTGCACGCGGTAACTCTCCAGCACGCCTGGAATGATAAACAGCAGCGCGATATTGGGGTTCACCAGAATGTTCTGCAAACTGAAGGCCAGTTTATTGCCCGGTCGTTCGGGAATGTATAACGTCTGTGAATTTTCGATGGTGACAAAACCGGGGTGATCACCGCGCGGGGATACGTCGGGAAAGCCATCCTTGTCCGATGTGGAGAGAAATGCGATGGGAGACATGCGAATAAACCGCTCGCCTTCCTCGTCCAGCGCATTCAGGACTTTCTTGGTCACCAGTGGATGGGCGTCTCCCAGCAGCTCACGTAGTTCGCTGTTCTCTGTGATGATGTCATTCTCACTCATGGTGGCTTTGTCCTCAGATTTTAGCGCGATAGCTTAGGGTAATTGCTTAGGGTGATGATTTAGCGTGTTAGTTTAGTTCGATAGTTTATAGCAACGGTTTAAGGCGAGGGGATAGGTCGCGGATCAAGTAGCGCCTCGCAATTCGCTGCAATCGCTAACAGGGCGTCGTCGGCTTGCCGTGGTGAAACTAATTGCAATCCAACAGGCAGGCCCTCCACTAGACCGCAGGGCAGGGAAATGGCCGGTTGTCCGGCCATACTGTCTGGGCGGGTGGTCGCGGTGTAGGCGACAAATGTGGGTAGCTCTAGCCCTTGGTATTCGAAACTGTCTCCTACCCCAACAGGCGGTGGTGGGAAAAGGCTGGTGGGATACAGAAGCACGTCGACCGCATTCTGCTCGAAGGCCTGATCGAAACACGCCCGAAGGTGGGGCAGCTCTTTGGTGATCGCGATTTCGTACACCTCGTCGGTGACGGCCTCCGGGCCGAGCTGGGACGCGAGTAGGGCAGCCACATCTGGGCTCTTAATCGTACTTACGAAGTCGTCAAAGGGCATCTGTAGCTTCGAAGTAACCAGGTTATTGAGACTTTTGTGTGTCTCGTAGCTGACGATGGGAAAGCCACAGGCGGCGTCGGCGGCAATCGCGGCGCTGAGATCCACGTTCAGGCAGCGATAGCCGGCATCGGTCAGCGTCGCTATCGCGGCTTTAAACGCCTCGGCAACACCTGCGTGAACAGGTACGCCAAAACTATCTGGCGCGACCACACCAATCACCGGGTTGTTGATCTGGTTTGCGCCTGGCTGAGGTTGATTCTCTAGCATGACACTATCGGCCAAGTGGATATCCGCAACACTGCGCGCGAGGATGCCCAGCGTATCGCGAGAGGAGGATAACTCGACTATGCCGCCGGAAGAATAGCGACCGGTGGTGGGACGAAAGCCGACAACACCACAATGGGCCGCAGGTATCCGGCAGGAGCCGCCGGTATCGGTGCCGATGCCAATGGCAGCCGCGCCCGTTGCCACCGTTATCGCTGCTCCTGCTGAGCTGCCGCCGGCCAGAAAGTGTGTATCAAATGGGTTCAGGCCAGGGCCAGTGAATGCGTTGCTACCGGTGATACCAAAGGCGAGTTCGTGCAAGTTGGTTTTCCCAATAAACCCTGCGCCAGCCGCGCGCAGACGCGATATGGCCGAGTTTTCCGGCAATTGCAATTCTGCGAAAGCGGGCGTCGCTGCCGTCACCGCGGAATCGGCCAGGGCGATGTTGTCCTTCACCGAGACAGGCACACCTGCAAGCGGGCCGGTCGCGCCTGAACTGTGCGTCTCCATGCGCGCGTAGGCATTACAGCTATTAGCGCGGTCTATAGCGGGTTGAATAAGGGCTCGATACGCATCCTCGGTGGTGGCACCGCTTTGCATCGCAGCAGCAATTTGGGTGGCTGTTGATTGGCTATCGAGTGCAGTCATGCGTATGAGTGTAGACTTTTGTGCAGTTTGGCCACGATAGCACAGGCCTCATCCATCATCGTTTCAATCGCTTTTGCGGCAGGCTCTATATCTCTTACAAGCCCCACGCCTTGACCCGCCAGTAACGGCATCTGCTCCAGATCGCCGGTCGCGCCGCGTACCGGCACCAAATTGCTAAATTTATGTAGCGGGA
>JBCDFM010000297.1:0-5413 GCA_039178015.1 Pseudomonadota bacterium
ATGTCAGAGATTCGGCGGCTGCGCTGCGACGAGCTACTTTTTGAGGCGCTTGAGAATCGACATAAGCCGGTGCTTGGAATCTGTGTAGGCATGCAGGCGCTGATGAGCTCCTCGGAAGAAAACGGCGGCGTCGACTGCCTGAACACCGTTGAGGGTGTGGTGCGGTATTTTGGTAAGCCGCTCACGGATGCTGATGGTGAACGGCTGAAGGTACCCCACATGGGCTGGAATAAGGTCAGGCAGCGTGTGGAACATCCGCTGTGGCGAGGCATACCCGACATGACTCGATTTTACTTTGTGCACGGTTATTACGTTGATGCTGCCGACAGGGCGCAGGTCGCTGGCAGCGTGGAGTACGGCGTGGAATTTGATGCCGCACTGACGCGCGATAATCTGTTTGCCGTACAGTTTCACCCGGAAAAGAGTCATACCGCGGGGCTGAAATTGCTGAAAAATTTTCTGGGCTGGGATGGTCAATGTTAATCATACCCGCGATTGATTTGAAAGATGGCCAATGCGTGCGTCTACGTCAGGGTCTGATGGATGACAGCACTGTGTTCTCGGACGATCCGGTTGCCATGGCGAGTCGCTGGGTGGAGGCGGGCTGTCGTCGTCTGCACCTGGTTGATCTGAACGGGGCGTTTGCGGGCGAGCCCGTCAATGGCGAGGTGGTAACGGCAATCGCGGCGGCCTGGCCCGAGCTGCCGATACAGATTGGCGGCGGTATCCGCACGCTGGACACCATTGAACACTACATTAAGGCGGGCGTGAGCTACGTGATTATTGGCACCAAAGCGGTGAAAGAACCTGCTTTTGTCGCGCAAGCGTGCAGTGCCTTTCCCGATCACATCATTGTGGGGCTCGATGCAAAGGACGGGCTGGTTGCCACGGACGGTTGGGCGGAACTGTCCAGCCTGCAGGCGACGGACCTGGCGAAACAGTTTGAGTCTGATGGCGTATCGGCGATCGTCTATACAGATATTGCCCGCGACGGCATGATGCATGGCGTTAACGTCGAGGCCACTGTCACGATGGCTCAAGCCTCCAGCATTCCGGTTATAGCCTCGGGGGGCATAACCAATATGGAAGATATACGCGCACTGGCGTCAGTGAGCCACAAGGGTATTTGCGGTGCGATTACTGGGCGTGCCATTTATGAAGGCACGCTGGACGTATCCGCGGCACAGCAAGTGTGCGATGACATAGAGGCTGCGATCTAGATGGGGCTGGCCAAGCGCATTATTCCCTGCCTGGATGTGGACTGCGGGCGCGTCGTAAAAGGTGTGAACTTTGTCGACATTCGCGATGCGGGTGACCCGGTGGAAATTGCTATGCGGTACAACGAGCAGGGTGCCGATGAAATCACCTTCTTAGATATTACGGCCACCCATGAGAATCGAAACACTACCGTGCACACGGTGGAAAAAATTGCAGAGCATGTATTTATCCCGCTGACGGTAGGTGGCGGCATACGCAGCGTTCAGGATGTGCGCACCATGCTCAACGCGGGTGCGGACAAAGTGAGTATGAACTCGGCGGCGATTCACAATCCGGAGCTCGTGCGCGATGCCGCT
Source organism: Pseudomonadota bacterium (assembly GCA_039178015.1). Lineage (GTDB taxonomy): Bacteria > Pseudomonadota > Gammaproteobacteria > Pseudomonadales > Halieaceae > JARRPM01. The sequence continues at coordinate 1,575 of JBCDFM010000297.1, forward strand.
GAGCGCTTTGGTTCGCAGTGCATTGTCGTTGCGATTGACGCCAAGCAAGTTGAAGATATTGACGGCGAGCCGCGCTGGGAGATCTTTACCCACGGCGGCAGAAAGCCCACGGGGATAGACGCGGTTGGCTGGGCGATACGGGTGGCCGAGTTGGGCGCAGGTGAGATTCTGCTCACGAGTATGGATAGAGACGGTACCAAAAACGGTTTTGATTTGGGTGTTACCAGAGCGATCACCGATGCGGTGGAGATTCCGGTGATCGCCTCAGGCGGGGTGGGAACGCTAGGGCACCTGGCCGAGGGCGTACTGCGCGGTGGTGCGGATGCGGTACTGGCCGCGAGTATTTTTCACTTTGGCGAGTTCACGGTTCCTCAAGCTAAGGCCTACATGGTTGAACGAGGTATTGAAGTCAGGCTGTAAATCCCCAAATTCGGGTGAAACTACTGCACGGCGGTGTCTGGCTGATCGCGATTTTTTCGCTCTCGCATACTCAGAATATTCACGCCCTTCAGCAGAGTGAGGGCCTCATAGAGTTGATTGTCACTGGCCAGAAGCTCGCTGGAGATCTTTGCTGATGATTCACGGCTCTGTCGTGTTTCCGAGCTATTGCCACCACCTAGATGACCCGAGAGGTCGGACTCCGTGACCCTGCCGGACTGGTTGTAGGCGGTGACCTGAGCTCTCTCAACAAGAATGTCCGGTACAATGCCTTCCGCTTGAATAGAGCGTCCATCCGGTGTGAAGTAACGGGCGGTCGTCAGTTTGACAGCCCGTGATTCAGAGAGGGGTAAGATGGTTTGCACCGAGCCTTTGCCGAAGCTGTCAGCGCCCATCACCACAGCTCTTCCACGGTCCTGCAGTGCACCTGCGACAATCTCCGATGCGCTAGCTGAGCCCGCGTTTATCAAAACCACGATAGGTGCTCCATCGAGAGCATCCCCGGGTTTCGCCTCAAACTGAATATCCGAGTTTGGCAATCTGCCCTCGGTATAGACCACCAGCCCGCCGTCCAAGAACAGGCCCGCTACGCTGACGCTAGCGCCGAGCACGCCGCCCGGGTTATTGCGCAAATCCAGTACCAGCCCATTCAACTTGCCCTTGGCCTGCAGTTTTTTCAGCTGTTCACTGACATCTTCACCGGTATCCTGCTGGAATTGGGCGATGCGAATATAGCCGTAGCCAGGTTCCAGCCAGCGACTGCGGACGCTGGCTACTTTGATCGTGTCTCGTATCAGGGTAACGTCGAAAGGCTGACTGGTGCCCGGTCGGCCCACTGTGAGTTCAATTTCGCTGCCCTTGGGCCCGCGCATAAGTTCTATGGCTTCTCGCAGAGACATGCCTTGCACGGGTGCATTGTCCAGTTTCAGAATAATATCGCCGCTGCGCAAATCGGCTTCAGCGGCGGGGGAACCATCGATAGGTGAGATGACGGTGATATAGCCACCCTCCATACCCACTTCCAGCCCTAAACCGCTAAACTCACCTGACGTGCTGTCCTGGAGATCGGAGAATGCGCTTTTGCTCATATAGGCGGAGTGCGGATCCAGACCCATCAGCATGCCCTGGATGGCGTACTCCAACAGCGTACTATCGTCAACTTCCTCTACATAGCCGATGCGGATCTGATTGTAGACGTCTGCAAAGGTGCGCAAGTCGTCGAGTGGCAGTTGACCCTCTGGTTCGGCCGCCAGGGATTGGCCGTTAGACAGGAGAAGGCAGATGCCAAAGGCTGCCGCTGAAAGTGACTGAAAGACTAATTGATTGCGCATATTTACCGCCGGGCGACCTCTTAGGCCAAAGCTGTTGTGGGTAGGTAGTTTACAATATTCGCGACTACGATACGAAAGCTGATATTGATGCTACGCAGGCGTGATTGCTGCTAGTCGTGCCATCAATCGCGACACCAGCTACTGGGGTTGGTGGGTTTGCCCTGATGGCGAATTTCAAAGTAGAGGGCAGATTTTTCCTGTCCCCCGCTGTTGCCCACGGTGCTGATGGGCGTTCCCGCGCTGACCCACTCACCCACTTCGCGCAGCAGGCTCTGATTGTGCGCATACAGACTCATGTAGCCGTCACCGTGATCAATGATCAGTAGCAGTCCAGAGCCGCGCAACCAATCGGCATAGACCACTCTGCCATGGTGAATAGCGCTCACTTCAGTTCCGGCTTTAGCGGGAATAGTAATCCCCTGCCAGCGCATGTTCCCGTCATTGCGCGGGCGACCGTAATTGTTGCTGCGTTTTGCATTCAAGGGCCAGGGCATTTTGCCCTTGGCCGCGCGAAACGGTTGATAGTCAATTTGTACCTCGAGCTCGGCGACAGCCGCCTTGATGGCGCTGATCAGAACCTCCAGTTCCTCCTGGTCTTGCTGCATCTGCTCTAGCAAACCGGATTTGGAATCGATATTTTCGATCAATTCCGTCAGTGCTGTGTTGCGTCGCGTTTGGGCAGTCAGCAGTAGCGCTTGCTGTTCTGCCAGTGTGCTTTGTTTTAGCTTTAGATCATCCAGCGTGCTGCTAATGCGAACTTCAAGATTTTCCAGTTGGCTTAAGGTTTCCCGGTAACTCAGGATCAGGTTTTTGCGTGCCTCGAGAAAATACCGATAGTAGGCCAGCACGCGCGCCATTGTATCCGGGCTTTCCTGGCTCATGATGACTTTTAACTGGCCCTGCTGGCCAAGCTGCCAGGCGGTTTTCATTTCGCGGCTGATGCTGGCCTGTTGTTTGTCGCGCGCAGCTTCCATGGTGTCGCGCTCAGAGCGCAGCGTCTTCAGTTCATCGCCCGTGCGGGAAATGTTGGCGAGGTTTACAGCGATTTCGCGCTGGAGCTTGCCGAGTTCAACCTCTGATGTCTTCAACTCTTCTTGTAGCGAGTCTCTGCGCTGTGCATCCGTGGACAGCTCACTGCTGATGCGGTTGATGTCCTGCTGCAGCTTCTGCAGTTTTTCAAATGCGGCTTCCTCGTCGGTCTGCCCGTAAACAGAGAGTGTGGGAGTAACGAAGATGAGTGCAATTAGTACGAAGCGCAATGCTCGTGCCGCGCAAGGTGAGTGCAAGCTGTCAGGCGCGTTAGGCAAACCCAGCTAGTCGCTATCGATTGGGATCCGTACGAGGCTATCCCCGGTCATTTCTACCGGCTTGTCGATACCCATCAATGTGAGCAAACTAGGTGCGATATCGGCGAGCTTACCACCCTTTGGTTCTAGCGAGATAGGCCGTTTGCCCACGTACACAAGCGGTACCTTTTCTGTGGTGTGCTGGGTGTGTCTTTGTCCTGTTTCATAATCCAGCATCTGCTCGCAATTACCGTGATCCGCTGTGATCAGGGCTTCACCACCCACTGCCAAAATAGCGTCTTCTATGCGACCTAAACACACATCAACTGCTTCCACGGCCTTAACAGCCGCCTCAAACACGCCCGTATGACCCACCATATCGCCGTTAGCGTAGTTGCATACAATTAAGTCGTAGCGTCCAGAGTGTATCGCCGCAACCAACTTGTCGGTAACTTCTGGTGCGCTCATTTCAGGTTTTAGATCATAGGTTGCGACCGTCGGAGATTTAATCAGCTCGCGATCTTCACCAGAGAACGGCTCTTCCCGACCGCCGCTGAAAAAGAAAGTAACGTGAGCATACTTCTCTGTTTCTGCAATGCGCAGCTGGGTCATACCTTTCTGAGCCAGATAATCACCGAGAACATTGCTCAGGTTTTCCGGACCAAATGCGCAGGGGACATCCAGGTCGGCTGCGTACTGAGTCGTGGCAACAAGCGCAGACAGTGATGGCTGCCTGCCACGCTGAAAATGTGAGAAGTCGTTTTCTGCAAAAGTCCGCATCAGC
>JBCDFM010000298.1:0-5395 GCA_039178015.1 Pseudomonadota bacterium
ACGCTTCTGCTCGCGGCCTGTGGCAGAGAGTTTAACGGTGTCTGTGCCAAGCTTACGCCAGAGCAGGCATATAGCGGGCTGTTGTCTGACGGTATCTTCTCAGCGATTCCCGAAGGTCCCGTTTATCCCGCGGACGACCCATTTTCTCAGGCGAAGGTCTCGCTGGGTGAAATGTTGTTTTGGGATCCGTTGCTGTCTGGGGATCGGGATACGGCTTGCGCCAGTTGTCACCACCCTGCGTACGAGTGGGCGGATGGTCGCGCATTTTCCATAGGAGTTGGTGGGCAGGGCTTGGGCCCGAATAGAACCGGTCAGCAACTTACCCCCCTACATTCACCCTCGGTGCTGAACGTTGCATTTGTTGGGCTATCAGGTGAACCATCAGCTGCCTTTGTCTCGGGCCCTTGCTTTTGGGACGGTCGCGCTAATACGCTAGAGTCTCAAGCGATTGAGCCCATAAAGAATGAGGTTGAAATGCGTGACAGTAGCTACACAGAAGATGACATTCTGCCAGAGATTATTAACAGGCTAGAGCGTAACGCTGAATATGTGACACGGTTTGCGAGCGCCTTCGGAGCTAAGGCGCAGATCAGCGAAGAGACTATTGCCAGGGCTCTGGCTGCATTCCAACGTAGGTTGACCACTAAATCAACACGATTCGATCGATTTTTGAACGGCGATACCAGTGCGTTGAGTATGGCGGAATTAGAGGGACTCAACACCTTTATCGACGTGGGCTGTGCCGCCTGCCACAACGGACCAATGCTCTCTGACTACGCGATAGATCCCAGCCGGCCCGTAATACGCAACAAACCATCGGTCCGAACCCCGAGCCTGCGCAATGTCGCCAAGACTGCGCCGTACATGCACGATGGATCTCAGCCGACGCTGTCCGATGCAATCGCGTTCTACGAAGAACGAACTGATCTGGAGGTTACGCTGGATGAAAAGGATGTCGCACCTATCGAGTCCTTTCTGAAAGCACTGACCGATGACGCTATCTATCGGGCGGTACCGGCACAGGTGCCCAGTGGATTACCGGTGGGTGGCGACATGAAACCTTAGACCTACACGGAATTTGTAAATGCCTGCATTGTGCCAGGTGGCACCCAGTTTCGATACGGATAGAACAGCTTGGCAATGACTTTTCGATAAATATGTCAGGTACCGCTTGACCTCAAGCAAGGTTGAGGTTGCACATTATCCTTGAGACTAACGGACGGGATGCAACGAAATGACGGTATATGCATTAATAGGCGCCAGCCGCGGCATAGGAGCGGCGGCGACAAAACACCTGGTTGCACAGGGGAACACAGTGATAGCGGTTTCTCGGACCCCAGCCGCAGCCGGCACATGGGTGGAGGCTGATATTGGAACTGACGCCGGGATCGCTAGCGTGGTTGATGTGGTGAAAGGGGCCTTAAAAGCGCTTGGCGAGGAGGTTGGCCTTGACGGGCTGCTCTTTCTGGGGGGCGTTTGGGAGCAAGGCGCATTCACCAAGGCCTATGACTTCTGTTCATCGCCGATCGAAGAGACACGGTTCTTGATGTCTGTGAATCTGACGGCTCCCATTTTGCTGGCGCAGGCGCTGGCGGTGGATTTATCCCGCGCGGCGAACCCAAAAATTATCCTAAATGGCTCTTCGTCGGGTCTGCAGAATGGGGCAACCCCTGAAGTAGCAAACACGGCAACAAAATTTGGCTTACAGGGCGCTGCGGAGGCATTGAATATCTCGCTAAGGGGTCTCGGTATCGGCGCTACGGTCGTGAACTTCGAAAATGTCGCAACACCAGAAGTGATCGACGATATCGCTACGGGGCTGTTCGGAGCGCAGACACCGATCCCGATGTCTGATCTCTTGGCCACGTACGACTATCTCCTTGGGCTCAGCGCCGACACCGTGCCGCAAACAATTAATCTTATGCAAAAGTATCCCGAGGTCTAAACCCAGTTGCGGTATAACTATAGGGTTTCAACTCGCGCGATTGGAACGGTCATATTCACTAAGCTACTCTGGCGAGTCAGTGGCTTATATTAAGATGATCTTGGTCCTACCAGTGCTTCGCCCCTTGAATCAACAGCAAGCTGCAGCTTAACCCCTTGTTCGTTTTATCGAGAGTAGGGCACCAAGTTGCACTTCGGTTTGCGCGACCTCTCCGGGTGGTAAAACTTCTCCGGGCCGCCTACGCTGATGTAATGTATTTCCGGCGCATGCCTCAACGTCATAATAAAGGCACGGCGACAAACTCAGCTTAGGAGGTCACGCATGAATAAACGCTCTATTAACCCATCACTTTGGTTGCAAGAGTTTGGTATAAATCACGGCGTGGAAGTTACGGGGGCCCAGCGCACCCTGTACCTATCGGGGCAAACCTCCACATCCGCTGATGGAACGCCGCAACATCAGAATGATATAGTCGCCCAATTCACCTACGCTTGGGAAAACGTGGTTGACGCTCTACGCGAGGCGGGCATGGACCCTTCAAACGTTGTTCGCCTGAATATGTACACGACGGACGTGGACGCGATCATGGGGAGTGCCGAGCAACTGTTTGGACTGATTACGAATAGTGGTTGCCAACCCTGCGCGACACTGCTTGGCGTAGACAAGCTTTATCACCCCTCGATCATGATCGAACTGGAAGCTACAGCCGTCGCGTAGAGCGATTTTGTCGGGGCTACCCAAGGGGCGCTGAGGATGAACCTTGTAACCTGAACCATCCTGCGGATGTTACCCCATCTGGTTGAAGAGCCTCCGCTGTGGTGGCGGCTAACCTTGGGGGGTGCTTCCTGACGAACCGGTTTATTAGCGTGACTTACCTGACAGTGACGGTCAGGCGCTTTCGTGGATGGCCTTCGCCGCCATGCCGAGTTTTATCACACCCGGCATATTGGCCTCGATCTTAGGCAATACCGCGGCCAGCGCTTCAAGTCTCGGATCGCCTTCCGCTATCATCCGTGTGACTGCGGGCCCTGTGGGATGAAGACGGCTCTTATTATTAAAGGCGTTGGTTTTTTCATTGCCCGACAAGATGCCTATGCTCATCAGATTGCACATCACAGCATAGGGATACGCCGCCGTACTATCGGTCAGTGGAGCGGGCGGCATAAGCGCGTTCTTCTCGTTATCGTCGTCAAAATTCGCTTCAACAAAACCCGCAAGCGCAGCGCTGTAGGGTAACAGGGGCGCCTGCACAATCTGCAGGGTGATGGTGTCATCCTCAAAGAAAGGCCGCGTCTTGATGCTTTGTTCGAACGTCACAGCACTGGCAGTGCAATCGATGAAGAGGGTGCCGTGCGGCAGTACGACGCGCTCGTCGCCAAAGAGCATCGCCGAGGGTTCAAGTGCGGTGACGCGCCTCTCACGATGGACAGTGCTAATCTGCCTAAGCAGTGCAATCTCGCCCTCGGAGATCACCGCAAAATGGAACATCTTAGGTGTCACACGTTCGTCAATCCGCAGCATGGTCCCGCGCTCACCGAGCTTGGCGAACATCTCATCGCCCGTCTCTGATCCATTGGCGCATTCCACCAGGTCGATCTGGAACTGCAGCAGATCTTCAATATGGTGATAGGCCGGTTGCAGCCGCTTGCGATTAAACATCCAGCTGTCACGCGGACGCACCCAGTCTATCCTGTTCGCTGCCACCCCTGCTTCCAGCAGCCAAACGGCAGTGTCCATCGCCGTTTTCCCGCCACCGAGTATGCAGTAGTGCTGGGGCAGATTATCCGTGTCTATCCAGAGGCCCGGCAGATCCCCTGGAATAACAAAGCGTGTGCCTTCAGCTATCTGGAAACCCGGTGTGTGGGTCGCCGGTACGTTGGTTTTGAACCATGTGCCATCCACCAGTTTGCGACGCACAGAAAACCTGTGCTTTTCACCCGACAGAATACTGCGTGCCTTGTGCTCGCCATTTTCACGACCCTGATATTCAGTGAACGGCAGATACGTCACCCGCCCACTGGGCACCAGTCGCTCTGTTATGAGCTTGCCGTAATACGCCAGGATTTCAGCATGCTTGGCGAGTGGATACATGCCGGCGTTGTGGCCATGCTCGTCCACCCGGTCGGGGCACAACTCCATCGAGTTAACGCCATAGGTAGAGCTGGGCTGGTGTAACGCCACAAAGGAATAGGCATCGTTCCAGTGTCCGCCAGGGCGCGCATGTTTGTCGATAATGGTGATATGGCAATCAGGATCTTCATCTACCAGGGTATCGACAAAAGCCAGGCCAACAGCGCCGGCGCCAACGACAAGATAATCGGTTTCGTGGGAATTCATGTGCGTTTTATTGTTCTGGACATGGAGAGTTTACGGAGAATGTCGAAACAGGGATCATGATACGTTATCCATCGCGCCGATTGTCAAAATCACCCGTCGCTACGTCAGCCATTTGGGCGAGTAGGAGGATTGCAGTACGATAGCCCGCTACCGGATACGCAGTGGTTCAGTTGCGAAGTGGGTATCGACAACACGCGTCCCCGCCCGTGTGAAAAGGTCCCGCCAGAGTGAGTGGGCTGAACTGTACTGATCTGCTTCACGGCATACCATAACCGATAAGAGCAAGGAGAAGCCGCTGGTATGAACAAATTAGTATCACTTGCAATAGGTGTATTCGCTCTGTTGATCTCCAGCATCGTCTCCGCCGATGGCAAGCCGAACATTCTGGTGATTATGGGCGATGACATCGGGATCACGAACATCAGTCGCTACAGCATGGGCCTGATGGGCTATCAAACGCCGAATATCGACCGCATCGCCAACGAGGGAATGATATTTACAGACTATTATGGCGAGCAAAGCTGCACGGCGGGCCGCAGTGCCTTTATTACGGGCCAGCATCCCATCCGAACCGGTCTGACGAAAGTGGGCGTGCCCGGCGCGCCGCTGGGGCTGCAGAAGGAAGACCCCACCTTGGCTGAGCTGTTGAAGCCGCTGGGCTACGCGACCGGACAGTTTGGGAAAAACCACCTGGGCGACCGGGATGAGTTTCTGCCAACAAATCATGGTTTCGACGAGTTCTTTGGCAATCTCTACCACCTCAATGCCGAGGAAGCGCCTGAAAGAGCGGATTACCCCAAGGATCCGGCATACCGACAGCGCCACGGTCCGCGTGGGGTGATACGCAGTTTTGCAGACGGCAACATCGAAGACAGCGGCCCCTTGACGCGTAAACGCATGGAAACCATTGATGAAGAGTTCCTGGCCGCGGCCAAGCAATTCATCGATCGCAGCCATAGTGCCGGCAAGCCGTTTTTTGTTTGGTTCAACACCACGCGTATGCACTTTCACACGCATATCAAAGAGGAGACTGTGGGTCTCTCCGGGCAGGGCTTTTATAACGATGGCATGATCGAGCACGATGGACACGTAGGCGAACTGCTCGATCAGCTC
>JBCDFM010000299.1:0-5376 GCA_039178015.1 Pseudomonadota bacterium
ACTGGACTGGAAGAAGAATGAGCACGTTTAGCAAACGAATACACGCCTGCCTCACATTGATGCTCGCCTGTTCGATCAGCATCAGTGCTTTGGCTGAGGGCTTCACCAGGGAGGCTGTTGAGCGCCTTCTCAGCGTCGACAACGTGCTGCAAGTTCCCGTCATCACCCAGGTGATAACAAATGAGGACGGTGATATAGCCTGGATCGAGCAACAGTCAGCTGGTTGGAACGTCCTGCTCGCGCGTGCACCTGATTACAAACCAACACAGCTGACTGCATTTAACGACGATAGAGGTCGCGAGCTTGCATTAATAGGCTTTGCGGCGGACGACAGTGTGATTTACCGCTATGGCAGGTGGGGGGTGAACGCTGCCAACGAAGCGTTCACTCCCGACGTCGAACTTCATCAGGTCGGCAGCGTCAACAGGCAGAAGACAATCCTGCAGGATGTGCCTCGGTGGACCGCGAGAGCCATTTTGGGCAGAGATGGAAGAACACTATTCAGCGCCAGCGATGGCACGGTAACTCGCACGCCGCTTCGCCAGCCGCCAGATTCTGAGGACCTGTTTACGGTGCGTGGCCGCGTCTCATCTTTGCTGCTTTCACCCGATGGCACGCGGCTCGCCTTTACGGTGGATCGCTCCGGTCTCAAGCGAGGTAAGTACGGCTATGTGGGTGTTTATAACCTTAGCACGGGCGAGCTCAATTACATCGCGCCGGGCCTTGGCATCGATCAGAACGTTACCTGGTCTCCCGACGGCGAGCAACTGGCGTTTATCCGCTTTGGATTTGAGCCCCGAACCTGGCGTTTTTCTGACCATCGGGAGGGCGCACCGTTCTACGTTATGATTGGCGACCCGGATAGCGGTGAAGGAGAGCCTGTCTTTGAATCCGAGCCAGGCTATGGATCGCGCTTCAATGGGTTCGGGGCGAATGGCTATTTTGGTACGGGCGGTTTCAACAGCCTGATCTGGCTGAAGAATGACCAGTTGATTTTTCCCTATGAAAAAACCGGTTGGAAACTCTTGTACAGCGTATCTGCGGGCGGCGGTGAGGCACGGCTATTAACGCCGGGAATGTTCGAAATCAACAGCATAATAGCCAATGCCGATCGCAGTGGCATGTATTACGTGGCCAATACAGAACAAGACATGCACCGGCTGCGTTTGTTCACGCTCAACATTGATAGCCAGCTTAAACCGCAGTCTGTTCCACTTGTGGGTGCCTACGATATGGCGTCGCCGCGCCCACGGCAGTCTGTATATCCACTGCCTGGGGGTGACCTTGCCCTTATCGCGAACAGCGCTTTCTCACCTCCGCAACTGATGATCAGGAAACCCGATGGCAGCACGGTGAAGCTGAGTTCCGGACCCGATGAGAACTCTGAATTGAGCCAGATTTTGCCGCCCGCTGAGGTTCTGACCTACACCTCGCAAGATGGCATGCAAATATCGGGCGTGCTGCAGAAGCCGCCCACCGCTCTGCGCACCGGCAACAACCCCGTGATCGTGATGGCTCACGGCGGTTCACGCAGCAAAGACTATCCACACTGGGGTTTCTCGCACACGCGCGACCTTCTGTGCCACTATCTGGCAGGTAAAGGCTACTACATTTTCACGCCAAACTACCGCAGCGGCATCGGTTACGGCCTGGATTTTCGAGAGCCCGAAAGCTACGGCGGCAGGGGTGCAGGAGACGTACAGGATTTCATTGCGGCCGCGCGCTATTTGAAGAAAAACCTTCCCGGTATCAACCCAAACCGTATGGCTATAGCAGGCTATTCATACGGCGGGCACCTGGCTACAAATGCGGCAGCGCGGTCCGATGAATACGCGGCTGTCATGAGCTATGCTGGTGTCGGTGACTGGGTAGTGGAAATGGAGAAAGACTTCGGTGAAACACTGCAGTTCAATATACCGCAACGGATGGAACTGGAAGCACTGGCGCATGATTCCTCGGCGATATCAAAGATAGACGAGTGGGGCAATGAGCCGGTTTTGTTTGTGCACGGCGATAATGACGGCTCTGCCGCGATGCAGCAGAGCCTGGAGCTTTACCTGGCGCTCAAACGCAGGGGCAAAGTCGCCGAGGCGTTAATTTTTCCTGGCGAAACACATTCCTTCAACATTCGAGCTCACACCCGAGAGATATTGCTGCGGACTGAGCAGTTTCTCGAGGCCCACATGGCAGCTCAGTAACATGCGGCTAGAGTCAGTTTGGTATCTATAGCTATGAGCAGGCAGGATGGCGATGCGGGATAGCTATGCCATCGGCACCGCCGGTGTGCCCTGGGGCGAGATAGAGCGGCAGACCTGGCGGCGAGCGCAGAGCATAAAACGTTCTTATCTCTCGGAGGTCGTCGAGCGCCTGGCCGGTCTTGAGGCTGACTTCAAGCAACAGACCTACGGTAACTTAGGATACCCGGAAGGAAAGTACCCACTGGTCGGCATGTGCTCACGAAACTGGAATTCGGCGCTCCCCAATGTACTGGTAACCGGTGGTGTGCACGGTTACGAAACCAGTGGTGTGCAGGGGGCGATCCGTTTTCTTGCTGAGGCGGCATCGCGCTACACAGGCCGTATCAACCTGGTGGTTGTACCTTGCGTAAGCCCCTGGGGCTACGAAACGATTAACCGTTGGAATCCCGAAGCCGTTGACCCCAATCGATCGTTCTACGAAGGCAGTCCCGCGCGCGAGTGCGCCTTATTGATACGGTGGATCGACTCGCTATGGTGCAGTTTCCTGGCCCACTTCGATCTTCACGAAACGACAGACACCGACAACAGTGAATTTCGACCCGCGCTCGGTGCGCGTGATGGGGTTGAGCAGGATGTCTGGGACATTCCAGACGGTTTCTATTGTGTCGGTGATACTGAGGCCCCCGAAGCGGGCTTTCAAAAGGCGGTTGTCGATGCCGTCAGTCAGGTAACACACATCGCAGCGGCCGACACCTCGGGACGTCTGATCGGTGTGCCGATCGAGCAACACGGCGTCATCAACTATCCGGCAGGCAAGTTGGGTCTGTGCGCCGGGTTGACCGATGCGCGCTATCGAACGACCACTGAAGTATATCCAGACAGCCCTCGTGTTGATGACGAGAACTGTATCCAGGCGCAGATCGCTGCGGTATGTGGTGGGCTGGATTACCTGTTGCAGTAGCTTGCCCGACACTTAAGCGACTTCCGACACTCGCTTAATTGATTGAGGAGATGCACGTCGAATGAGCAGCACCCAAGGTAGATAGCGGCTTCCATGTCGATAAGCAAGGCGACATCGAGTGCAAGCATCTGGCACGCTGTTCAATCATGTGGCTATTGACCGCGCGACTTTTCACTTGATGCATGTTCGGCGCTCTGCGATCAGGGACGGACGACGGGCAGCTCGATATAGGATGGATGCTGGGCAGACAGGTGAATCCTGTTTTCTGTTTTCTGAAAGTCCTCCGCCTTGGCATCGGGAATGTTCATAAACTTCTGGGGGTTGCGATCAATGAGTGGGAACCAGCTGCTTTGGATATGAACCATAATGCGATGCCCCTCAAGAAACACGTGGTTGCGGGCGCGCAGGTCTATGGAGATCGCAGTGGGTTCGTTGGGCTGCATAGGCTTTGGCTCCACAAGACTGTCGCGAAACTTACCGCGCATGACGTCATCGGCAACCATCAACTGATAACCACCGAGTTCTGGTTTAGGGGCATAGTACTCCGGGTAGACGTCAATTAACTTAACGACCCAGTCGCTGTCGGTGCCTGAGGTAGAGGCGAAAAGGTTGGCTACAATGCGCCCGGTGACCTCGATATCCTGTTCCAAAGGAGCCGTCTGGAAAGTGAGCACGTCTGGGCGGTTGGCTGCAAAGCGCTGGTCTTCCAGCTTCCAACGCTTGGTCTCTGATTGCAGAACTGGATTTTCATTCAGTGTTTCTGTCGTCGCTTCATCGAACTCCGCTACCGCGTTATTGGAGAGCCGCTGCCAGAAGCCCATGATGGGGCGCGGTGAGTAGGGGACCGGGTTTGCTGGATCTGAGATATAAGCGGCATATGCGTCTTCCACCTGCGGCGCGCTGGGCTCTAGCGTACTGCCTTCACTGAAATAGAGCTTTAAGGGCGTGGTGAGTCGCACAGGCGGCCAGTGATCGTAATGCTTCCATTGATCGCTGCCCGTCTGGTACATGATGGCTTCACTCAAGAACGCGAGATCGCCCTCGTCCTTTAGCCAGTATGCAAACCAAGGGGACTGAATCTTCCGCTGGTAGTACTCGGCCGTATCGAAACCGAACTCATAGGGGCCGATGCTTGTAACGTCCGCGTCGTCCCACTGCCCATGGTTCCAAGGTCCCACCACAATGGAGTTTCGATCCTGGGTATCGAGGGGCTCCAGCGTGTCATAGATATCCAGAGCACCCCCCAGGTTTTCTGGATCCCACCAGCCAACCACGTTCAGAGTCGGTACCGCCACCTCCGTCAGGTGCTGCAAGGTGCCGCCGCGCTGCCAGTACTCATCATAAACCGAATGCTCCAGAAAGTTGTTCCAGGTTGGCGAGGCGCCTCTCATGTAGTGATCGTTCATATTGGAGATGGGCCCCAGATCCAGGAAGAACTCGTAGATGTCGAGCTGATCATAGGGAAATCTTGAGTTGGCCTTGGCATCGAAGTCAAACAGGTAGGGCAGTTCTGCACTGGGTGATAGACGAAACGCGCCGTTGTGGTAGAAGTCGTCGTTAACGAAGTAGTCTGAGGGCGAGGCCTGGGGACTTGCGGCCTTCAGCGCCGGGTGTGGATCAATCATCGCCATGATCACGTACCAGCCGGGGTAGGATACGCCGAGCATGCCAACGCGCTCGTTGGTTTCCAGGTTATTAACCAGCCAGTCGATGGTGTCGTAAGCATCCGTGCTGGCGTCGATAGCCTGCGGATCATCCCGATGGGCAAGCGGCCGGTTCCACACGAAAGAGCCCTCGGACTTGAATCTGCCTCGTGCATCCTGGGCGACAAAAATGTAATCCTCCTCCGCCAGTACCGAAAACGCACTGTTGAAAAAAGGGGAGGGCTCACCGTCCTCACCGGACACTTTGTAAGGCGAGCGCAGCATTATTACCGGCAGCGGCCCAATCGTATCGCGTGGGGTGTAAATCTCCGTATGCAGGCGCACCCCGTCCCGCATAGTGATCATCACATCTCGTTGTACGTAGCGATCCGTTACTGCGCCCGGCTGGTCTTGCTCGGGAGCGGCCGCTTGTACAACTGACTCATCTGTATGCTCGGTCTCCGGATCGACCCCGCAGCCTATGAGTAGCGCGAACATCAGTGCAAACAGCGATATTTGATGCGTTAGGTTTGTTCTCGTCATAGCAGTATTCCAGGGTGGGCTTGCTGATTTG
>JBCDFM010000300.1:0-5341 GCA_039178015.1 Pseudomonadota bacterium
GGACTGTTGAATACGATGCCGCGAATCGAGCGCCAGACGTTGATGATCGCGTATCTGCGCTGTAATCGCGGTTCAGCGATTTTCTCCCCTACCAGGTCAATCAACCGCTGACGCGCCGACGCATCGGTATAGTCGTTGTGTATCACGGAAGCCGTCTCTCGGGTGCTGCGCTGCCCTCGCACATCCGGTGAGTCCGATCGCAACGTGTGATCAAACACCAGGGCGTCTCTGGCGCCGGTAGCTGACAATACCAGTGCGACGATCTCCGCTTCGTATTGGTCCTGCACGTCGCTCAACTGATAGAAATCCGAGACCTGGGTGTGATGCTCAACAAGCTCAAAACCCTGCACGTCCAAGCTGGCCGGAGGTGTTAGTGCTCGCGCATCCGTTATGGTCACTCGCTTTTCTTCAAACTCAGCACCGATCCTGAGAGCTGCATCCGCACCGCCTTGGGATGCTATATAAATCGGGCGTTCACCCGTTGGGATTAGATAATTGAGAACGGCGGTGGTTGATGCATTCGTCATGGCTCTATAGTAGCGGTCGTTCCAAGCGTTTGTCATGCACCTGTATCGGCCTTGAGCTTGTGAGAAAATGCAATCTTATGGGGCTGCTGAAACCACTTAGCGATACTGCAAACATAGCCAGGCTGGAATGAACGATATGCTCTTAAAAGGCGACGATGATGTGATAGGCGCTGGCAGCGAGGCCAAAAGAGCCTTGGAGCATCGAGAGACAACGGCATGAAATGGTCTGAATCCCTGGCGCGTATATACCGTAATACGTGGCGCCGCTGTCTGTTGCTTAGCGTCGTAAGCAGCCTTGTATTGTCGATTGCGGCTTTGTCGCTCTTACCCTATCGCCATGAGATTCTCGATACTCTATTTGGATTTTTTCTTCCCGCCGATTGGCTCGCGTCAATACATCTTGCTAATCAGGCCTTGTTCCGACAGTTAAATAGCGTCCTGTTGTTTCAAAGTGTCGCTATTGTCTGTTTTTCGCTGGTCTCGATTCTGTTCTTCCCGTTTCGAGACCGCATTTCGCTGGCCGCGGAGGAACAGCTAATCGGTGATGCGGAAGTCGGTCCGGGGCTGACCTACGAACTTTGGCTTGAAGCCGGGCTGGTGCTCATTGCCTTTAATGCTTACAGCATTACCTACCTGCTGGCTTATTTTATCGGGCAGCCTTTGTTCACCTACATCGACGAACTCGCGTTATTGCTATTGACACTGTTCTTTATTCTAGACCTGCTGTCTCCACCCCATTTTAGGCGCAAGTTGAACTGTCTCTATGTGCTGAAAGCGCTTTTGCGTCACCCTGTGAAACTGCTGTCCTTCGGTCTGCTTTTTTGTCTACCCGTGTTTATGCTCGAACTGTTTTTAGGTGATCTGGTGTTTGCGCAACAAGATGATCAGACGCTAGCCATGGCAGTAGTGAGCATCATCGTTGTGAACTGCCTGGTGTGCGTATTCGCTCTACCTGCTGGCACCTGGCTCGCCCTGAAGATTTTTGAGGACCAGGAGGTCAAGGTGGGCGCAGCGTCGGGTCGCTGGGGGCATAAGACTCAGTTCGGTATTCAACTGATGATCGCCGGGGCATTGTTTTTGTTCTACACCTCTGTCATCTCTACGCTTTCAACGAAGGTGCCTCTGAAGACAGCTGGGTATGAGATCCAGTGGCTTACATTGGATTATGAGCCCGGAGTAGGCGGCAATCCGCCACAGTTAAGCTTTGACGTGACAATTACCAATCGTCATCCCTCACTAGGCCTGGAAGTGGACCATGCTGAACTTCTGGTGAATCTGGAGGGTCGCTATCTGGGGGAAGCCGGCCTCAACATTCCCTACGTCGCGCCCAATAGTTCTATCAATGTGCCCGTTGATCTGCAGCTGCGCTTGGATATGTCGGAACTGGCTGGTATCGCCATGGAGGAAGTCGCGAGTTTTTTCACTGAGCAGGAAGCTCCGTGGCGCTCGGAAATTGCTGCACGACTGACCGTGCGTTTACCCCTCGGACTGGACTTGCCTATCTACATCCCGGAAGGATACAGGCAGGAGTTTCAAGAAAGATAGAAGCATCCACCGCTCGTAGATACCGATAAACAACTGGCAAAATGCAACATTGGGAATACCGGTCTTCACCAGCACCAGCACCAGCACCAGCACCAGCACCAGCAGTCAGACGTCGATTAGGCCATCAGTTTGAGCTAGACAACAGTTGAGCCTCTGCCTGTCAGTCTGAGCAAACCGCACTGCCTGTCGAATACGCTCTCTCACCCGAGCAGCATAATTAGTTTCGCCCCGGGGGATGAGCCTCAAGCCAGTGCTTGGCAATGGCGTCTCGTCGACAGATCCAAACGTCCTTATGGGACTGCACATAGTCAAGAAATCGCGCCAGCCCAATCGCTCGGGCGGGATGACCACTGATACGCCCATGCAGGCCTACGCTCATCATCTTGGGACTGCGCGCGCCCTCTTGCCAGAGGAAATCAAATGCACCCTTGAGCAACTGAAAAAATCCCTCACCGTGGCCGACACCATGAGGTTGCAAAAAGCTGATGTCGTTGTTGACCAGGGTGTAGGGAATAATCAAATGGGGAGACGAGCCGGGCAGGTAGTAGGGAAGATCGTCGTTGTAAGCATCTGAGCTGTAAAGCAGTTCGCCAGTGTCCCGTAGCAAACGTCGTGTCTTATCGCTCACCCGGCCCGTATACCAGCCGCAAGGAAACTCACCGGTAACCCCTTTTATAATATCGAAGGTACGCAGAATGTGGCGGCGTTCTTCATCTTCGTCGACTTCTCGGTAATTAATCCAGCGGTAGCCATGCCCCGCGATTTCATGCCCACCGTTGTGCAGCGCCATCGCAAGGGCTGGATTGAGTTCTAGCGCTTGACCTGCAGCGAATGCAGTAAATGCCAGCCCACGGCGATTGAATAGCTCTAGTAGACGCCAGGCACCCGCACGGGAACCGTATTCGTACATGCCCTCAACGCTCCAATCGCGCTCACCCATCCTGGCTGGCCTGCCGGGCAACTCATGCAGGTAGCTTTCCGATTCCGTGTCGCCATGCAGTACATTCGATTCTGCGCCTTCTTCAATATTGAGTACAAACTGTAGCGCTAACCGGGCATTATCCGGCCAGTCTGGATCGGGTGTCCTGTCGGCGTAACCGACTAGATCGCGAGTCGACATTATCCAAGCTCGAAGGTTGTGATGCCAAAGATACGCTCATCGCAAACTGACGGCGTCCGCCCAAGGTACATCCGTGCGCAACCAAACACTTCCTCCATATTATGACTTTGAACCAGCGCCATGGCTTCGGGGTTGTTCTCCGGTGCATCCAGGTAAAGAGCATCGCCTGCGGCAAAGGCCGACAGCGCCTCAAACAGCTCGCCAGCGATTGCAGGATCATCTGCGAATAGTGGGCCCAGCTTGAACCCTTCTCTACAGGTTCTTATCACGCCGTATCCCTGCAGCATCGTGTTATGGTAATAGCCTAGAGCAAGCCCCTTCGACTGTGCAATCCAGTGTTTAAGGAATACCTCTCGCGGTGCTGGAAAGCAGTGTCGGTCGTACGCCTGCAGTTCATCAAAAGGCACCTCTGAGAGCGGTACGATAGGCGCCGTCTTAGGGGCTGTGGCGGCCCGGCCCGGCACCTGGCGCCGATAACGCAAGTTGCGATGCGATAGCTTGAAGCCGCCCTTGGCATAATAGTGCTGCATATCGAAGACACCGTCTAAGCCGATGCCTGCACCCTCGTTAAGTCTGTCCAAGAGGCGCTTGCGTCGCTGGTGCCACAATGTATCACCCCAGCCGTTTCCTCTGTGTTCAGGCCTGACGATAAAAAAGCCCATGAAACCAAACTCGCCTCCATACGACGTAATGGCACCACCACCAATTAATTGACCACCGACCTCCGCGGCTAGAAAAGCCTGCGGATCTGTCTGCCAGAATATCTCGGCGTCTTGCAAGCCAGGATTCCAGCCCTCCTGCGCGGCCCAGTCGACAAGCTGATCGACTTCAGCTCTGGTCATGTGGCGGATATGTAATTTTTCGGACATTGGAATCTGACCTCACCCAACAGCGACTCGATTCATTGCAAATGCTCAAGCACCTAGATTACAGCAGTGTCATTTCACTGCCGTACCTTTGGTCGCTCGAATCCCGTCGCCCTGAACTATCAATCCGTAAACTGGACTGCTCGTTGCAAATGCAATCGAACAGCATAGCCGGCCAGGAGCGCAGCGATCGCTGTATAGAGCGCTGCGACCAGGGCCATCGCTTCGATCGTAATGCCGAGATCGATTCCCCAGCCGATTAGGACAGGGGCAATAGCACTGGACAGAACCATACTTGCGGCAACCACTGATTTTATCGAACCCAGGTGCAGAGTGCCGTACATTTCCGCATAGAAGGGTGAGGAAATGGTGCTATAAGCGCCGATAGAAACAGCGACCAAAACCATGAATACCAGGGCGATGACGCTGCTGTCGGAGAGTGCAAGACAAAACAGCCCAAAACCAAATGGTAGGCAGATAAGGGGTGCGAGCCGAATCGCACCCCATCGGTCGACTAACACGCCGGCGATCAACTTTACCGCGGCGGCGACCGCAGCGTAGACAATATACAGGGCGCCCCACATCTCCATGGACCACCCCTTGCTGTCCACCAGATAGACCTGGTGAAAAATGAACCCGGTAAATAGCAGTGGTTGAGCGAGCAGTGCCGGCAGAAACAAATAGAACACGCTGTCCCGCAGCACCTGTGAACGAGTCCAGTGTCGTGTTGCTGTTGCATCGGACTCTTTTTTAGCCTGAGAGACTTGATGCAGATAGCGCGCGTGTCGCTGGTCATGGCCTTTGAGCACCCATCGTATCGCGATTGGCATGACGGCCAGCAGCAAGACCGCCCAGAACATCCAGGAATGACGCCACGACATGATTGCCAGCTGCGCGATTATAATAGAAGGCAGGATTGCTTCAGACACCGAATATCCAATACCACTGATGGCGTTGGCCTTGCCCCTCTGGTCATCGAGGTAGCGCACCACAGTTGTGGCTCCTGTCATGCCCATTAAGCCCTGACCAAAATGACGTAGTATCAGAATGCTGATGAACAGCGTGACAACGCCTGTACTCACGGAAATCAGCAGACAGCCCAGCGCCAGCCCCGCGATCAGCAGATAGGCAAGTTGTGTTAGCGGCAGCCTGTCGATCAGAGTGCCGCTCCACAACAGTACAATGGCGCTGACTAAGGTCGCGATGGAATAAACCGCGCCGAACGCACCGTGACTTAGCCCCAGATCAATGCGGACATCGCCGCCAAACAGGCCGATAAAATA
>JBCDFM010000301.1:0-5316 GCA_039178015.1 Pseudomonadota bacterium
CGGCTTGACGACTCTTTCTGCTCTTAGCAACCAGGGAATTGTCCAACGCCCCAATGAGCGTAAGGCAGATACGCTCACCTTGCGCCGTCGAATAAATCGAGGCAATAAAGGCGCGCGAAATCCCATTACGAGTTGAATACCTGGCACAAGCAGTGCGAGGCCGGCAAAAAAAGAAATGCCGGGCAATACAGCCAACGCGGCCAGCAGCAGGAATATGCCAGCAAAGGAACGGCGACGTAGCTGGTAGACGATCTTCCCCACCCGCACTTCGCCGCCTTCAGGAAGCGCATCCAAGAGCTCGATAAGCACAACTGAAGTGCGCTCGGCTGGCTCTGACTTGTTATATCGCTCGAATCGAGTCTTAGAAGATGAATCCATTCCTTATCTGCGAAGCAACTCTGCCATCAAACACCGTCCAGCTGAGGCGGAGTTCGTCAATGGATAGACTCTTTGACACTGAGCCAACAAGGCGAAGACGATTGTTCGATTGTTCGATTGTTCGATTGTTCGATTGTTCGATTGTTCGATTGTTCGATTGTTCGATTGTTCGATTGTTCGATTGTTCGATTGTTCGATTGTTTTATAACTGTAGTGCAAGCGCGACTAAAGGCGAATTTCGATCATCTCAGACTGCATAAAGTATCCTATACTCTAAGTATATTCTGGCGCAAACATACCACCACGATTGAAGGCTGGCGCTAAATAGATACCGCAGGCAGTTACGAAAAGACGAGAGGAGCAAGCTAGATGTCAGAACTCATTGTAATAGGGTACGGCGATGAGCCGCACGCTGAGGCAGCTCGCAAAGCGCTTCTTGGCATGGCAAGAGAGTACTTGGTCGATGTCGCCGACGCAGTAGTGGCTGTCAATGATGATGGCAAAATTAAGCTCAACCAAATGGTCAACCTGTGGACCATGGGCGCAGCGGGTGGCGCATTCTGGGGCCTCCTTATAGGGCTCATATTCTTTAACCCGCTTCTCGGTCTGGCCGTGGGCGCCGGCGCCGGCGCACGGGGGGGCGCGCTTTCTGACTACGGCATCAACGATAATTTTATGAAAGAAGTCGGAGAAGTCTTGCAGCCGGGCCAGGCCGCCTTATTCATGATGGTCCGCCAACACGCCTCCGATCGTGTGATAGAGCGACTTGGCGAGATGGGCGGACGCGTCATCCGGACCAACCTAGACAGCACTAAAGAGGCCGCACTGATGGAGGCGTTCAACCAGGCACACAAGGGCGAACCGGAAGACGATCACTAGGGATTCGGCAGCGACGATTTCTAGGACGGTGAACCTGGTGCGTCATTGTGCTAAAAAACGGATTCGCCTGAGTCCAATAGGGCTTGTCTGATCACAGCGCCGACTGCCAAGGAGACTCAGAGGAGGTGGTGGACATTGGGCGCAATGGGGCTCGCCCAGAAGCGCATCGTCCTGGATGATACTCCCGCTGCGAGCGCGGTATGAAGAGCACTATCAAGGTAGACGACAGCTGCCGGACTCGATCGATAACCCTCTCGTTCAGCAGTTATCTGTACATCAATGAGCTGGGGAGAGTTACGGCATACAGCCTACACCATCAGCACCGCATCGCACGCTCACCTGCAAAACGTTCTACTAAACGCGTATGGGACCGTGCTTTGAAGTCAGCGTCGCACCGCGATCTCACAGTGAATATGAACGCTCCAAAAGGTGTAGCGTGCTGGTGAGTCGTAAAAGCCAGTCTTTGGTACGCGCTAGGCAGCTTTGCGTGTCCAACCTGTACGGGTTCGATACACGACCGGTTTATCATGTAATATCGACGTAAGAAGCAGTGTAGCGTCTCGCGCTTGCTCAACGCGGTCAAAGTCCTATCATCACGTATAAAGCAAACTTAGGAACGAAACATGCCTCTGTATGGCCCATCTGCTGAAGGTATTGCACCAGTCGACCCCTCATCCGTCCTCAGTGTAGGTCTGGCAAATCATCCGAACGATATCGCTGTTGTCTCAACCAAAAATAGCTGGACATGGCACCAGCTCGACAAGGCCAGCGATCGCTATGCGGCACACCTGTATGCAAAGGGAGTTCGCAAAGGTGATCGAGTGGCATCTTTGATGCCGAACCGCGACACCCTGCTGATTCACTACCTGGGATGCATGAAGGCTGGCTTTATCCTGGTACCACTCAATTATCGCTACATGGCGCCGGAAATTGATCACGCCCTGTCACTCACGGGTGCAAAGATACTGCTGGCTCACGTGGAGCGGGCACAGGACTTAGCGGCAGCTTCTGCGGTGCAAACGCTACCGCTCGGTGTGATCAGCTATGGTGCCGGCGAAGGTGATGACAGCATCGAGGCCATGCTAGAGAAAGATGCCCCAGAGGTCGTTCTGGAAAAACCAAGTTCGTCCGACCCCATCGCTATTTTCTTTACCTCAGGCAGCACCGGCAAACCAAAAGGCGTAACACATACGTACCAGACCCTTGGGCACATGCTGGCCTATCATATCGTAGGCTACGAGATGACAGAACAGGACGTCATGCTATCGGCATCATCCATGTCCCATATTGGATCCTATCTCAATACATTTTTGGCAATCGCAAAAGGGATTAAAACCGTATTACCTCGTAATTTCGATGCAGAAGAAGTGTTACTCCTGCTGCGTAAACATGCACCTACTATCCTATTGATGCTGCCCACGGCAATGTTTGGGCTGGTGCGCCACCCTGAAGCGGCTCACGAGGATTTCGCCTCGATACGCCTGTGTATTTCCGGTGGCGATAAGGTTCCCGCGTTGCTGGAGCGCGAGTACGAAAAACTAGCGGGGGCATTGATCGATGAATGCTACGGTATGTCGGAAATTGGCGTAGCCACTCGCAACCCCCCTTCTGGGTTGAACAAACAGGGGTCAGTTGGGCCTGCTAACGTTGGCTATGCACTATCCATAAGAGATGAAGAAGGCAATGAAGTCGCCAGCGGTAAGGAAGGCCGACTCTGGGTCAAATCCCCAATCAATATGATAGGTTATTGGGACAACCCCAAAGCAACATCGGAAACCATCGTAGATGGCTGGCTGGACACCGGCGATATGATGCGAGCCGACGAGGACGGCTATCTGTGGTTCCAGGGTCGTAAAAAGCAAATCATCATCCACGACGCCTCCAATATTTGCCCCCAGGAAGTAGAGGAGTCTCTGGTAGAGCACCCCGCCGTGCTCGAAGCGGGCGTGGTCGGCGTGCATGACCTGATTCATGGTGAAAATGTTTGGGGCTATGTGACCATTTCCCCAGAGGCCGAAGCTACAGCTGTGCAGGAGATTATCGTGTTCTCCCGAAGCCGGGTGGGTTACAAAGCGCCAGAAGTGGTTCTAGTATTGGATGAAATGCCGCTGAATGCCACCGGCAAGGTCGATCGCGTTACGCTGAAGAAAATGGCGGCGCAGCGGCATAATGCTGAGGTATCCAACTGAGTAAGCTTGACAACACCTCTGTGCGTCGCTGAGTAGCAACAGATTGAAGCAGTGCGAGCCTCGACCCACTTAAACCAAACCGGATCATCCCGATCCTAGCCCGGTTGCCGCGAACGAGTCTACAGTGTTCCGCGTAGGCGACGGTTTAAACCCAGGCGAGTGTTAACCATCACCCGGTTCATCAGCATAATCGCAGGTACGACAGGGGAGGATGTCGCTGTCTAAAAACAGACTGACATTCTGATAGTTACCCGTCTTGGCAGCCATGTCGCCCTTTACGACTTTCACATTAAACTGAAGCTGATCGGCTGTCTTCCAACGAGGGTCGCTCAAGGCGAAGACAATGTCTTGTTCTTGATCTGTGCCGGAAACAAAATCAGCATTCGGTGGATCATTATGAAAGCTATTGGGACCTTCATCCCATGCAGAGAGAAAGGCTTTAATTTTCATGTGTGCCGCCCGGCGGACAGGTCGGTCAGCGAAACGCATAACGGTTGGATCAACTTGATCTAAGGTTAACTGAAGCTGGCCCTCAGCAGTCCGATTCAGAGCTGCGGAGGGGGCATGGATAATGAAGAGCTCGGTAACGGCTTGAGCATCTACTGCAGCGGAGGCGTCAGGCTGGTCAGACGCCATTGCACTCTGAACCATCAGAGCTGCCGCAACACACGCGCCCCAAAAAGCAGTCACTGGTTTTTTCATACTACTTCCCCTCTCAAAATGCCCGAGCATCAAAGCCGGTTAAACCCCGGCAGTGAACCATATAGTGAATAGCAAATTTTGACGTAGCGTACCGCCTGGTTCGTTTTTCGGCCAGCAACTAGCCGCTAAAAGTCGAGAATATTACGCTCACACTCCGGCAAACAAGACCTTGAATATCACGCGAAATCGCAACGGCGCTGCGAATTGACTGCCAGCCCCGCTGCGCGCGTGGGATAGCGTTCATGGCTATTCGCCAGACCTTGCGACCCTAGAAACACGCGTCCTTAGAAAAGTTCTCAGTGGCTGTCGCCACGCTGAGCAGTTTTCGACTGCAACACCGGCAGCCGTATCGGCCGCTATTCACGCCGCGACACGCTCAGGCTGCCATCAGCAGTAACTACAATCTCAATACCTTTCTGGTGCAGATGCTTCAGATCAACGTTTTCGTCGATGACCATAAGTTCCTGCGTCACCAGGCTATCGTCCTCGCCCAGAATGGATATGAACAGCACATTGTTAATCTCATTCGGCTGGTCGCGGTCGTACAGTATAAAAAAACCTTCCTCAGACTGGGTCGAATCTGCATCCGCGGCAACTAAGGTGCCACGCTGCGGAGTCAGCGCGCGGTTCGGTACCAGGGTCTGCCACACTATCGTGGCAGGTAGCCCAGTGAGATTAGTCATAAATATCGGTGGATCAAATTTAAGCATGCCCGAGCCATTATCAACGACCAACGCAGCCACTTCATCATCGGCAGAAGCAATCTGCGTAAATGCAACGCTATTACAAAGCAGTATTGCAATTGCGGCATGGAACAGGGTTGTTAACTTCAGCTTGTGCCTTTTCATGATCTTTTCCTCCGATAACCCGTTTTGCGCTCTAGTACTGTCTCGCTGAAACACTCAGCCCACCATCTGCTTCGATCACAATGTTTATGCCCATTTTATGCAGGCGCTCGAGGTCCAGGTTTTCATCGATTTTAAACGGCTTTTGCATAACAAAGCTTCCATCATCATGCAAAATAGAAACAAATAGAACATTACTAATCTGTTTCGGTTCGTCGTGATCAAATAGCAGAAAAAACCCCTGTTCCAATGGCTGCGCTTGGGTGTTCGCTTCCAGGACCGTACTACGCTGCGGTGACAGAGCTCGATTCGGCAGCACAGTC
>JBCDFM010000302.1:0-5266 GCA_039178015.1 Pseudomonadota bacterium
ATGATCCCGCTGACGGCCTGGTGGTTTGGTGGAGGAAGTACGGTGGCAGCTGTTGCCAATGTCATTATGATCCCGTTGGTGGGTGTTTGGGTGGTTCCACTAGCATTGTTGGGTGTACTGCTGCTAGCGCTTAGCCCCGCGCTCAGTGCCGTAGTGTGGTGGTTGGCGACATGGCCGCTGGAACAAATACTGCCTTGGGCGCAAATGCTCGCAGAGCGCAATGCAGCACTGTTCTATCTTTCTTTTAAACCCAGCGTAATCGATGTGGTGCTGGCCTGTATTGGTGTTGCGCTACTGGCTGTACCTATGCCCGCTAGGAGCAATATCGTCGTAGCATTCTTGGTGCTGCCAGCGCTAGTATCAGGAAGGGGTGAACACGCGCACCCGACTGGCCGACCTCTGCTCAGAAACATGCCGATGATTGTCACGGTGTTGGATGTCGGTCAAGGGACCTCGGTTGTGGTCAACGTGGGGTCGCGAAGCTTAGTCTACGATACGGGAGGTGGCGATCCCGCAGGAGCTAATATGGCCACTTCTGTCATACTGCCGTTTTTGCGCCATAAAAACATTTCACGTGTCGATACGTTGGTAGTGAGTCATCAGGATAACGACCACAGTGCGGGTGCTAAGAGTCTGTTGAAGGCTATGCCTGTCCGTCGCGTATTCTATGGTGGTGATGGCTCAGCGACGCCCCGCGGCGATCTCTGTCGGTCCGGTGCGGCCTGGCGTTGGCCGGATGGATCGTCCTTTCAGTTCTTGAGTCCGGCCGGCATCGAGGGCCTTTCCAGCAATAACAGCTCGTGTGTATTGCTGATTGAGTCTCGAGGTCATCGACTGCTGCTGCTGGGTGATATTGAGACTAAGATCGAACGCGATCTGGTGCGCTATTGGCGGTCAAGGTTAAAGAGCGGTTGGGTGCTGGTCGCGCATCACGGTAGTCTTACCTCTTCATCCTATGCGTTGTTGAAAGAGGTGAGCCCGGCTATCGCCGTGATTAGCAGTGGCTATGCCAATCGCTTTGGCCATCCACACCCCAAGGTAGTCGATCGTCTGACGCGGATGGGTGCGTCGGTCTATAACACCGCTAGCGGCGGTGCTCTACAATTTGTGTTCGCCGAAGGCGAGCCCGTACAGGTCAATCAGTACCGGCAACAAGTTGCTCGTTTCTGGATGTAATGACTTCTTAGTGATCTGACGGCTGGGTATAATGGTGACCATAAGAGAATAGGGGGGCTTCGCTAGTGCTTGAATTGGTTACCACGGGCGGGTGGGTCATGGTTGTGATTCTACTGTGCTCGGTCGTTGGCCTGGCCATTTGTGTAGAGCGCCTCTACACGTTGAATCCGAAAAAGATTGCACCACCGCATTTGCTTGCCACTGTTTGGAAGCAGTTAAAAGCGGGCGAGTTGGATGCCGAGCGATTGCGCAATCTGAAGAAGGCGTCGCCGCTGGGTCGCATCCTCGCGGCTGGCCTTGGCAATGCTTATCATGGCCGAGATGTCATGAAGGAGAGTATACAAGAGGCGGCCGGGCATGTGGTGCATGATCTGGAGCGCTATCTCAATACACTGGGGACCATTGCAGCTGTAACACCGCTATTGGGTCTATTAGGGACGGTATTTGGCATGATTAGGGTTTTTGCCGAGATCATGGCTCAGGGGACGGGAAACGCCAGCGCCCTCGCCGGGGGTATCTCTCAGGCTTTGATCACTACCGCTGCCGGCCTGGCAGTGGCGATACCTGCACTGGTCATGCACCGCTACTTTGTTGGACGCATCGATGGCATTGTGGTAGAGCTGGAACAGGAGACCATTAAACTGGTCGATGCACTGCACAGCGAAGAAGGCTCGGATTCCTAATCTTGAAATTTCGCCGCCAACAGAATGAGGAAGTGGGTATTAACCTGACCCCACTGATTGATGTGGTATTTCTGTTGCTCATCTTTTTTATGGTCTCCACGACTTTTACTCGTGAAACCCAGCTGAGTATCGATTTACCAGAGGCAGAGGGGCAGGCCAAGGAAACCGTGGAAGAACAGATAGAGATCCTGGTCGATGAAGCGGGTAATTACCGGGTGAATGGCCAGGGTTTGGTCGACAATCGGATGCGCACGCTGCAGGCAGCAATCTACAAGGTATCTTCCGGGGATACCGCTTTACCTATGGTTATTACCGCCGATGCCGATGCCGCGCACCAGCACGTCGTGCGTGCTATGGATGCTGCCGGCCAGATGGGATTTGTTCACCTTAGCATCACAACAAGGCAGCCTCCCGGAACGGAATCGGGTGGCTAGATTCCGCGATTTGCCGCAGCTGCCTATTGGCGCTCGCGGCATGAGCGACTGGCAGGTCTACCGCAGGCTACTGGCTTACATTGGCCCACACTGGCCCATATTCTGCCTTAGCTTAGTCGGCTACTTGTTCTATGCAGCAGGCAATGTGTTGTTGGCTGACTTGATGCAGTTCTTGCTCAATGCGCTGGATGAAGGGAGCGCCGCCGACGCGGGAATTGTTGCCAGCTTTGCCTATGCGTTAGCGGGGAATAGTCAACTCAGCCCCGTGGAGTTTGCGCGCATTGCCGTTCCGTTAGCTTTAGTAACGATTGCCAGCGTCCGCGCCATCGGGTTTTTTCTCGGCAACTACTGCATGAACTACGTGTCACGCAGCCTTATTCATACCTTACGCTGTCAGGTTTTCGACCGCATGCTGGTAGCGCCCGCTGCCTATTTCGATAGTGTCAATCAAGGCGCTGTGATTTCACGCATCACGTTTAATGTGGAGCAGGTGTCTGGCGCTGTGACCAAGTCGCTAAAGGTGGTCGTGCGCGAAGGCATTACGGTGCTCGCGCTGGTAGCTTATCTGCTGCACTTGAACTGGCGCTTGTGTTTGATATTTGTGGCAGTCACCCCTTTGGTCGCCATTGTCGTTAATCAGGTGGGCAAGCGCTTTCGACGCTATAGTCGCCACATTCAATCGTCGATGGGCGACGTCACGCAGGTTTCTGCAGAGAGCGTTAAAGGGTATCGCGAGATTCGCGTGTTCGGTGGTCAGCAGCGTCAGCGAGATCGATTTCGGAACGCCAGTGCCTACAATCGAAAGCAGAATCTCAAGCTTGCGTTTGCTGAGGGTTTAAGCACACCCGTTATTCAGACCCTGCTAGCCGTTGCTCTTGCGTTACTGGTTTGGTTTGCGTTGAGCCCCGATGTGTTGCAGGGCTTTACTGGACCTTCGCTGGCGGCATTTCTAACGGCGGCGACCCAATTGAGTAAGCCGATTCGTCAGCTCAGCGAGGTGCAAAGTGATATCCAGCGAGGACTCGCGGCCTCGGAAGACATCTTCGCGCAGCTGGATATGGAAGCGGAGGCGGATAGTGGTCAACGAGTGATTGAGCACGCGCGCGGCGATATCAAATTTCGCGGCGTGACGTTTAGCTACCCAGATACGGATAAGCTCATCCTCCAAGATGTATGCTTTGACATTCCGGCGGGTAAGACTGTGGCTCTGGTAGGTCCTTCAGGCAGCGGTAAAACCACCCTGGTGCAACTTCTCACTCGCTTTTATGAGCCGATAGAAGGCGATATCTTGTTAGATGATGTTCCTATTGTCGATTACCGAATGGACAATCTGCGCGCCCAACTCGCCATAGTGTCGCAGCGCGTAGCCTTGTTTCATGACAGCGTGTATAACAATATCGCCTACGGGTCTCTGGCCAAGGCAAATAGTGAGGCCGTGAGTGCAGCGCTGGATGCGGCCTTTGCCCGTGAATTCGTGGAGAGCTTGCCCGAGGGTTTGGAAACACATTTGGGCGATGATGGAAGCGGCCTTAGCGGCGGTCAGCAACAGCGAATTGCCATCGCACGCGCTATTCTAAAAGATGCACCAGTACTGATTCTGGATGAAGCAACATCTTCATTGGATACGGAATCCGAGCAGCGAATACAGCGAGCTATGGATAATGTCATGGTGAACAGGACAACCTTGGTGGTGGCTCATCGCCTAAGTACCGTAGAGCACGCCGATAATATTATCGTGATGGACAAGGGCAAGGTGGTCGCCTCAGGCACTCACGGCGAGCTGCTGGCCGAGAATGGTCTTTACGCTCAGCTCTACAGGCGGCACTTTAATGATTAGCGGTGCATTCCAGCAGTGGTTGGTGAAAAGCTGGTACGAACGAGCCTGGTGGCTGATTCTGTTGCGGCCTCTGGAGGTGTTCTACCGTCTGGCCACGTCGCAGCGACGAGGGCTCTACCAGCGAGATATTCGCAAAGCCTATCGCGCATCCGTGCCTGTTGTTGTGGTTGGCAACATCACGGTAGGCGGCACCGGTAAAACAGCAGTGGTCATCAGTCTGATTGAAGAGCTACGTGAGCAAGGTCTTACAGTTGGTGTGGTCAGTCGCGGTTACGGGGCGGTCCCTACACTGCGACCCAAGCGTTTGGATCAATTATCGACTGCCGAGCAGGTGGGTGACGAGCCCGTGCAGATTTACCGACGAACAGGCGCACCCTGTGCAGTGGCGGTGTCTCGTGCAGAAGCCGCGCGTCTGCTATTGAAAGAGTGCGAGCTGGATCTGATCATCAGCGATGATGGTTTGCAGCATCCGACCCTGCATCGTGATCTGGAAATCGCACTGCTGGACAACAAGCGTGGTATCGGCAACGGCTTTTGCCTGCCTGCCGGACCTCTTCGAGAACCCGTCGATCGCCTGTGGACGGTGGATTTCCTGCTGTATCGCCATGGCGAGAATGCAGAGACTGCGGTTCGCTATGTTCCACTGGCGTTAGTCAGTGTGGCCACATCAGAACACCGGACGCCGGCAGTTGCCTCATTACAGGCAAACGTGCACGCCGTCGCAGGGTTGGGGCAGCCCGATCAATTCTTTGATTTTTTGCGCGACCTCGGCTTTCAACCCAAGGAGCATCCGTTTCCGGACCATCATAAATTCGAGGCGGCGGATCTGGCCGGACTAGCCGATATGCCTATTCTCATGACCGAAAAGGACGCGGTAAAATGTAAGGACTTTGCAGATGATAATGTCTGGTACTTGAAAATTGACGCACAGCTACCTCCGGCAGTACTTGATGCGGTGGTCAAGCTGGTGAAACGCTAGGAATAAGATGTCATACATCATCGTCATCCCCGCTCGTTTTGGTTCAAGTCGCTTACCCGGCAAGCCACTGCTGGATATCGCTGGCAAACCGATGGTGCAACGGGTTTGGGAGCAGGCCAGTGCGAGTGGCGCAAGCAAGGTTTATATTGCGACTGAC
>JBCDFM010000303.1:0-5236 GCA_039178015.1 Pseudomonadota bacterium
ACTTGCGCAGTATGTTCACCTAGCCGCGGCGCTTTATTACTCATTTCGCGTTCATGCTTTGAGAAGTCCAGCGGGGTACCCGGCATTAAAATGTCTCCGACATCGGGTTGCTCCTGCCGGCTAAACATGGGGTTTTCTTCAGAGCATGCCGGATCGTTGCGCAATAGTTCAGCCACGGTTTGATATCGGCTCCAGCACACACCGTGATCAGAGAAAGCAGCATCGATTTCTGCCATCTTGGTATCGCCTGCCCAGAATTGGACCAGCTCAGCAATCTCTTCGCGAGCCAGGTAGCGATCGCCTTCTCGGGTAAAGTCCAAATTTCGGGATTGTGAGAGTTGCTCGAATTTCGTCTGGAGTCCCGTCGCCTGACATAGCCCTCGCCACTGCTTAGGTGTTAAACCGACAAGCATAAACCTCACTTCATCCGCTGATAAAAAATCTCGCCCAAACGCACCATAGAGGTAGTTTCCGGATCGTTCGCGTTCAATGCCGATCTCAGCCTCAGCCAAAAATCCCAGGGAGCCCATTGTGGCCAGAGCCACGTCTTCCAGGGCGAGCTTGATATGCTGCCCTTCCCCGCTAATCCGGCGGTGCCGCTCGGCGGCCAGCAATCCCGAGACAGCCATTTGGCCTGTGATGCAGTCCCACGCGGGAATCACGCTGTTGACCGGTCCTTCACAGTCTTCTGGCCCGGTGAATAGCGGTACCCCCATCGTGGGGTTGACCGTGTAATCGACCGCAGACCCACCGTGTCGATTACCCATGATGGTGAGTTGTATTAGATCATTTCTCACGGCGCATAGGCTGTCATAGCTTAACCAGCCCTTGGGTGGAAAGTTTGTAATCAGTAGTCCAGCGTCTTCGCCCTGAGCGCAGATAATTTCTCGAGCAAGTTCTTGCCCTTCGGGGTTGCGGATATCGATCGCTACCGAACGCTTATGCTTATTGAGGCCCTGCCAAAACAAACTGACATTGTTGTTCGTCACCGGCCAGCGATGATAATCCAGACCACCTCTGACATCGTCTATACGTATGAGCTCAGCCCCCATTTGACTTAATGCCAGTCCTGCGGAAGGTGCGGCGACAAAAGCAGACACCTCTACCGCTCGCATGCCCGACAAAATACCCATCAAGCGCGCGCTTTCTCTTGTTTGGGCACGCTATGTCAACTCATTAAAGGGTATGTTCTTGTCTACCCTAATATCGCCAGGAAGACCCAGAACCTGTTCAGCGATAGTATTACGCAATATCTCGTCGGTGCCTCCAGCGATGCGATAGCCCGCAGCTTCAAGCCATGCTATGCGGTGGTCGTTAGCGCGCGAGGCCTGGTGATCTGGGTAGATTGCACCCGCCGGGCCACACACATTCATCAGCTCCGACGACTGCGATTGCAACTTCTTCGCGATCACCAGTTTGCTCAGCGCCGCTTCAGGACCAGGCAATTGCCCTTGAGATAGACCGGTCAGTAGGCGCGCGTAGAAGTTGTTAATGCCAGATTCTGCCACATACCAGTCAGCGATCCTGTCACGCACACGAGGATCGTCTAAGCCGGAATGCCCATCGTTAAATTCACGCCTCAGAAAACGCACCGTATCCTCCAAAGATGCGCCACCCCCAGATGCTTCAGTGACCGCAAATCGCTCCTCCATCAAGGTTGCTATGGCCACCTGCCAACCGCCATTCACTTCGCCGAGGCGAAAAGCATCCGGAACTCGGACGTCGTTGAAAAAGACCTCGCAAAACTCGCCACCTCCGGTCGCCTGTTTAATAGGACGAATCTGAATACCAGGTGCCTTCATATCTACAAAAAAATAGGTCAAACCCTGATGCTTCGGTAGGCTCGGGTCAGTGCGCGTAACTATCACACCAAAGTCAGAAATGTGCGCCCAGGAGGTCCATACCTTTTGACCATTCAAAATCCAGTCATCACCCTCTTTCACGGCGCGTAGTCGAATCCCCGCCAGGTCGGATCCCGCAGCGGGTTCTGAAAACAACTGACACCATATTTCCTTCCCTCTCAGTGCAGGTAACAGGTAGCGTTGCTTCTGCGCTTCGGTGGCAAAGCGCCGCATGACCGGAATCGGCATGCCTAAACTAATAGCGAAAAACACAGTGGGAAAATCGTACTTTTCCTCCTCTTGATCATAGATGACGGCCTGCATGGGTGTACCCCCCATACCGCCAAGTTCTTTGGGCCAGGTGATTTTTGCATAGCCTTTTTCAGCTTTGCTGGCCTGAAACTCACGACCAAGCGCTAACTGCTCGTCCAGCGATAAGGCGCCTTGCAGTGTTAAATCGTAGCGCGAGGCCTGCCCCGCTAACCAAGCTTTGACTTCCTGTCGAAATTCAGCTTCTTCAGGTGTGTCATCAAAATCCATAGTATCTCCGACGAATGTCGATCCTTGTGCGAGCTCGGATCAAGCGGCCTTTTGCTCAAACTCTGAGGTGATCTGTTCTTTCCACATCCCAATGTCGCCAATCGCTAGGGCAAGAGACCTTGAGCGTCGTAGAAAGAGATGGCAATCCGCCTCCCAGGTAAAACCCATGCCGCCGTGAACTTGCACGTTTTCTGAAGCCGCCCGTTCATAGGCCTCTATCGCACTGACTCTGGCCACGCTTGCCGCCAACGCTAACTCCTGGGCATCCGAGGCCAATGCCCATGCGCCGTAATAGGCGTTGCTCAGCGCAAGCTGATTAGAAACATAAACGTCCGCCAGCTTGTGTTTAATCGCCTGAAAAGAACCTATGGACCTACCGAACGCGGTACGTTCATTGGCAAACTCAATTGATTTCTGCAGGCAAGCCTCTGCGCCACCCACTTGTTCGAAGGCAAACAAAACAGCCGCTGCGTTGAGCACATCCCGAAAAAGTTTCCAGGCAGCATCACCTGTCGGACCAAGATGCGTCGCCTCTACAGCTTCAAAAACAAGAAGCCCTTGGCCTCTGGTAGGATCCACCGAATCTAGCGGTCGACGTCGAACCCCGTCTTGGTCCAGCCTTACAAGACACAAACAGGGCTCGCCGTTCCCATCGGCAGCCAGAACAACCGCACTATCCGCTATCATGGCATCAGGCACCGGCCATTTTTCACCGCTGAGTTTTCCTTCTTCATATCGCAACTTAATTTGACTAGGCCGGGGAAAACCCAAACCTTCAGCGAAGGCCAAAGTCCCTACCTGTGCCCCGGTGACAACATCGGGCAGTATCGATTCTCGCAACGCGCTGTCGCCGCAGCGCAAAACCGTTTCGCAAAAAAGATACACAGTCGATGAGAACGGCACCGGTGCAAGTGACCGGCCTATCTCCTGAGCAACAACACAAAGCTCGAGATAACCTAAACCGACACCGCCGTACTCCTCTGGAACTGCGACGCCAACCCAGCCCAAATCCAACATTTCACGCCAGACAGATTCCGAGTGATATAACGCGTCATCGTCTAGAATTGTCCTCACAACAGACAGGGCACTGCGATCTAACAGAAAGCGCTGCACCTGTTTTTGTAACGCTTTCTGCTCTTCAGAAAAATCAAAGTTCACGTTCGAGAACCGTTTGTGCATCCCTACTCAATTGCATTTAGCTTATCACTACTGTAAAGTAACAACAACAGTAACCGAAAACCGAACAATGGCTTTAGCTCGCAGTCTCTGCATAAAGATCTGCGTAAAGAAAAAGAAGCTATATATGCAAGACGTTTGGATTATCGATGCCGCCCGAAGTCCACGTGGTCTCGGTAGAGCTGACAAAGGCAGCCTCGCCGGAATTCACCCTCAGCGACTACTTTCGCAGATACTCAGCGCTGTTGAGCAGCGAAATGATCTCGAACGCGAGCACGTCGAGCATGTGATCGCCGGTTGCGGCAACCTGCAAGGCAGTCAGCGCGGGGATATCGCGCGTATGGCAGCGCTTGACGCTGGATGGCTACACACTTGCGGCACCACAGTCGATCATTTTTGCGGCTCTAGCCTTGTGGCGACCATGTTTGGAGCAAACAGCATCGCGAGCGGCCTGCACGAACTGGTCGTAACAGGTGGCGTCGAAATGATGTCACTCCCAGAGAAGCCTAATCTGGCAACTGACCAGCACAACCTACATCTACGTAACATGCACCCTATTACAAGCGTAGGCATTTCAGCCGATGTTATCGCAACAGAAGAAGGATTCCGCCGCGCGGATGTGGATGGTTTCGCCGCCGAAAGCCAACAGCGTGCCGCGAATGCGATAGCGAAGGGTTACTTCGAGAACAGCATTGTACCCATCAAGGACGAGCTCGGCGCAGTCGCTCTGGCCGTAGACGAGTACCCCAGACCAGGCACAAGAATCGAGTCACTGGCTGAGTTAAAGCCGGTGTTTAAAGATTTCATGGACTACCCCATGGATAACCATCATAGCTTCGGCGAAGTGGCACGCATGATGTGGCCAGACCTCTCCATAGACCACGTTCATCACGCGGGGAATTCTTCAGGTATCGTTGACGCGGCTGCAGCCATTCTTCTCGCCTCTCCCGACTACGCCAGAGCTCATAACCTGAAGCCGAGGGCCAAAATTATCGCTAGTGCCTGCGTTGCGGGCAGTCCCGAGTACAATTTGAATGAACCCGTGCCGTCTGCGCAGAAAGCACTCGATAACGCGGGGCTAAGCAGCGACGATATCGACTTGTTCGAAGTGAATGAGGCCTTCGCTGCAGTACCGCTGCGCTTTATGAAACGGTTGCATGTTGATCATGACCAGCTCAATGTGAACGGCGGCGCAATAGCGCTGGGCCACCCTATTGGCGCAACGGGCGCGATATTGCTGGGTACGTTACTCGATGAATTAGAGCGCCGTGATCTACAACGCGGTCTTGTCACGCTATGCGCCGCCGGCGGTCTGGCACCGAGTATGATCATCGAACGGTTGTGAACGTCGCAAACAGCCAAGCGATCGCAGTCATAGGCGCCGGGGCCATGGGCCGAGGTATCGTGCAGCTGTTCGCGCAATCGGGGGCGCCCGTCAAGTTTTACGATGCCTCAGCAAGCGCGGTATCTGCAGCCCACGCATTCGTTATCGATATGCTCAACAAACGGGTCGAGAAGGGAAGAATCAGTCGAGCGGAGGGGGATCAGTCCATCAACAACCTCATTCCCTGCACTCGCATCAATGACATCGCAGACTGCGATATCGTGATCGAGGCCGTCGTTGAAGACCTGCAGATAAAGCAACAGCTTTTCGCGGAGATTGAAAGCGTCGTATCCCC
>JBCDFM010000304.1:0-5221 GCA_039178015.1 Pseudomonadota bacterium
AAGAGTTTGGTCTAAATCAGCTACGCGGTATTCAGATGTGGGTGCGGGATATCAACTCCAGGGGTGCCTTGCTGGGCAGGCCAGTAGAATTGGTGTTCTACGATGATGGCTCCGATGCTGCCCGCAGCGCAGAGCTCTATCAGAAGTTGATCACCGAGGACGAGGTCGACGTCCTGCTGGGTCCCTACTCCTCAGACATCACCATGGCTGCGAGTCAGGTCGCTGAAAAGTACAACACGCCGATGCTGACCCTTGGCGCGTCCGCGGAGGAAATATGGGAGCGGGGGTATGACAACATCGTGGGGCTGGACACGCCTTCCAGTCGCTATATGGACTTGGCGATTGTCGCCGCGGCTGAGAATGGGGCACAGACGATGTCGCTGGTATGGGCCAATACAGACTTTGGACGGGAGGTAGTATCCGGCGTGCGACTCACCGCCGATGAACTCGGAATTCAGATCGTGCTGGATCAATCGGCTGATGACGTGGCAGAGATTCCGAAAATGGTCGATCAGCTGAAAGCCGCTGATGCCGATGTCATCATGGCGATCGCCTATCTGGACGGTTCGGTGGATCTAGTGCGCGAGCTTAAGCGCGAGGGTGTCAAACCGAAGATGCTCGTGTTTGGCGTTGGTGCATCGCTTGCGGAATTCGGTCAAACGCTCTTGGCCGATGCAGAAGGGGTGTCCGGTGTCGTGCAGTGGCTGAGAGGGATCAGAGTACCCGGTGCACAAGATTTCGCCTATCGGTTCCGCCAGCTTTACGGCAACAATCCGGCGGCCTATGCCGCACTGGGCTATGGCGGTGGCGAGGTTATCGAGGCGGCAGTGCGCTTAGCCGGTACGACTGAACCTGCCGCTGTGCGCGAGCAGCTACATACTATGGTATTCAATTCGCTGTTAGGCATTTACAGGGTTGACGAAAATGGTCGCCAGATCGGCAAGAACAACTATCTGCTGCAATGGCAGGGTAAGGATCGGCGACTGGTAGGCCCTTCAAACATCGCGGAAAGCCAGTTGATTTATCCCATGCCTTAATTTGGCGGTTTCCGCGAAGTGTTCCCCTATCCGGCAGCCACTCTGTGTTAGTCTCTCTGAGCGGGGGATAAGGCTATATGAATCCACATCGGCCGGTAGAAGACCGGACGGCTCTTGTGCTCACGGGGGGTGGTGCGCGAGCCGCTTATCAGGTGGGCGTGCTCAAAGCGGCGGCCGAGCTGTTACCGAAACGTGCGCACAATCCATTTTCGATTATCACGGGTACTTCCGCGGGCGCTATCAACGCAGTAGCCCTCGGGGCTTCAGCAAATAATTTTCGATTAGCGGTAAAAAAAGTGGAGCGCATTTGGAGCCAGCTGCATGTTGGTCAGGTCTACAAAGCCAGCTCCAAGCACTTGATCGGTGGTATATTGCGGCTGGCGGTGTCTTTGTTTCATCAGGGTAGTGGCCGCCGCAGACCGATTTCCATCCTGAACAACGAGCCCCTGGCACAGTTGCTTGCTCGCGCAATCGACTTCGGTGATCTGGAGCGGCGTTTGCAGGGCGGGTTGCTGGATGCAATTGGTATCACGGCATCGAGCTATGCTACCGGCGAATCCATTACGTTTTATCAAAGCGACCTGGACGGCGACATTTTGCCACCCTGGCGCAAGGCGAGAAGAAGGGGAGTGCCGGCCAAACTGACCATAGAGCATCTGCTTGCGTCTTCAGCCATTCCCACCATTATGCCGGCTGCGCGTATTGGCGATACGTACTACGGCGATGGTGCCTTACGTCAAGTCTCGCCGATCAGCCCGGCCATTCACCTGGGTGCAGAGCGCGTAATGATTGTGGGCGTGAGCAATAACCCGAATCGCCAGCGTCCAAAGACGTCTGAACCCAGGTCTCCTTCCATGGCTCGCATTATGGGTCATTTATTCAACAGCGCATTTATCGATTCACTAGAGAATGATGTTGAGACGATGGCGCGCATCAATGAGTTGGTCGGTATTATCGCGAATGAGAATCCTCGGTCTGCCAGCGCGGGTTTGCGACACATCGACTTTTTGTGCATCAATCCGACTATCGAGATCAACGAACTGGTGGCAAAGCACATCAAAGCCCTGCCGCGCGCAATGCGCTCGATTCTGAAAATGACGGGTGCGACCCCATCGGGCGGCGGTACCAGCATGGCTAGCTATCTGCTGTTTGAAGGTGCGTTCTGTGAGGAACTTATTGCCTGTGGGTATCGCGATGCTATGACACAAAAAGATGATCTGATGGACTTCTTTTATCCGCGCAAAGAGGTCCCACTATAGCGTAATCGCGGGCCGGCTCTCTAATCGAGCAGTACCGCGCGCCGCGAGGCGACATCAGCCCTGACCGAAGGTAAGTTCTGAGGTCATGCGGCTTTCATGGCAGCGCGGTGGGACTGTCGGTTCAAGATGGCTCCAGAATGTGCCGCAGAGCGCTCACGGTATTTCTTATGTGCGTTTCATGGCATTGCAGTAATCGGTCAATATCCCGTGCCAAAGCCGCGTCCATTATCGCTTCGTGTTCGCCATGGATATCTCGATCTTCTCTTTCAACCCTGGCAATTACCCGATAGCGTCGGTGTTGGTCGTAAAGGAGACTATAAATGCGTCGCAACCATTGGGATTCACAGCGGCTGATCAGTGCCAGGTGAAACGCGTTGTTGCGCGCTTCCCAGAGCTCCGGCTCCGGATTAGCTAGCTGTTCGATCTTTCGCAAATGGTGGAAAGCCACCACCAGATCCGATTCCCACTGTTCATCCGCGCGTTGCAGGCTGTCCCGAATGGCTTGACCTTCAATCAATATGCGTAGCTCGGTAAGTTCCTCGAGCTCCCGCAACGACACATCTGCGACACGGAAGCCACGCTGACCCTGCACCACCACAAACCCCTCTGCGCTCAGTCGCTGTAGCGCCTCACGCAGTGGTGTCGCGCCCACCTCGTATACCGTGCGCAGTTGTTCGATTGCCAACTTCGACCCAGGTAAGAACTCGCCGTTGATCACGTCATTGCGCAGGCGACCGTATATCTGTCCGCTGAGAGTTTTTTGATCAATATCGGCGGGACTTCCACTCGCCAGTTCCAAGCCAGCCACGAATCACCCTATATATCGATGAAATAATTGATATTGCCAATAATATATATATTATTGTCTAAATCCATAAAAAATAGTTATTTATTATCGATGTTACCGGAAAAGATGAAGGCCTATGGTCAGGCACTGTTTGAGGCACTGCGTAACGGGAAGACCATACAACCGCTTACTGAGTCGGAGCCAACAATCACCGTGGACGCTGCCTACCAGATCTCACAGCATTTTCTGCAGTGCCGTCTCGCGGACGGCGAGGCACTTGTTGGTAAAAAAATCGGCGTAACCAGTAAGCCTGTTCAGGACATGCTTGGCGTGTTTCAACCCGACTTTGGGTTTTTAACGGATGCCATGGAGTACAGCGATGCGGCAGAAATATCCATTGACGGCAATCTCATCCAGCCTCGAGCTGAGGGTGAGATTGCCTTTCGCCTACAACAGGATCTGAAAGGTCCCGGCATCACCGAAGCAGATGTGCTTGCGGCAACTGCCACAATCATGCCCTGCTTTGAGATCGTGGATTCGCGCATTGACGACTGGCGCATCAAAATTGAGGATACCGTCGCTGATAACGCCTCCTGCGGTGCTTATTTATTGGGTCGCGACGAGGTTGACCCTAGAGATTTTGATCTGCCGTCACTAAAGATGAGCATTTTCAAAAATGCTGTTCTGGTAGCAGAGGGCGAGGGCAGCGCGGTGCAGGGCAATCCGCTTACAGCTGTCGCCTGGTTGGCAAACACGCTAGGTGAGTATGGAATACCTTTCAAAGCAGGTGAGGTTATTCTTTCTGGTTCGCTGGGACCTCTGATACCGGTTGTGGCAGGCGATGAAATGTCTCTGACCTTGGAAGGGGTGGGTGCCTGCAGCTGTCGCTTCGTATAAAACGACCCGCGTTGCTGCGCGAGTATGTTCCGGCACTATGAAATCAGAGGCACAAACCGCGTTGACGTTGAAGATATAGGCACCAAAGCATGAGTGAAAAAATCAAAGCAGCCATTATTGGTCCGGGCAATATCGGCACTGATTTGCTGATGAAGGCCACGCGCAGCGAGCGGATTGAACCGGTATGGATGGTCGGAGTTGAAGCGCAGTCTCCCGGTCTTAAACGCGCACAAGAAATGGGCTTAAAGACCACAGCCGAGGGTGTTGACGGTTTGCTGCCATACCTCAAAGAGGACGGGGTTCAAATTTGTTTCGATGCCACATCGGCATATGTGCACGCTGATAACAGCCGAAAAGTGAATGCCCTGGGGGCCGTCATGATCGATTTGACACCCGCAGCTATCGGGCCTTTCTGTGTACCTCCAGTGAATTTGGCGCAGGCCGTGGCGGCCCGTGCGATGAACGTCAATATGGTGACCTGCGGTGGCCAGGCTACGATACCCCTGGTGGCCGCGGTTAGTCGCGTGCAAGCGGTGTCCTATGCCGAAATTGTCGCTACTGTCAGCAGCAAGTCGGCGGGTCCTGGAACGCGGAAGAATATCGACGAGTTCACGCGTACCACCACCCGCGGCATTGAGCAGGTCGGCGGCGCCGACAGCGGCAAAGCTATTATTATCATCAATCCCGCGGAGCCGCCTTTAATTATGCGTGACACCGTACACTGTTTAACAGTCGACGATCCTAAAGAGGACGCAATTCGCGAATCAGCACGGAGCATGCTTCGGGAAGTACAGCAATACGTGCCTGGCTATACGTTGAAGAACGGCCCCGTGTTTGATGGCAATCGCGTGTCACTGTACTTGGAAGTCGAAGGACTGGGGGACTTCCTACCCAAGTATGCTGGCAATCTGGACATTATGACGGCTGCGGGATTGCGCACAGCCGAGGTGTATGCCGAAGAGATTCTCACCGGTAAATTTGTTCCGGTTGCGGCCTAGATCAGATGGGGAGTGCGATATGAATCTGCAAGATCGGTCAGTTGTTGTTCACGATATGTGTTTGCGCGATGGTATGCACCCAAAGCGACACCAAATTACCATAGAGCAAATGGTGGATGTCGCCACCGCAATGGACGATGCGGGTATCCCATTGATAGAGGTGACCCATGGCGACGGTTTGGGTGGCGCCAGCGTGAACTACGGTTTTCCCGCTGCCTCTGATGAGGACTATTTGAACGCCGT
>JBCDFM010000305.1:0-5203 GCA_039178015.1 Pseudomonadota bacterium
CGGTGACCGCGTTAGTTGCTATGGCTGCGCATATTGAAGGCAAAGGCTGCGCGACACTTAATCAAACGGGCCTGGCGCAAAAATTTGGTGCAGTGGTGAGTCACGTTCGAGTGAGCAGTGTGCAGGAAGATATCAAAGCGGTGCGGATTCCTGCGGGTGAGGCTGATCTGCTATTGGGTTGTGACTTGGCCGTGACCTCAAGCTATGAGGCACTGGGTAAGGCTGCTGACGGGCGCACGCATGCGGTAGTCAATGAAGCAGAAGTTCCTACCTCTGCGTTCATACACGATCCGGACGCCATCTTTCCTACCGACGCGATGCAGGACAAGATTCGCAGCGAAGCGGGTGAAAACGAATGTCATTTTGTGGATGCCACGGCGATTGCCACGGCCCTGCTTGGGAATTCTATTGCCGCTAATCTGTTTCTACTGGGTTTTGCCTGGCAACGTGGCCTGGTAGCGGTGAGCAGCTCAGCACTGGAACAAGCAATTGAACTTAACGCCGTTGCGGTGGAGTTTAATAAACGGGCGTTTCAGTGGGGTCGTCGCTTTGCCCATCAACCAGCGCAAGTGCTACTGGCAGCGGGCCTAAAGGATAGCGAGCCTGCGCCATTGGATTTGGATGCGGTGATGGCAGACCGCAGCGATCGCCTCACGCGCTATCAAAATGCAACGTATGCCGAGCGCTATCGTCAACTTGTGGCGCGCGTTCGTGAAGCTGATCCACGACCGACGGATGCTGACTCCCTGACGATGCAGGTCGCTCGCAGTTTTTACAAACTCATGGCGTATAAAGATGAGTACGAAGTCGCGCGCCTCTACAGCGATCCGACATTTATTGAGGGTTTACGAGAGCGTTTTGATGGCGATTTCTCCTTACGCTTCAACATGGCACCACCCCTATTTAGTAAAAAAGACCCGCTTACCGGTCATCCTCGAAAACGCGAGTTTGGACCCTGGATGATGACGGCCTTTCGAATGCTTGCGCGATTAAAGGGCGTGCGCGGTACCGCGCTCGATGTATTTGGCTATACCGCTGAACGTCGCCAAGAGCGACTCGATATCGTCGAATATGAATCACTAATCGATGACGTACGGGCCTACCTAAATAGTGAGAACTATGACACCGCCTGTGCGCTGGCTGCGCTGCCCGCGAAGCTAAGGGGCTATGGCCACGTTAAAGACAAGAATCGCCAAAAACTTGTACTGCAACGCGAGCAATTACGTCGGCAACTTAAGAGAGTCCCCGGATCAACAGTGCGAATCTTTGAAGCGGCATAAGTTCGCCGGTTCCAGAAGGAGGTAGAGTATGAGTGTGCTTTCAGCGCCAGCCTATGATAGCCACGAGCTTGTGGCGTTTCATTCCGACGATAGGTCCGGGTTACGCGCGATCATTGCCGTGCACAATACCGCCCTCGGTCCATCAGTGGGCGGCTGTAGAATGTTTGCCTATCCATCAGATGCGGATGCCCTACACGATGTGCTACGCCTTTCACGCGGTATGACGTATAAGTCGGCGCTGGCGGGGCTGCCGCTGGGCGGAGGCAAGTCCGTTATTATCGGCGATCCTCGGCGTGACAAAACACCTGAACTGTTGCGTGCCATGGGCGACTTTGTGCAGTCTCAAGGTGGGCGCTATGTTGCCGCTGAGGACTCAGGCACAGGAGTAGCGGACGTGCGAATCATGGCAGAGCGCACTGAGTGGGTGAGCGGTGTTATGGACAATGCGCACGGTGGCGATCCGTCACCTAGCACGGCATTCGGCGTTTTTCTGGCGATTAAGACAGCCATTCGACATCGGTTGGGTGCCGATGATCTGCGCGATATCAGAGTGGCGATTCAGGGGTTGGGCCAGGTTGGCTTCCAACTGGCGCGTCATCTTTGTCAAGCCGGAGCCGTGGTATATGCAACGGATGTAGCGGGGGATAACCTGCGACGCGCACAGCAAGAGCTCGGCGTTCGGCCAGTGTCAGCAGATGCCATTTTAAGCGTAGAAGCCGATATATTCGCTCCCTGCGCCATGGGAGCCGTATTGAATAGTGAGACGATCCCTGCCTTACGCTGCGGTATCGTGGCGGGCGCTGCCAACAACCAGCTCGCCAGTGACGAAGATGGGTTCGCGTTGGCCGAGCGCGGCATTCTGTATTGTCCAGATTTTCTTATCAATGCGGGTGGCATTATTGACGTACACTATCAGCGCAGTGGTGACCATGCGCAAGCATCCCGGGCGCATATAGGACAGATATCCGCTACGCTTGAACAGGTACTAGAGCGCTCTGACACAACGGGCCTGCCAACCGCGATTGTGGCTGAACAGGTGGCTGAGAGTATTCTTCAGAGCGCCACTTCCGCGGTTTTTTAACACCACCTTGTTTACTGCACTTTGCTCGGTTCCTGAGGGCAAGGTTCGATGACACCATCTATGGCGTACGTGGCTCAGTTCAACGCTTCTTGGTTTGCCCCCTAGATGTTGAAGGCATCTAGCTGGCACCACTTGGTTTTGCGGCGGGCAAGGCGAATGTCCAGCGATTCTCCATCAAAATCGGTATCGGTTGCGTCCGTGAGCCTATGTTGATCGACCAAGGTTGCGGCGTTGATCACGGCATAGTGTTTACCATCAATGATACAGCTGGCAAAAACAATCTGTTCGCAGCCCAGGCACTGATGAA
This sequence comes from Pseudomonadota bacterium, assembly GCA_039178015.1. Classification (GTDB taxonomy): domain Bacteria; phylum Pseudomonadota; class Gammaproteobacteria; order Pseudomonadales; family Halieaceae; genus JARRPM01. Next base: position 2,669 of record JBCDFM010000305.1, read on the forward strand.
AATCAGCTGTCTCGGTTCCCTGCTTAAGGACGGTATGCAAGTTTGAGTCTTGTATCCTTACCCTTAGACGAGAGTCGGGCTCACCGACCCAGCAGATTTCTCGTGCCGTGCAGAATGAGCAACCGCAGCGACGAGGAGCGATGAGCTCAGTCGCTGTATTCCACTCCAGCGACATGTTTTTGCACAGGCATTGACCTTTCACGCAATGGCTCCGGCTATGAATGCAGACAACTGTGGACCTTTTTATGCCCGCTGCCCCAGGCCCAGGATGACGGTTGTGCGCGTGTGTCGATTACTATCACTCAACATAAGAGGCATCCAGCTCCCGGCTACTTTCAGCAATCCAGCGCAGGTAGCGCTGATCGTCTCCAGGCGAGTATATATCCATTAAATGCCAAATACGGCCATCCTCGATCGTGACAACCTCCCACAGCGTAGAGGTAATTTCTGAATCACCCTGAGAATATCTAACACCTGCATTAATGAGCACTTTATTACCTTCGACCTTCATCACGGTCGGTGGCTGCAGCGCGCGCTCGCAGCGCCGGTCGAATCCATCTAGCGATTTTCTCATACCACTGAACACAGCGTCGCGACCGGAGAGGTGGCAGTGAAAAGGCATATTGCAGACCTCGTAAATTAGGTTCTCGTGAAAGTGTTGCTCTAGCCGCTGCCAATCGTCATCTTTGTAGGTCTTCTCAAAGTCTATGGCGTACTGGGAGAAACGCTCCAAGGCTTCCATACTCTACTCCTTTACTTAGAGTTGCCAAAGTAATAATACTTAGAGTAGTCTAAGTTAATGAAAGATGCAACTAAAAAGCGAAATCCTGCGCGTAGGCAAAGACTACCGGCGTTGCAGGCAAAACAGCGCATTCTGGAAACGGCCCATGCCTTTTTTGTTGAAGGTGGACCGGAGGCGGTGAAAGTTCAAGCCGTCGCCGAATCACTGGGGATTACCGACGCAGCAATCCATTACCATTTTAAAGATCGCGAAACACTGCTAGAGGCTCTGCTGGCCTACGGTGGTAGAAAGTTGAAGTCCGCGGTGCAAGATCGCAGAGAGACAGACCTAGCCCCATTAATGGAGCAGCTCGCGGATATTTACGATAGGCAGCAATTTGCGAAACTGGCTATGTGGTTGATTGAGGCGGGTTGGCAGAGCGACGAGGAGGGCATGTTTACCGACTTTTGCAAAACGTGGCAGCGAGATAAAGGACTTACCGCGCTGGAAGCCAAACACCAAATCGCCTTCATTAACCTGGTTTTAGCATCTGAGGCTTTATTTGCCGGCGCGTTTCTGCGCAGCGTTGGCCTTACGGATAAGCAAAGAGACCGGCGGCGCTTTCATAAATGGATTGGTACGCAGCTGGATATCTGGCTAGAAAGCAAAGATTAGGCTTGCGTGGTATTGAGCGGAGGTGTCATGCGCTACCTGTAGGCAGCCGCACATAAGCAAGAACGCACAAAAAACTGGTAAGCACTTGCTTGGTTCATGTGTTTGTTGCTTTGTGCGATTTGCCGTCATCTTTATGGATCGCGAGAGAAGGCTGCCCCGCAGGGCAGCCTGGGGCTCGTCAGTCTCGACTGAGGCGAACAATCAGCGGCCGCGCCGATCCAGGATATGCGTTTTCAGAATCGCCTGCACCACGTCACCTTGCCTGAACAGATGTGCCTGTGCGAACGAAAGCGCCCGACCATTAGAAAGGTCGACAACCTCATCCAGACCGTCCTCATCCGGCGCATATACCGCGGCTTGAACGTCGACACAGAGATTTCTACCACCCTCATAACCTAGCAATGGGTCAGAACAGAATGGTTCTAGAAAGTTGCTCACCTGAGTGACGAAACCCTCCCGGCGTGCGCGGCCATGGTCTCGCACTACCAGATGTATTTCTGCGGCCATGTTGATGAGGCCTAAACCTGTGGCCAGTGGATCTACGATTTGTGCGCCATCTAACATCAGGAACTCCTGCGGGCTGCGGTAGATCGATGCCGCCAGCAAAATCCTGCCATTGCGTGCATCGGTAACGCCGCCAGTCGCATAGATGACGCTCACGCCAGCAGGTGTATTGACCATAATCAATCCCGCGTCGGGATTGCCGGCGGCCACCGAATCCAGATAATCCTGGCCGAAGAGATCAACCGCTCCGCACTTCTCGACGCCGCCTGGATTTGCCAAACAGGCGCCAGGGTTATTGAAAATGACCCACCACATAGTCACTGCGTGGGGATGGTGTCGCAAGATCCCCGTAGGCAAACCGGATTGCTCATTGAATGCTTCTGGCTCGAAGTCCATACCATCAGCGCTCTGCGCGAGCGCGTCGAGTTGGATGCCGACTAACAGCAGCACAAGCGCAACTATTACAATGCTTTTTCCGCGAGCAATGCCGGTACGCAACCACGTAGCCACATAGGAAAGTGCCGCCTCGCCAGTTTTCCTCGCCCAGTAATACTTGTTTACGATCATTGCGTTTCTCCTCCTTTTTCTTTGCAGGCCCCCCTTGGGCCGATGGAGACACTGTCTATCACCAGAGC
>JBCDFM010000306.1:0-5174 GCA_039178015.1 Pseudomonadota bacterium
AGACTCCAGTTGGGATTCGCGAAGCATGGTTTGCAACCACCCAGTCTCTTCCAACTGTCTAAACTCATTGATTTCGGGTGGGAACATTCGACCCTCAGGCATGGGCTGAAGATCATCGCAACCGCGGGGGAGCGAGCCATTTGGCGGAGGCTCGGCATTGCAGGTGGCCAACAAAAACCAGCCGTAGGCAGCGATCAGATGGCAGCGGGTGGGCTCCAGGAATGCCTGCGTGAGCGTTGAACTGGCGATACGCTCTTTATCGAGCTCCTCCTGCCACGCTTGGCTGACGATTTTTGCCAGATAAAGACAGTGATTGGCTCTGGCACGCTGGCTGCTCAAGACTGTGCTGACACCTTGCGACTGGCTTGTGTTTTGGTTTTGGTTTTGGTTTTGGTTTTGGTTTTGGTTTTCGCCTTAGCCGCTGCCTTGCGACGCGTCTTAGCTTTGGGTTTAGCCCTGGCACCACCGCTTTCTTCCACCACCCACTTGCCATTGCGATAAAAGGCCTTCCAGCCGGTCGCCTTACTGTCCACCTCGGTCATGACATACTGTTCTTTAGTCTTGCGGCTGAATCTAACCTGCGCGCGATTGCCGTCGGCATCCTTTACTGGTGCACTGAAAATAAAGGCGTACTTTGGATCAATCTCGGCCTGATGAGGCAGTAGTTCATCAACATAAGGTGCTCGAGTCTCCCGATTCTTAGGGAACTGACTGGCCGCAAGAAACATCCCAGCGGCTCCATCACGCAATATGTAATGGTCGTCCACCTTTTGGCACTGCAACTCGGGCATAGGTACCGGATCCATTTTTGGCGGTGCTGGCTCGCCGTTGCGCAACAGTTTTCGCGTATTCTTGCAGGCCTCATTCGTGCAGCCAAAGTACTTGCCGAAGCGGCCGGTTTTCAGCTGCATTTGCGCATCACACTTATCGCACTCGATGATCGGGCCGTCATACCCCTTGATCTTAAACTTGCCCTCTTCCACCTCAAATCCCGGGCAGTCCGGGTTGTTGCCGCATACGTGTAGTTTGCGCGACTCATCAATCAAATAGCTATCCATCGCGGTGTTGCATAGCTTGCACCGGTGCCTACTGCGCAATTGACGCGACTCCGCCTCGTCATCGGCATCCTCCCGAATGGCCTCATCACCGGGCATGAGATTGATAGTATGCTTACAGCGCTCCTTTGGGGGCAGGGCGTAGCCAGAACACCCGAGAAAAACACCCGTACTGGCCGTCCTGATATTCATGAAGCGTCCACACTTCTCGCACTCTATATCTGTGAGCGTGGGTTCGTTCGGCTGCATTCCCGCCGGTTCTGGTTCGTTAGCCTTTTCCAGCAGATCAGAAAACTCTTTGTAAAAATGGTCGAGCAACTCACGCCAATCAAGTTTGCCTTGAGCAACATCATCGAGGCGCTCTTCCATTGACGCTGTGAAGCCATAGTCCAGTAGATCGGTGAAGCTCTTTTGCAACCGGTCTGTGACTATTTCGCCCATTTTTTCCGCATAAAACCGCTTATTCTCCAGTCTTACATAGCCTCTATCCTGGATAGTTGAAATGATGGAGGCGTAAGTGGAAGGGCGCCCGATGCCGCGCTTCTCCAGTTCTCTGACCAGACTGGCTTCACCGTACCGGGGCGGCGGCTTGGTAAAGTGCTGCGCCGGATCGAGCTTGTCCAGCGTCAGTAATTCACCTTCCTGTAGGTCTGGCAGCACAGCATCATCGGCTTTGCGCCCCATGGGCGTTTGCACACGAGTATAGCCATCAAACTTCACAATCCGGCCCTTCGCGTTCATGTCATAATCGCCAGCCGAAACCGTTACCGTCGTGGATAGATAACGGGCATCCGGCATCTGGCATGCAACAAACTGGCGCCATATCAGCTCGTAGAGCCTTTCAGCATCGCGCTCCATCCCTTTCAACGCACTCTGCAAAACATTGACGTCTGATGGTCGAATAGCCTCGTGAGCCTCTTGCGCGCCCTCCTTGGACGAATAAAGCCGAGCTTGCTCGGGAAGATACTGCTTGGGAAAGTGTTGTCCGATGTAGTCCCTACATGCCGCGACTGCTTCGCCGCTCAGATTGGTCGAATCGGTACGCATGTACGTAATATAGCCCGCCTCGTAAAGCCGTTGCGCCATGGTCATTGTCTTTTTAACACTGAAACCCAGGCGAGTACTGGCAGACTGTTGCAGGGTGGAAGTAATAAAGGGGGCTGAGGGCCGCGAGCGCGTCGGTTTGTCCTCCCTTTGGCTTACCGCATAGGGGAGCTTCTCCAGCTCAGCGGTTGCACTCTTTGCGTCTTTCTCGTTGTTGGGGCTGAAGTCTTCGCCACGGTGCTTGCGCACTTGAAATCGCACTTTATCGCCCTGCTTACTGATGAGATCCGCATGAATTTCCCAGTATTCCTCAGGAATGAAGGCATGGATCTCACGCTCCCGCTCCACCAACAGTCGAACCGCGACGGACTGCACACGACCCGCAGACAGCCCGCGAGCCAGTTTCGCCCATAGTAGTGGCGACACCATATAGCCAACCACACGGTCCAGGAACCGTCTGGCCTGCTGGGCATTGACACGATTCTGGTCCAGATCCGCTGGCTCTTCGAACGCTTCGGTAATGGCTTTCTTGGTAATTTCATTGAATACGACCCGCTGATAGCGTCGATCGTCACCGCCAATAGCCTCGCGCAGATGCCATGCGATGGCCTCGCCTTCGCGATCGAGGTCGGTAGCCAAATAGATAGCGTCCGCATTCTCAGCCAGCTTCTGCAGTTCACCCACAACCTTTTCCTTGCCGGGTAGGATCTGGTAGTTGGCCTTCCAGCCCTTTTCCGGATCGATACCCATACGTCGAATCAGCTGGGCCTTAGCTTTCTTCTTTTTGTACTGCGCTTTTTTTGCGGGCGACATTTTCCGCGTCTTTGCTGCCTGAGCTGCTCGCTCCTTGGGATCCACGGTCGAGGTACCGCTGCCGGCCGTGGGCAAATCACGTATGTGGCCAACGCTGGACTTCACCACGTAACCCGATCCCAGGTATTTGTTAATCGTCTTGGCTTTTGCCGGTGACTCGACGATGACTAGTGATTTGCCCATAGCGTCCTGTATTTTTTACCCGATCCCGAGTGTGGCCGGTCGCAGCGGCCGTCGAAAAGTTGGCATATATAAGGTGCCTTCCCGTCGCGGTCAAGTGAATTCAATTCTTATTGGGGGGTGTCGAAGGCACCTGCCAGTCGCGCCGGGACCCTAAGGACGCGGTGAAAAATTACGCCAAGTTTGTGGCCAAATTCCCTGCCCAGGCCCGCAGAGCATCAACGATCAGCTCTACTTCATCGATACCGCCCTCCTCCTGCCAATACACGCCACAACTGGCCTCGTCGATACTAGCGGCTGCGATTTGACGCGGCAAAATCCTTAATGCAGACCGTGGCTTAGTTCTGTGATTGTGGCCTTTCCATTCATCTTTTCTGCGTAACCAGGCCTGGGTTAATCGGTCCTCGCCGCGTGTCGGTGGCAGGCGTTTCCCGTAGTAAAGGGTTCTCGCACGATCGCTATCGGCAGCACCGGGAGCGCGTCGGAATTCGACGAACAAACCGTTCACCGCTGCATATTCTCGCATGCGAGCCACCCCGCGCTGCCGTTTAGTGGGAATAAAATGCGTTAGCGGCGCTAAAGCCAGAGCGATCACCAAAAAAATCCACAGGTAAGACAACTGCATGCTTCTCGATAAGAGTTAACGTCAATGCGCCCGATATCATCACAACTAGAGCATTGCCTGGTGCACATTCTATGCTATAAAAGATGCTTGCATAACGTGCTAAATACGGAGCCCAGTAATGTCGAACTATACAAAGATCTTGGCTGCAGTCGATCTCAGCGAGGATTCCGATTTGATCGTCAAACGGGCGCGCAGTGTCGCGAGCAGCGCTTCCGCCCAACTACACATTATTCATGTTATCGAGCCCCTAAGCTTCGCCTATGGTGGTGATATCCCGATGGATTTCTCCGGAATCCAGGATGAAATTTACCAACAGGCAAGCCAACAGCTGAAGCGCTTCGCAGAAGGCAGCGAGATAGATAATGAACACCGGCACATTGTTATGGGACGTCCTGAAGTGGAAATCCACGCCAAAGCAGAGGAACTTGATGTCGATCTGATCGTAGTCGGCAGCCATGGCCGCCACGGCCTTGCTCTATTGATGGGATCCACCGCCAACAGCGTGCTGCACGGTGCGAAACACGATGTGCTGGCAGTGCGAGTGAGCGGTTAAATTAACGGCAGGCCGTGTTTGGCGCGCAGCGACTGCCACAGCGTCAAATTGCAGCGGGCGACCAACATCGGCAGGCGCAGCAGCCAGAGAGGCGGCATAGCACCAACACATCGCCTGGCGCTCGCTGCCATGCACAACAGAGAACGCCTATTGACCTTGCTTTAGAAACGTTTCCAGCTCCTCCATGGTGAATGGCCAGCCAATTTCCCTGCCATCGATATCGGCCACCACGGGGATCCTGACCCCGTAGCGCGCAAACAAGTCATCCGATTCACTGATGTCTACTATGTGTATCTGTAAGCCGCCAATAGCGACCCCCGCCTGCGACAACATCGTCTCGGCCAACTCGCAAAGATGGCACGCCGATGTGCTATACAGGGTTAAAACTTTCGTTACCATGACCCTGGTTCACTCCTGATCATTCTGCGCGGGTGTGCGCCAAAGTAACAGAATCGCGTCTGAAGCGATTTTGCACTGCCATATTCGAGGGCGTTACCATAAATCAAGCAGCTGAATAAATTATACCGCTAATGCGCTAGTCTATTGCTTCATCCAAGGTGAAACGCAGTCAGAAGCGGGTAGCGACCTACGCGGCCCTTAGACCGCCAGCCAATTGACTGCTGTCAGACGTAAGTAAAGGACGCCATGCCCAACACAGCAAGCTATTCACAGCGCAAAAGTCATTACAGCAAGATGCTGACGATCTACGGTCGCAAGCCCGCACTGGAGGCACTGCGAGACAAAGGGGTTAACTGTCACACGTTGCATCTTGCCGTGAGCAACCGAAGTAGCAGCATCACTGCAGAAATATTGGAGTTGGCAAACCAGCGCGGCATGGTGGTCCGTCAGCATAGCAAAGCGGCGTTATCGCGTATTTCAAAAAACGGCAAGCAGGACCAGGGTG
>JBCDFM010000307.1:0-5171 GCA_039178015.1 Pseudomonadota bacterium
CCAATATTCGCCAGGATCACTTCCGAGTCGGTACCTGGAAAGTCTTCGCTGCTTGCATCGTCCTGGGCGTAAGATACTTCCGCCGCCCACTGGTCGTTAAACGCCCATTCCAATCCCGCATAAGGCGTACTCATATTCTTAAGTTCACGATCGCTCGAGAAGTACCAATGGGCAGCACCCACGTTGATGGTGATCGGTACTTCACCAAGCGTTGTTGGCGCGGCACTCGCCAAGATCAGACCTACCGTGGCTGCAACGGCCAGTATCTGTTTTTTCATATTGCGGAACTCCCATCTGTATTTTTATATGACTAAACCGAGTCGGATTATAGTGCGTGACTTCGGCTTATTTTTTTTCGCAATAATACGCTATCGATCTAACCAAGACCACACCCTGCTTCGCCATTGATAATAGCCTTTACCAGAGGAATCGATACAGCCCTCTGTCGCACCAGAGACGCTTGATCCAGCCTTTCCAGCAGTGCAAGCAGTGCGCTCAGGTCTCTTGACGTGTGAGTGAGGATATACCGACACACCTCCTCGCCCAGGTCCAAGCCTCGCCTATGCGCGCGAAACTTTAGAATAGCTTGCTTGATCGAGTCACTGGGATCGATCAATCGAAATACCACTGACCATGCCAAACGGCTGCGCAAATCCGGCAACTCGAGAGTAAGCAGCCTGGGTACAGAATTCCCAGCTATAAGTAATCTACTGCTGCGCTCTCTCACCCTATTGTGCAAATTGAACAGCGCAAGCTCCCAGTCCCGTCTACCCAGTACGTGTTCTAAATCATCTAGGCAAATTAAGTCTAAGGTCTCAATGCCTTGGAATATCTCCTCGGGGCGATAGTTCACCAACTCACTCAAGGGCAGATAGATAGCGTCGCTACCCACACGATGACAACTTGCCTGAAGTAAGTGAGATTTACCCGTACCTGTGGTGCCGGAGAGAAAAATCATCGATTCTCCCGCACCATCGGCCTGTTGCATCAAAGCGTGTACCAGTGTCTGGATCGTGCCGTGAAGCAAAAAATTTTCGAAGGTTGCGTCGTCGTTCAGTTGCACAGGCAGCGGCAACTGTTGCTGCCCGGAGTGCGTCATCTAATCACCACTGTAGATGTCGCTTGCGCGATAATGCTGCATCGCGTGGCGAATAAACACCATGAGTACAGCGGCAACAGGAAGAGCAACGACCACACCAATAAAGCCGGCAAACTGTCCTCCTGCAAGTAGCGCGAAAATCACAGCAACAGGATGTAGACCTATACGGTCTCCCACCAGGACGGGCGTTAACACCATACTCTCAACCGCCTGACCGACTCCAAACACCAGCAGCACCCACAGCAACATGGTCCACTCGCCGAATTGTGCATATGCCGCAACACAGGAGGCGAGTACGCCAACGGTAAAACCCAGATAAGGCACTATACTGGCCAAGCCAGCAAGCACACCCAGCAGCAGCGCTAACTGTAACCCTACTAACCACAGCCCAAGGCTGTAGAGCGCGCCGAGGCAGCACATGACGACCACCTGTCCTCGAAGGAAAGCGCCCACCACCTCATCGGCTTCCGCCACCATGTTCGACATTTTCTCCTGCCAGACCATGGGTAGCATACTGAGAGCTGTGTTCATCACTCGGTCCCAATCGCGCATCAGGTAAAAGGCCACCACAGGTACCAACGCGAGATTGGCCAGCGCTAGCAGCATCGACGCGCCGGACCCCGATAGTTTCACCAACGCCCGCGCCATCATTTTTCCAAGCGACTGCCAGTGGTCCGCCAGCTGTCCCGTCCAATTAAGTTCTGGTAAGCGCTCCAGCGGTAAGTCAAATTTTTGCTGAATCCACGGCAACGTTTCTTGCGTAAACCAGGCGTAAACAAGCGGGATTTTGGCTACCAGCAGATCGAGCTGATGCAGCAACATGGGCACTGCCAGCACAATGGCGAGCGTGATTAAAGCCGTAAAAAAACCGAACACGATCACCACACCCACGGTACGGCTGGTACCTTTGCGCTCAAAATAATCGACCAGTGGGTCTCCCAAATAGGCCACCAAGGCACCCAGCACAAAAGGCAGCAGAATAGGCTTTAAAAGATAGAACAGAATCGCAGTGACAACACCAACCGCGATTGCCACGGACCAGCGGTTGACCAAACCCGTAGAGTTTGAATCTATTTCTGCCATTGATAGATCAAATCCGTCACCTCGGGCTCACTGGGAATAGCGCTGGTGATAGGTATCAGTCGCTGATTGAGCTGGATCATGGTTGCTAACTGATCCGCATCGACCTGCGCACTAATTCGCAGCACAATCGTATCGCCACTGACGGTCTCTACGTTTGCCCAGTCCACCAGCTCGAGTGCCTCTAGCCAGCCCACTATGGAGGCATAGTCGCTAAACTCAGTCACCCCGCGCACGGCGAGTGTCAAACCAGCCTCGTTTGCGGTTGCGGCGACCGCGTAAAGAGCTGACATGGACTCCGCTACCATAGCCACTCCCTCACGCACAAACAGTGACTCATTCTCTACAGTTGTGGAACGATTTATTCGCTCGCGTTCACTCTCTTCCAGGCCTTTGCGCAGATAGGTCCATTGACCGTTGACCTGCCCCGTCGTCGACAACGTAAATCTACCGCCCAATATATTGTCTCGATCATAACGCTCGGATGCTCGTTCAAGGGCTGGGCCATCTAGCGCCCAAAGTTCATCAGGACTGAGTACGGCTCTATCAGTCAGGTCATAAAGCGGCAGCTGCACAGGGACACCTCGGCGGGCAAATTCCCGTTTGATGACACGCACCAGTTCCGGCGCAGTTTCAGTGTTGACGTATTGTCGGCCGGCGCTGCTCTCCTGCACCAGCCAGAGTAGCAATATGGGTCGATTAGCGGTCCATAGGGGTTGACCCGCATCGATAATCAACTGGGTCACATAGGTGCTGTCGAACAACATGTTTACCAGCAACCGTGAGGGATCATCGGGATCTGTGTTGTAGCCATAGCGCTGCAGTCGAGCCCGAGCGTCGGACAGGGATTCGACAACGGTCGGATTGTCCAGCACGCGAGTCGTTCCTGAGACTCGCACGAGAACCTCAGACAGGCCCTCAGTTGCCGCCCTGCTGAGCTCAGAAGCGGACCGGCTGTCTACCGGCACGTGGGCAGAATACATGTCGCGGATAAGTTCCGCGCGCGTGCTCGAAGCAAGCAACCATAAAACTAGGGAGCAACCGAAAAAGAGAACACGTTGCATGTGGGGCGGCTCTTTGAACGCATAGTGGTCGCGCATTGTAGCAGGTGTCGCCAGCAGCCGGGCAAAGACATAATTACGCTCGTGGAGGGTGATCTAATAATGGCTAGCCGCTACACTAAGCGCCTTTCCAGTCTTCCCGACGGCAACGGTGCATTCCTCCATGGCAAAGACCCAGAATCGAGACCCCCTCAGCTATAAAGATGCGGGCGTAGATATTGACGCGGGGAATCTATTAGTTGATCGGATCAAGAGTGTTTCAGACCGGACCACAAGACCAGAGGTACTGGGCGGCCTGGGAGGATTCGGCGCACTGTGTGAGCTACCTGCAGGCTACCGACAACCGGTGTTGGTGGCGGCTACCGATGGCGTTGGAACCAAACTCAAGCTTGCGATGGACCTGGGAGTGCATGACACGATTGGTATTGATCTAGTCGCTATGTGCGTTAACGACCTGGTCGTCGCAGGCGCTGAACCGTTGTTTTTCCTTGACTACTATGCCACCGGAGACCTCAACGTCGATATTGCAGCCAGCGCAGTAGCCGGTATCGGAGCTGGCTGCGAAATGGCTGGTTGTGCCCTGGTGGGAGGTGAGACTGCCGAAATGCCTGGTATGTACACGGGGGAAGACTACGACCTGGCGGGTTTCTGTGTCGGCGTAGTCGAAAAAACAAAAATCATCGATGGTTCGTCCGTGGCAGCTGGAGATGTCCTACTCGGTTTGGCGAGCAGCGGAACCCATTCCAACGGCTATTCACTCATCAGAAAGATCATTGCTCAAAGCGATGCTGATCTAAACCTACCTATGGATAGCAGCACGCTGGGGCAGATACTGCTTGAGCCGACCACAATCTATGTCAAGGCGTTGCTAGAGCTCTTCTCAAAGGTCGAGGTTAAAGCGCTGTCGCATATCACGGGCGGCGGCCTGCCAGAAAACCTACCCAGGGTGCTGCCGAAGACCTGCAAGGCTGTTATCGATACCACTAGCTGGAGATGGCCTACCGTTTTCAGCTGGCTCCAGCGTGAAGGCCGCATCGAAACATCCGAGATGTATCGCACGTTCAACTGTGGCGTCGGCATGGTGATATGTGTCAGTCAGGCAGCTCGAGACCAGGCCATCACGGTCTTGACCGCGGCAGGCCATGACACCTGGGAAGTCGGCCGTATCCAAGAGGGAGCGGGGCAGGTCGAATTCTGTTCGTGAAGAACGGCAACCGGTCCAAACTGGCAATACTCATATCGGGACGAGGCAGCAATTTGCAGGCCTTCATCGATGCCAGCGACAAAGGCCATTTGGAGGCCGACATCGAACTTGTCGTCTCTAACAATCCCCAGGCAGAGGGTCTGGAGAAGGCCGATCGCGCGGGCATATCCCAGCGCTGTATAGATCACCGCGAGTACGCGGACCGAGAGGCATTCGACACCGCTATGCTCGCCTTGATGCGTGAACGGCGTGTGGATATCGTCGTGCTTGCGGGGTTTATGCGTATTTTGACGGACACCTTCATTACGCCGTTCCAGGGTAGGTTGCTGAATGTTCACCCCTCGCTGCTGCCTCGCTATCCGGGCCTGAATACGCATCAACGAGCGCTCGATGCAGGTGACAAGGAGGCTGGCGTCACTGTGCATTTTGTCACCTTGGAACTGGATGGTGGACCACCTATTATCCAGGCGAGGGTGCCAATCTTACCCGGTGATACTGCCGCATCCCTGTCAGAGCGAGTGCTGCTCAAAGAGCACGAAATTTATCCGCTCGCGACACAATGGCTAATCGATGGACGTCTCAACCTTACTGAGACTGGAGCTTTTCTTGATGGTGAACTGCTTCCGGCTAGTGGCCGGGACCACTCATAGCAGACCGACCCGCCCAAGGCTCATCCACTTGATTTGTGGAGTGTTCATCTTGAGCAGCGCTCAGGCGTACACTGCGG
>JBCDFM010000308.1:0-5163 GCA_039178015.1 Pseudomonadota bacterium
ACCGCGCTATTCATGCGCGGTGAGCTGGATGTATCTACTGTGAGCATGGCCAAAGTCGCCTGCACTGAAATGCAAGGTCGCGTAGCCGATACCTGCCTGCAGCTGCACGGTGGCTATGGCTATATGCGTGAATACGGCGTGTCGCGAGCGTTTGTCGATGCACGGGTGCAACGTATCTATGGCGGGACCAGTGAGATTATGAAAGAGCTGATTAGCCGAGACGTTTTGTCATAAGTGCTTCTTATCGCTGGCGATACTGTCTCTTGCACGAGCGCGCGACACGGAAGATCGTGGGGGTAAGCCCTCACAGATCCGAGAGCGCAGTCGGATTGCGCAAGATGCACAGCACCCACCAGAACATACCGTGGGCGCAGTTTTCTGCTATTCTCACTCTTCTGTTTCACAAATAAGAAAGGAGCCCAGCCGTGGCTGAAAAGGAATACGATGCAGTCGTCGTGGGCGCTGGATTCACCGGCTTATATCAACTCTATAAACTTCGACAGCTGGGCGTCAGCGCTATCGCTTTAGAAGCGGGCACCGGTGTGGGCGGCACGTGGTACTGGAATCGCTATCCAGGTGCCAGAACCGACTCGGAATCAAAGGTCTATCAATATTGGTTCTCGGATGAACTGCTTGAAGAATGGGACTGGAGCGAACGCTTTCCAGCTCAGGAAGAGACCGAGCGCTATCTGAATTACGTTGCGGATAAATTCGATTTAAAGCGCGATATTGCGTTTAACTCACGCGTGGCCTCAGCCACGTATGACGAAGATGCCAAGCGCTGGACGATAACAACAGAAACTGGAGATCGCTATAAGAGCCAGTTCTTTATTATGGGCGCAGGCGGTCTCTCGGTTCCTAACATCCCAGACTTTCCTGGCATAGATGAGTTTGAAGGCATCCAATTGCACACAAGTCGTTGGCCTAGAGAAGGTATTGATCTCGAGGGCAAGCGTGTTGGCATTGTAGGTACAGGCGCCACCGCCATTCAGGTGATTCAAACCATAGCCGATCAGGTCGGCAGCCTCGCCGTGTTTCAGCGTCGTCCGAACTGGGCCTGCCCTATGGTCAATCCAGAGCTTTCGGATGATGATCGCAGCGCCTTGCGTGCCGAGTATCCCGAGATCAAGGTGCAGGTTAACAAAACCTTTGGTGGCCATTTCTGGGATTCCGATGAAACGCCCTTCTTTGAAGTGGACAAAGCGGTACGCGAAGCGCGCATGCGCGAACTGTGGGACGATGGCTCGCTCCGGTTTTGGGTAGGCTCTTATGCCGATGTGTTCATCGATGACGAAGTGAGTAAAGTCTTTTCGGAATTCGCCGCACAGCGCATTCGTGAACGCGTGAACGATCCCGACGTCGCAGAAAAGCTGATTCCCACTGACCATCAGTTCGGGACACGGCGAGTACCATTGGAGACCAACTACTATGAGGCCTTCAATCGCGAAAACGTTCATCTAGTCAATCTGCCTGACGACCCAATCGACCACGTAGATGCAACCGGAATCGCCACCCGTTCAGGCCACCATGATCTCGATATATTGATCTTTGCCACCGGCTTCGATGCGGGCACCGGTGCTATCACCGCTATCGACATACAGGGTCGAGACGGCCGGTCTCTGCGCAATGAATGGGCAGAAAACGGCGTTAACACCTACATGGGGCTGCAGATAAATGGCTTCCCGAATATGTTTATGGTGATGGGCCCGCTCTCACCTGCAGCCGCTTTCTGTAACGTTCCCACCTGCCTACAGCAGCAGGTGGATTGGATATCAGATTGTGTCAACTTTGTGCGCAAGAAGGGCTCGGAGGCTATCGAACCCACCGCCGAAGCAGAAGCCGCATGGGGCGAACATCACGACGAACTCGCCGCCGAGGCGCTGGTCACCAAAACTGACTCCTGGTACACCGGTGCCAATATAGAAGGCAAACCCAGGCGACTCCTGGCCTACATTGGCGGCGTGCCCGACTATCAGGAACATTGCGACAAGGAGCGCGATAGCGGCTACCCGCACAGCGTATTTTATTGACGGAATCAACAGGGCAAGCCGAGGTCGTCGACGCATCAGGCGGTAATCTCAAAGCAACACAAATGTCCCAGTATCTAGAGCATTTCAATATTGCGGTGCCTAACTACGCCGCGTTTTTAATCCTCCTGTTGGCGGCGGTGGTCGTATATTTCATCGCTTCCAGAGTGCTGCTCGTAGCGCTGCGCTCCATGGCGAGACGCAGCTCACATACCTGGGACGATGCGCTGGTTAACAACAAGGTGGGGCAGCGACTCACTCAACTTCTGCCTGCGTTTGTCGTTTACGGCGGGATCGATCTGATTCCAGACACCAGTCAGCAATTTTTAGACCTGGTACACAACGTGACCAGCGCGTACATGATCGTGGTCATCGCCATCACGCTGGTAGCCGTTCTCAGCGCAGCGAATGAAATCTACGAGTCCAAACCACAGGCACGCCAGCGCCCGATCAAGGGCTTTATTCAGCTGGTGCAACTGGGTGTGATGATTATGGGCGGGCTGTTGTTTATTGCCGCGCTCTTAGATCGCTCTCCAGTGTTGCTGCTCAGTGGCTTTGGCGCTATGACGGCAGTGCTTCTCCTGGTATTCAAGGACACCCTGCTGTCTCTGGTGGCCAGCGTACAACTTACCGCCCAAGACATGGTGCGCGTGGGCGATTGGATAGAGGTACCTCAGTTTGGCGCCGACGGTGATGTTGTCGATGTGGAACTGCACACGATCAAGGTGCAAAACTGGGACAAAACGATTACGACCATACCGACTCATCGCTTGATCAGCGACTCTTTTAAAAACTGGCGCGGCATGTCGGCATCTGGAGGTCGCAGGATAAAGCGCTCGCTCTTCATTGATGCATCCTCTATTCATTTTTTGACGGATGCGGAGATAGAGCACTGCAAGCGATTCAAACTGCTAGAGGAATACATTGCAGGTAAGGAAGGTGAGCTAAGCGAGTACAACGGTGCCGTGACAAAGACTCCTGAAAGTCAAAGTAACGAGACCGTCAACATGCGCAGACTGACCAATATCGGCACTTTCAGAGCCTACGCCTGGCGCTACCTAAAGCAGCATCCACGAATTCACGACCATATGACGCTGCTAGTGCGACAGCTGCAGCCGGGGCCTCAGGGCGTGCCCATAGAGCTGTATTGCTTCACTACAACCACCGAATGGGGCCAATACGAGGATATCCAGTCGGATATTTTCGACCATCTGATGGCTATCGTGCCGGAGTTTGGTCTACGCCTGTTTCAGGAGCCAGCAGGAACTGAGTTCTCGATTAAATCTGACTCGCCATTAGCGACATTCAAGCAAATGCCCTAAAAGCGGTACGAAAGAACACCCTGCGCATAGTCCCTATCACCAAAGCTGAACTCGGCGACGATGTCCCAGTGTTTGCCAATATCCCAGCGAGTACCGATAGAGGGCGTAAACCCGGTAGTCGAACTCATCTTGATTTCTGCTTCCGCCCGATCAAATGGAGGGGGTATAACGGGGAATTCGCTCGCCTTCACATCCAGCTTCAAGTCAATTTTCTGCTGCAGCGCACCGATCCAAATATTTCCTCTTACACCTCTGAAAGTGCCGTTCCAGCCGAAGCGAAATATGGTCGTATAGTTTTGGGCACCATCCGTCGACAGCGTGAAATCCGTTTGTGAATAACGGAAGTCAATCATGCCAAATAGCACACCATAGCCATAAACCAGCTGCGTGCCTAAAACGTACGCGTTTCGACCCTGATCGAAATTTTTATCCAAATCTCCAATTATTTTGAAGCCTAGATCTGCCTCTGTCTTTCCTAGTAAGCCATACAAGTTTAAGAAGGGAAAAAGCCAAAAATCGGCGCGTGCTGAAACATTTTTGATCTCAGTTTTTTTACCCTGAATCAGTTTCGAAAACTCTCCGGCATTAATGGTCTCACCATTAGGCAACTTTAGCTTCAAACTATCCAACTTTATGGGCTCATTAGCATACAGCCCGACCAGGGATACGCCGTAAGGCCAGGGCAATATAATGCCGCGATCGATAGCTCGCTGGCGGAAAAATGGCAGTATTCTGCTCTGATCATAGCGTTGCAGTGCAGCGCGTTCCGGGCCCTGCTCTGGGTCCACTGACTGAAATGGTATGACCGAGTCTGGATTCTCGTCCCTTTCTAGATAGGGCAGTATCTGCTGTTTCCATGCAGGTTTTGATGCTGCGCTGTCGCGTTCTTGAGAAGGATCCTGCGATCCCGATGTAGAGTCACTGACGCCAGGGGCGTTGGACGTCTCGCCGCTCGCGCGAGCTTGGCTCGCTTCCCCTTCACTTTCTCTGTTTTCTGCAGCATGCCCAGGTAATGTGATACACAGCGCCGTAACGAAGCATGCAAGCAGTGAATGTCTGAGGATAAAAGATACGCGGTGTATTGCCGGCTTTTGATACGATGTACTCAATTTTTAGGCGCCTTTTCCTATCGTTTTTATTTGATGGCTGCTGTGCTGCGCTTCTAATCTGCCAATCTGTGATAAGACAAGCTACACTAAACCGCTTCTACTCATAATAACTGGATATTTCCATATGATTCCATGTAACGCGATACTAAAAACCATCGCCACTGTCATCGTGTCCATGTTTTTTCTTGTGGCATGCGATCGATCTGCACCACTGCCCCCAGCCGAAGGCAGCGATGCCACATCATACACCATAGCCGTCAATAATGAATTCGCCAAAAACTTAAACCTGGACGATCAGGAGGGCTTTGAGGATGCCAGCAGAGGCCTGATTGCAGAGGCTCCGGCTGTGCCAATCAAAGACAATGATGGCAAAGTGATTTGGGATGCCACCGATTACGATTTTGTACAGGGTGATCCGCCGGATACTGTCAACCCCAGTCTGTGGCGTCAGTCTAAACTCAACCTCAAGCGCGGCCTATTCGAGGTGGATGAAGGCATCTACCAGCTGCGTGGCTTTGACCTGGCAAATATCACCATCATCGAGGGTGACAGCGGCTGGATTGTTGTCGACCCGCTGACGACTGAAGCGACCACCCGCGAAGCAATGGCATTTGCCAGGGAACACCTTGGCGACAAACCCATTTCTGCCATCCTGTTCACCCACAGCCATATAGATCATTTCGGCGGCGTGTTTGGCCTGATGAC
>JBCDFM010000309.1:0-5146 GCA_039178015.1 Pseudomonadota bacterium
CGGGGCCGCTGCTGGGCTACGCCTTAGACAGTATCGGCATGCAATCGACGTTGATGCTGATTCTAGCGTTGTTTACACCTCTGCTCGGGATCGTTTTGGTCCCGCTGGTCATACGCATTCAGCGGGAGCGTTCTGAACACGACGCGGAGGCGGCAACCGCCAACTAACTGACGTAGACTAGGCTCACGGAGGATCGGGCTATGTCAGAACAGGGCAGCGAGTTCGCTATCAGCGCGCCATTGATATTCGATGGCGCGAAATTGTTGCCTAATCACTGCGTCACCGTCCAGGATGGGAAGGTGGCGCAGCTTTTACCTTTGTCTGAATGCCCTGATTCGATCCAACGCTTGGCACTATCACAGGGTACGCTTGCACCTGGATTGATAGATCTGCAAGTGAATGGTGGCGGCGACGTCCTATTTAACAATGAGCCCACCCAAGAAAGCATTCATCGTATCGCCCAGGCCCATCTCAGCAAGGGGACAACCGCAATACTGCCTACGGTGATTAGCGACGCAACAGAGGTGCAATACAGTGCTGTGGCAGCTGCGCGGCAAGCCATCGCCGCCGGCAATGAGGGCGTATTAGGTGTCCACCTGGAAGGGCCCCATTTCGCAGAACAAAAACGGGGTGCGCACTGCGCCAGCAAAATTAGGCCTGTCAGCAGAGAAGACATTGACTGGCTTCAGTCGCTGCAAGACCTACTCGTTGTCATTACAGTCGCTCCCGAAGAAATGCCGACCGGGTATGTACGCGCACTACGCGATAGCGGAACGATCGTCTGCGCGGGTCACACACAGGCGACCTATGACCAGATGCAGAGGGCAATTGATGAGGGCTTACATGGCGTTACCCATTTATTCAATGCCATGAGCCCGCTGACATCGCGCGAGCCAGGTGCAGTGGGTGCTGCGCTGGAGGCAGATACGCTTTGGGCCGGCATCATTGCAGATGGCCACCACGTTCACGCCGCCGCCCTGCGCCTGGCCCATGCCTGTAAACCGTCTGGCAAACTGCTATTGGTGAGCGACGCCATGGCCACCGTCGGCGGTACTCAAAACCATTTTCAGCTGTACGGTGACCGGATCGTTGAGAGAGACGGCAAACTGGTCAATACGCAGGGTATTTTGTCGGGTAGCGCCATTGGTCTAATAGATGCTGTCCGCTTTACACATCAGTGCGCTGGCATCGCACTCGAAGAGTGCTTGCGAATGGCGTCACTCTACCCTGCTATCGCCCTTGGGTTAGATAACGAACGTGGACGTGTCTCCCCCGGATATCGAGCGGACTTTGTGCACTTCAACGACGATTTCCAGGTACTGCAAACCTGGGTAAGTGGATACCATCGCTCTCATCACTAAGACGCTGTTACAGCCACTGTTGCACTAGGCCGTGTACATCCACTCGCGCCTTCAGCCTGCTCGCCAGCATAAACATCCCACCTAACTTGCGATGAAAGTAGACGACTTCTGAGTGCGGGGCCTGCCAGAAATCAGAAAAGCGCGTGATCTCTTCAGCGAGCTGAGACATGTTCTTAGCCATATCCGAGCGCGCGAAGTCATACACACCCTCCGAGCGAACGGGCTCCAGCCCGAGTAGAAACAGCTCAAGAATCCTCTCCCGATATTCGGTTTCGTCATCGCCCATGGCATAGCCGATGCGATTGGCTGCGGCAACCAGCTTCTTCTCGTCATTGGCGATGGCCGCCTTCAGAAGCCTGCGATAGTTATTCACGAACGCCACCTTAAATTTACGGGTGGCACCAAAGTCCAGCAGTACGATTTGGCCACTGTCGACCAAATACTGGTAGTTGGCAAAGTTTGGGTCGGTTTGCACCATTTTGAGCTCGAACAGCTCCATAAACATGAGCTCGAACAGCGCTGTCATGACGTGATCTCTTTCATCCTGAGACAGGCTTACAGCACTCTCGATTGGGTCGCCAGCCACATAGGTCATGGCCAGGACATTCTTACGGGTCAGATCGGGTAATACTTGAGGTACGAGAAAGCGCTCATCCTCGCGAAGCAGATCCCCAAACGCCTGCAAAAACTTGGCTTCCTTAAAATAGTCGGCCTCATCGTGCAGCTGACGCTTTGCATCCTCTAGCAGCGGGTCTAGATTCAAGGTCGCTGGCAGCAAACCGGATATGCTTAGCAGTTTTGCGATTTGATCAACGTCGACATCGATGCTCGAGGCCACACCCGGATACTGCACTTTCAATACAATGTCCTCTCCGTCGGGAGATACGGTCCTGTGCACCTGGCCAATCGAGGCAGCCGCAAGCGGCTTCATCTCAAAGGTATAAAATAGTTCCTCCCAGTCTGGCCCGTACGCTTCTTCCATCACTTTGCGCAGCTGCTTCACGGGCATGTAGCGTGCGTCGGAGCGCAGGCGAGCCAGAATATCCGCCAACTCCTTGGGTAAAAAATCACCTGTGTCCATGGACAGCATCTGCCCCACTTTCATGGCGGCGCCGCGCATGGTTGCCAACTGGTCCGCGACACGCCGCGCATTGGCGGGTGTAAGCAGCATATCTCGCGCACGAATGCGCTTGCCCGAGCGCAGCTGGCGAGTGCCCTCGGCGAGCATGCCGCCGGCGACACCGCCGGCCATTCGAGCCACTCGCGCCAGGCGGCTAACGCGGGAGGCGGGAACCGCCTTCTCTCGATCCGTATCGTCGCTATCCTTAACCACGCGTTTCCCTGGCGCGCCATCTGGCGATATGAGCAGCCACCAAGTCGTGAGCGTTAAACTCCGCTTCCAACACGGTGATAAAGGTGAATACGCCGGTGAGCTTGCGCGCTATCAGTGCGAAATCGCGATTTGGCGGGGTGAAATGTTTGCTCGCGGCGGACTTTGCGCCACGCTTGCCAGCGCGATGCATCAGTCGCGACCGCGCCCAACAGTATTGGCCTTCGGCATTCAAGTAGTCTTGTGGCAATTTTTCTGGCGGGCGCAAGGGCTCGAGCAGATGCAAACAAAATGTCGAGAACAGTGCTCTGGCCTCCTCAGTCGCATCCTCGGGCAGGCAGCCCAAACCGATCAAACCCTCCGCCAGCGCGTCGGTATCCTGTCGTAAACCGGCATCAATGACACAGCGCAGATGAAATAAAAAATCATCATCGCACTCCAGGACGGAACCAAAATCCAGTAAAACCAGTGCATCTTCTGCACGTTTTTTCCGCCTGTCCTCAAGCGCGAGCAGATAATTGCCAAAGTTTGGGTCCGTTTGCAGAGCACCCCAGTCGTAGAGCTCATAGAAAAACAGCTCCAGCATGCCGACGGCCAAGGCATTACGTCGCTCCAGCGATAGCGCTGCGACTTCCTCTGATATAACTGAATGACCCTCCATAAACTCCAGTGCTAGCACGACATCGCTGCTATAGCGTTCATACACTTTTGGGACGCGGTAACGAACGGTTGCCTTTTTCACACTCTGTGCCAAGTCATGCATGAGTGCAGTCAGTCTCGCTTCGCGGCCGTAATCAATTTCGTTGTGCAAATGCGCACGCATGGAACTCAACCAATCGTCCAGATCGCGCCCTGATGGCAGCCAACGGGCGAGTACCAGCATGCGCACGACAGCGTCGAAATCCGAATCAATCACATCGGCCAGACCAGGATATTGCACCTTTAGGCACAGCCTCTCGCCACTACTGCGCACCGTGGCCACATGCACCTGAGCCAGGGATGCGGCCGCAAGGGCATCCTGTTTAATGTCCAGTTCCTCATACCTTGCGCCCAGGGATTGACGAAACACCGGCTCAACAGCCTCCCATGCCATCGGTTGAGTGCTGTCCCCGAGGTCGTGCATGGCCTCAGCGAGAACAGGAGGCAAGAAGTGCTCGCCAAACAACGCCATCATTTGGCCGATTTTCACATAGGTGCCTTTAAGCTTGCCTAGCTCCTGCACGAAGCGCTTCGCTTCGCGACGCGCGAATTCGGAATCTTCCGTATCGCCACTGCCTTTCAGTTTCTGTACCGCGCTATTCACGGCCAGGGCTCCACCGGCGCGAATACCGGCCAGTGATACCGACAGACTGCGCGATAAGGCTTTGCTATTTAAGCTTGCGGGTT
Source organism: Pseudomonadota bacterium (assembly GCA_039178015.1). Classification (GTDB taxonomy): domain Bacteria; phylum Pseudomonadota; class Gammaproteobacteria; order Pseudomonadales; family Halieaceae; genus JARRPM01. Next base: position 4,078 of record JBCDFM010000309.1, read on the forward strand.
TTTTGGGCATCGCTCTCGTTCAGTCAGCTGGGCGGGTGTGTATACGACGAGGGTTGGAGCGAAGATCAGTTCGCTCGCTCAGGAAGAACAAGCGGCTCGCCATAGCTATCCGCCCGTTGGAAAGCGGGCCTGCTCCGCAGTCTCTCAAGGTATTGCCGTGTAACAGGTTTGAGCTGGTCACCCAGGTGTAGAGAACAAGCCAGATGCAGGGCATAGCCAATTGCGATATCGGCTATCGTGAAGCGCTTGTCGACCAAATACTCATGCGTCTCGAGATGGGCGTCCAGACGACGCAGTCGCGATAGAAACCATTTCACATAATCATCTCCCACCGCCTGTTTTTCGGGAGAGGGTTCAAGATAGTAGTAACGCATCGTAAGTGTCTGTGGAAATGTTAACGTGGCGTCGGCATGGTGCAGCCAATTAAGGTAGGCTCCATATTCTTCGTGATCTGGCTTCAACCCAAAGTCGTATCTTTGATACCGATCAACAAGGTACTGACAAATAGCCGACGACTCCGTCATCTCGGTATCGCCATCACGCAGAAATGGAATCGTGCCCAGACTATTCACCTGCAGGTAGTCACGCTGAAAAACACGTGGAGGAAAGGGTAACACTTCCAACTCGTACTCCAGCCCCATCTCTTCCAGCGCCCAAAGTGGACGAAATGATCGGGCAGTGTGGCAATGCCAAAGTTTCATAACGTGCTCCGCAGTTTCAGCAATCTATCGGCAGCGCGACAGCATACTATAAAACAATGGAGCAAGAACGCCGCGTGTGGCTCACCAACATCACATTCACCAGGGAACGTCACGCAACTTGTTTGCTTGGCTTTGACGTCGACCCTCCGTATATTGAGCGCCCATGAAATACACGGGTAGCGAGCAATTTGATCACGGTCAGGCCGCCAGGATTGGCATTTTGCTAGTCAATCTTGGCACGCCTGAAGCACCCAATAAAAAGGCACTTAGGACATACTTAAGACAGTTTCTTTGGGATCCACGTGTTGTGGAGATCCCGCGCTGGGCGTGGTGGCTGATTCTACATGGGATTATCCTACGCATTCGGC
>JBCDFM010000310.1:0-5119 GCA_039178015.1 Pseudomonadota bacterium
AAGGGTTTTTGATTTTTCCCCTGCGATCTCTCTGACCAACTTAGGCACCAGATAGCCGGGAAGCGCTTGCGTTATCTCTCGATGCAAACTCAGCGCTCTGGCTTCGGCGACCGCGAAGTGCGCTGCGCCTTGCACCTTGTCGAGTAGATGCAGGTAGTAAGGCAACACGCCCGTGTAGAATAGTCGCTCACTGAGCGCGATTAGCGCTTTGGCTTGGTCGTTAATGTTAGCCAGTAACACGGATTGATTCAGTAGCGTAATACCTGCGCGTGCCAGGCGCTTCATTGCATCATCAACTGTTGAATCTATCTCATTCGCATGGTTGCTATGCACTACCATGATGGTTTGCAGATTAGGGCGCGTCAGCGCCTCTATCAGACTGCCCGTCACCCTATCGGGTATTACGATTGGCAATCGACTGTGAATACGCAGCCGCTTTACATGGGGTATTGCATCGATCTGGCTAACCAAATCATGCAGAAAGCTGTCGCTTGCCATCAAGGGATCGCCGCCGCTGAGAATAACCTCGGTTATCTCCTTGTCTTTTGCGATATAGCGGAGCGCGTCGCGCCATTGATGACGGCTGTTGCGATTTTCGTTGTACGGGAAATGTCTGCGAAAACAGTAGCGGCAATGAATTGCACAGCCGCTTGTGACGACCAGTAAAACGCGACCATGATACTTGTGGATCAATCCTGTCGTCGGATTAGCTTCGCCCGTTTCGCCCACGGGATCCATACTGTAGCCCGACACGTCCTGTGCCTCATGCTGCTGTAGCATCACCTGTAATAATAGCGGGTCGGTCGCATCACCTCGCTGCATGCGATTGACGAAGGCTTCGGGCACTCTCAATTCAAAACCAGCGATCTCGTCACTGCGAAAATCCAGATCCTGCCGTTTCAGATCCAGCCTGCGAAATAGTTCATCCGATGACTTGATGACGTTTCTCAGCTGGCTTTGCCAATTCTCTCTTGCAGCAATCGGTAGAAGTTCAGAGGTCACTACTTTGCGCGGTTTCTTGTGGTGATATTCATACTCTGTATTTTAGCAATGATCGTTTCAGTTTTCTGTTTGCAACGCTTATACCTAGCGCATGAGGGGTAACTTAAGAAATGGCATAGAGGAATAAGCCGCATTAAATTACTGTTTTGGCGACATTGCAGGCAGGGCTGTCGATGGCCTGTCAGTGGCAGGGTAAACGATAATCGATAACTTCAAGCAAACACTATCAACGCGGCCCACTTTTGTATTGCGCATCTGAAAAAACCTTGAACAGAGTTTTTGACTGCTGCGATACTGAGGGGATTCACAATATGGGGACACCATGGAATCAAAAACTGAAGCAATACAGAGCTGGTTGGAAGAGCACAGCATTTCGCAGGTAGAAGTATTGGTTCCAGATATGACCGGGGCTGCCCGCGGTAAATTCATCCCTGCGGACCAGTTTTTGAGTGGTGGCGAGCCACGTCTGCCTGAAAGTATTATGGTGCAGACAGTGACAGGAGAGTATTCAGAGTCACATTGGGATTACGTTGAACCCACAGACGCCGATATGTTGTTGCGGCCCGACGCGAGCACCATGCGCACCGTACCATGGGCGCGCGAACCTACTGCTCAAATTATCCACGACTGCTACACCATGGACGGCAAGCCACATCCGCTTGCCACTCGCAACGTATTGCGCAACGTGCTCGCGCTGTTTGAGGCTGAAGGTTTGCGGCCGGTAGTCGCGCCCGAGGTCGAATTTTACCTGGTGAGTCAGAATGTGGATCCAGACAATGTTTTGGTTCCGCCGACCGGTAGGTCTGGCCGTAACGAATCTTCGCGCCTCTCCTATAGCATCGATGCCGTGTCCGAGTTCGAAGGATTTGTCGAGGACATGTATGACTATTCAAGAGCTCAGAAACTGGACATTGACACGCTGATTCATGAAAACGGCGCGGCGCAGATGGAGATCAATTTTCTGCATGGTGAGGCCCTTAACCTGGCAGATCAGGTGTTCGCATTCAAACGCACCGTGCGCGAAACGGCGTTTAAACATGGTTTTTATGCAACTTTCATGGCGAAGCCAATGAAATCTGAGCCGGGAAGCGCGATGCATATTCATCAGTCACTGGTGGATATAAAAACCGGCAGGAATGTTTTCAGTGCTCGAAACGGTGGTCACAGCAAGAAGTTTCGAAGCTATATCGCCGGACTGCAGCGTTATACACCTGAACTGATTAGTCTCTACGCCCCCAACGTCAACTCGTACCGCAGGCTGGCGCCGGATATTTCCGCTCCGATTAACCTTAATTGGGGATTAGATAATCGTACGACTGCCTTTAGAGTTCCGCACAGCGGTGCCGCAGCAATGCGGGTTGAAAATCGCTTTCCGGGAGCCGACGTTAATCCTTATTTGGCCTTTGCTGCGAGTCTGGCCAGCGGCTACCTCGGCATGAGGCGCAATCTTAAACCCAGCAAACCGCATCAAGGTACAGCCAATGAGGAAGATGTTGAAGTGGCCAGGACCTTGGAAGAAGGTCTACGTTGTTTGCTTGATTCTCCAGAGGTAAAGGAGGTATTTGGCGAGTTATTTTTGAAAGCGTTTTCTGCGGTCAAGTTGAACGAGTTTGAGGAATTCAATCAGGTTATCAGTTCCTGGGAGCGTGAGCATCTGTTGTTGCAGGTGTAAATACGTCTGCCGCTATACTGGGACATTCGTTTACAGGCAGAGAGCATCCTTATTCTCAGCGGGAGTTTTGTCTTGAGTGGAGATGCAACTGCAGCTTTTGGCACGGGTGAACTTCTCTGCAGCTTGCGTTGGAATGATGATGGTCAGTGCGCGGAGGTTATTGACCAGACAAAATTGCCGCATGTGCTGGAGTGGGCACAGCTATGTTCACTTGAATCTTACTGCCATGCTATAAATGCCATGCAGGTCCGTGGCGCACCACTTATCGGCATCACGGCCGCATTCGGATTAGCGCAAGCCATCGCCCGAGATCCAAGCGATGCCTCCATACGGCACGCCCGAACTGCACTACTGGCCACCCGTCCGACTGCGGTCAATCTGCGCTGGGCGCTGGATCACATTTCGATGGCGATCAACGACTTGGACAAAGCGTTGCGTGCTGCTCAAGCTCTTGCGTCGGCCCAGCGATTACGCAACGACGATATCCAGGTTTGCGCAAATATCGGTCAAAACGGACTCGGGCTATTGACCAACTTAAGCCAGGGTGACGTACTCAATGTGATGACGCACTGCAACGCAGGCTGGCTTGCTACCATTGCCTGGGGAACAGCGCTCTCACCAGTTTATCAGGCTCACACTGCGGGCATCGACCTGCATGTTTGGGTGTCAGAGACTCGGCCGCGCAACCAAGGTATGAACTTGACCGCCTGGGAACTGCAGCGGGCAGGTGTGCCCTGCACGGTTGTCGCTGATAGCGCCTGTGGGCAATTGATGCGCGACAGGCTGGTGGATTGCGTGATCGTGGGCACAGATCGCACTGCGGCAAATGGCGATGTGTGCAATAAAATTGGCACCTATCTGAAAGCGCTAGCGGCGCGGGACAATCAGATCCCGTTTTATGTCGCATTGCCCACCTCGACCATCGACTGGCAGTGTGCCAGCGGCGATGATATTCCTATTGAGCAGCGAGATACTGATGAGTTGTTGTTCGCTGACGGCGTCAATGATTCGGGCGAGAGGCAGAGGCTGCGAGTGGGCGCGGCAACAGTAAGAGCACAGAATCCGGCCTTCGATATTACGCCAGCGTCAATGGTCGGCGCTTTGATAACAGAGCATGGCGTTGTGGAAGCGAGCGTGGATGGCTTACTTTCACTGCGCGAAAACTCTTAGGGCAAAGCTCCGAGGGCGAGTGCTTCGTACCAACCCTGGTTACAAAGACTTGAGAACTTGAGCACCAAAAATCGTTTGGTGTGTGCAGTGGCGGTTTCCGGGCTCACATGAAAACTGGGAGTGAGCGCTTACCGCCAGTTATGAGACGAACCAGCCGTACCTGGCATCGATGCCGGTGAGTCGATCGGACCTCAGTCGTCGTCCAGGCTCAGATCGAAGTAGCCCAATTCATCTCTGAGTCTGCGCTCTTCCAGCCGCTGTTCCGCCCGACGGCGTTTTTCGGCCAAACGCTGCTTTTCCGACGAGATTGGCGGCAGCTGTGACAGCTCTTCATCCTCCAGATCACCCAGCATGGGTTCAAATAAATCATCTAGAGGTTCGTCTTTTTTGGGCTCCTGTTTTTGTTCCGCCATAAATCACCTCCCGATGACTTGTTGATTGGCGTGTGCTAGCAATATCCCTCACCATTATGGGGCTGTAAATCCCTTTTTAGACCCAATTTTTAACAAAATATAGACTAAAAATGAAAAGTCCGTCGAGCGGGTTAAGTGAGAGCAGGCAGCCTGCAAGCTAACCCTGCAATCCCTTGCGATGGGTCACATCCCTGTGCTGGTACTCCCTGGGGTTTAAGCTTTGCCGCAGCAGGCTGCCTGCGTTGCTATAACAGCAAGTGTTGTGCCAGCCTCTGAAAATGCACGAATACCAGGTTTATGGCGTTTCTCGGTGATTTCAGCATAAATTGGTCGTGCCCGGACATGTCCGCTCGGGGCCCCGCATAGAGTTGTCATGTAGCGGCTATGGTCAAGCGCTGGAAGAGAGTTAGCTTGGGGGGGTGGCGCGGTGAAGGAAGAGCCAGTCCAAAGAGGGTTAGGGAGTAGATTGTTAAAAGACCGCAGTAATAGAACCATGAGCCACAACGGAGTGTGAGAAAAGGAGATTAAAAAACGGCGCTGCAGTAACGAGGGCCGAGCTAGCTATGCAAGCTCGGATAGGATATCCAGCGCGATCCGCTCCGGCGCTTTGCTGTTTGCGTCAACTGTGAGATCGGCATAGCGACGATAAAGGGGTACGCGTTCTGCGTAGATGGCTTCGAAGCTCTGTTCGGTTGGGCCCGCTATACCCCGCGCAGGAGCGGCGGATACTCGCTTGATCAAGCTTTCGATCACCACCTCCAGAAAAACGGTTGGACCTGCCAATTTAAGTTTCTTCATAGCGGGCTCGCTGTAAACCACGCTGCCGCCTGTGGCGATAACAGCAGCGCTCAGATCGAGTTGT
>JBCDFM010000311.1:0-5047 GCA_039178015.1 Pseudomonadota bacterium
CAATGAGATCGTGGCGGAGGGCCTTGCGGTTGATGGTGAGCTTCCCGGCGACCTTGTCGGAGCGTACTTTCGCAATGGTCCAAACCCGGTATATCAACCTAAAAATCGCTACCATCCTTTTGACGGCGACGGCATGGTGCACGGCGTCTACTTTCTTGGCGACAGTGTGAGCTACCGAAACAGCCTGGTGGCAACGCAAGCACTGCAAGCAGAGCACGCCATGGGTAAATCGGTTTCGCCGGGTGTGATCGGCCCTTTTGACTATTCCGTTTCACGCTTCGGCATCAAGGACACATCCAACACTGATCTTTTTTGGTACAACGGCGAATTGGTGACGATGTGGTACAACGCAGGCGACCCCTACTGTTTAAATAGTTTGACGCTGCAGACGAAGGGACCATTTGAGTTGCGCGGCAGACAGCAGAGACGACTCTCCGCTCATTCAAAAGTCGATGCTAGTACAGGCGAATTGCTGTTTTTCGATTATGGTGATGAACCACCCTACATGACCTATGGCGTGGGAAGTGTCAGCGGTGATTTACTGCATGAAGTTGCCATCGATCTTCCGGGCCCCCGCTTACCACATGATATAGGTTTCACGACTCATTACGCGATTCTGCATGACCTGCCATTCTTCCACGATATGGATGTACTGCGTCGCTATCAGCGTCGTGTCCTGACTTTTCATCGAGATATTCCCACGCGCTTTGGTGTGATACCGCGCCGCGGGCAAAGCAAGGATGTACGCTGGTTTGAGTGTGAGCCCTGCTACATTCTTCATGTGACGAACTGCTGGGAGGAGGGCGATTGGATTGTGATGGACGGCTGTCGCTCAACAAATCCGATGCCCGATGTGAAAGCGGGTGAGGGCGAACTTGCGTCAATGCTGGCTTACATGCGTCTGGAGGCTAATGCCTATCGATGGCAATTTAATTTGAGTACGGGGGAGGTGCGTGAAGGCGATATCGACGATCTCAATACCGAATTCAATCAATCCAACCCGCTGTTTCACGGCGTGAGGAGCCAGTACGCTTATCACCAGCGTATACCCTTACTAGAGGAGGGCGGTCATACTCTGCGCTTTACTGCACTGGTCAAGTACGACAACGATAGTGGTCAGCGTACACAGTGGGACTATGGTCCTGGCGTATTTGGAAGTGAAGCGGTTTTCGCGCCAAAGTCAGACGCCAGCCGAGAGACCACTGAAGATGATGGCTATGTCATCACTATTGTGACCGACAGCAAAGACTGGTGTTCGGCTTGCCTAGTCTTCGACGCAACGGATATCGCTCAGGGCCCTATAGCTCGAGTAGCGCTGCCTCAACGTGTACCGTTTGGGTTTCACGCCACATGGGCTGGCGATAGCCTGTTTGCCTAGTTCGACGGCGGAGCCAAATACCAAACACCAACATCAGATTTAAACACGGACGAAAATGCATCTCGGTGCATATTTTTTGGGCTTTAAGGGTTTATCGGTTAATCGCAAAATGACAGTCGAATGTCGCCCCAGCTACGACGCAGGGAGTGACATCGCTATGCCTGGGAGATAGTGTATCGCCGTTTAGGGTCGTGCGGCGTCTCTTCCAGACTCAGCAAAAGCATCCCGGTCTGAAGCGAAATTTCGTACCAATAATCTCGATCAGATTGAATGAAGTGGGGTAGCAGAACATGAAAGACAATGGCGATTTGAGATTTGCGCGCGACTTGCCTGTCAGGGTCTTGCTTTTGGTTGTCCTCAGTGCGTTCACTCTGCGTGCGCCTGTCTTATTGGGCGAGCAGATAGGCGACACAGAGAATATGTCTCGGTTATCGACTCCGGCGCACAAATCTGAGGAGCCACTGTCTGCAAATGAAAAATGGAATGGTGTTTTCAAGACTGTACATAACGATTTAGACGATGAATATTTGGCGGAAGAGTCGCTCTACCTGAGCTTCTACGCGAATGGTGTTGTCAAGGGAGGGTCGTCCGCAGAGCTGGTTGATGGTGGCAATGCCTGGTCCCATTCCGGATACCTTGCTGGAGACACTTTAGCAATGGCATACAAGTCTGAGGGCGCGGAACAAGGTGTTGGTGTGTATATTCTTCGATTGCAAAAAACCGACGTGTATTTGGGGCACTGGGAGGGAAAGGCAAAACGGAATAGCGCTGTGGTGAAATGTCCTTACGTTTTGGCCAAATCGCCTGTGGAGTCCATACGGGCTCAATGGGGGGATTTTCTTGACGCGCCCTGCCATTATCTGAGTGTCGAAACGGGGGCGATAGCGTCCGTCCCGCCAACGTCAGACTGACAGGTCTGAGTTTTTCTTTACGGCAGTAGACGAAGAGTGAGCGTAAAGTAGCGCTGGCAGTCGGCAATGCTGATCGCGCGTTTAACGCAAGCTCTATCCATAGGGATGAGAAGAAAAGTGATCGCAGCCCATGCTGACATAATCCGTCAGACACATTGCATGTAGCTTGCAAGCCCATCATTGAATGGTGCTTGCTGACGGTGTTTTAGTTTGTGGGTGGGAAGATCGTTTTCCAGTCATTCTTCATATCGATAACCGTCCAGCCTTTGGATTCAGCTTCATCCAGGGCCTCATTGAGATGGCCGATGGCGGAATCCCTATCGTAGGCCCACTCGCGCTTGGTATCGGTGTGGTGCACCAAGACGGCCAGACGCGCGCCGTCGCCGGCAACGGTCCACTGCAGCATTTGTAGATCGCCATCGGAGTTACCAAAGGCCGCGATAGGTCTGCGCCCTATATGTGTGTTGATGCCGATAGGTTTACCTTCTTTATCATCAATAAAGTTGATCTCAGGCAGGCTAACGAGCACGGGGCCATCGTCTCGCATCTCAAATTGCGTTTTGATGCTACTGCCAATCACGTGCTCTGGCGGAATACCGTAAACGCGTTCGGTCCACGCTCGCATGAATTCAATACCTCCGCCGGAGACGATGTACGGAGTGAATCCATTGGCTCGCAGATAATCCAGAAGCTCCAACATAGGCTGATAAACCATGTCGGTGTAGGGGCGACCGGTGTCAGGATGTACTGCTTTCGCTAACCACTGATTCACTTCTGCTTCAAAATCTGTGATGGTCATATTGGCGTGCGTGATCATGATCAGCTCGAGAATCGCGTGTTCACCACCAGCGAGAATACCGCTGAAGTCTCCCTTCAGCAGCGAGGCGTAAGGCTCTTCGGTCTGCCACTCGGGATGTTCTGGCGCCAGAGCCTTAACCCGATCCTTTGCGAAGTACAGCTGAAAGTACATGGGCTGTTCAGCCCACAGGGTGCCATCGTTGTCAAACGTGGCGATGCGTTGCGCCTCGGGTACAAAATCGGCCGAGCCCGGGTCAGTAATGCGATTAACAAAATTGATGATTGACTGTTTGGTTGCACCCTCAGTCCAGGATGGCAGAACCTCATCTGCTGACGTCGATACTGTCCATAACATGCAGAGCGCGGTTGCTGCGACCAGCTTTGACATCTTTGTTTTTGCTCTCATCTACGTAGTTCCTATTTACTCTATCGGTTTGCTGAACGGCTTCTTGTTTTTCTTTTAGTCTATTGGCGTAATCCGTTAGCGCTCATGCTCATAACGGCAGAAAAGCCAGTGACAATGTATATCAGGGGATGGCGATAACGCGAATATGAGCTTGAGCCAAGCGCAGGTGATCGCACCGCCAGCCTCGCGCATCGATACCGGTTTCGATGCTAGCCCGGGGCGTCTCGAATAATCTCGATTGCCGTTACTCTGGCCAGTTTCCCGGTTGGATTGAGTTTTCGCATTTCTGGTATCAGAGCAGCCAATGCAGTCTCTCGATTCTCGGGTGCGGGATGAGTACTCAGAAACTCGGGCGGTCGAGATTCACTAAGCGAGCCCATTTTCTGCCATAAGCTAATCGCCGCATCCGGGTCATAACCGGCTCTTACGGCCAGTTCCATACCGATTTCATCCGCTTCGGACTCCGCAGTACGGCTATTCGGAAGCTCCAAAGCAACCTTCGCGGCCATCGCTCCTCCAGCCATGGTGGCGGCCGGTCGATCCGATGCTACTCCAAGGGCCACTATGCCGATGGACGTAGCCATTGCTCGAGACATACGCTCAGCGGTGTGATTGGCCAAAGCATGAGAAATTTCATGCCCCATGATCTGCGCAAATTCTGCATCTGTGAGCTTCAACTGTTCAAACAGGCCGGTGTAAACCGCCATTCGGCCCCCTGCCATACACCAGGCGTTGACGGTCTCCGGGTCATCGATGATGGCGACGCTCCACTCCCAATCAGCGGACTCGGGATACAGCGCAACCGCCTCGGTGACTAACCTGCCCGTGATAGTGGCGACGCGGTCGGCGAGTTTGGGGTCATCGAGTAGTTTATTGTTCTTGTCCAGGTCGCTAACGGTACTCAGGTAGGCCTGGCGTGATTGTACGATAGCGGCATCAGGAGAAATCAGCATCAGTTGCTTACGACCCGTTGGACTGGTCGCACAGCCGACGATCAAACCTATGATGCTTGTTAGTAAAATGATTCGCTTGATGCCTTGCATAGCTCGGTCCCCACCTCTATTAGCCGCGAATATTTGACGGCCTTCCTTGCAAAAAAGTTCTGCACCGTAGTCGCGATATTATAAATGATGAGCCAGACGGTGGCGCGGGCTTGACCGGCTATAGCAGTTTGGCATGGACGAATAATATCAAGCCGCAGCTCTTGATTTGCGCCGGTCAAAACCGCGTTGTCGCAGGAGTATACAAAGGCCAAACTCGACGCTTGCGGATCGGCGCAGCCAGGCTTTGTCTGCAGGCTTAATTGTTTGCCTCAGCGACAGGATTTGAGGGGGTTTGTGCGGGTCTCAGCTGGTTGAATTGCCTGCCCAGGTAGATGCCAATAGAGGCCCACATGATGGCGACTCCTGCTCCAACCGACGCCACCGCCCCGAGCCCGAGACCAAGGCCTTGAGTCAGCGCTGTGAAAGCCCATGCGTTTACCATGTCGCCACCTCGATAAATGACTATGTCGATCACCGGTTTAGCCTTGAAGCGCGTTTCCTGGCTGACGGC
>JBCDFM010000312.1:0-5019 GCA_039178015.1 Pseudomonadota bacterium
AGCAGCAACACTTCGGTGGAACTGCCGCGCGCAAAAACGGTGCTTTCCCAAGCCGCAAAGTGTCTGAATCGCGAACCAAGGCGGTAAAGCGCTGTCCGATTTTCCTCAACCTCGGCCAGAAAACAGGTATCACCAGCGAAATAGACGTCCAGCCCCGGCATCTTGTTAAATCCGATCACACCGGATACGGGCTCTTTTCTCAGTTCAGCATGGACCCAAGCGCTAAAATGCTCGTTACGCCGTACACGGGTGCCCTTGACGGATGGGGCCAGCACAACATCGACATTTTTCGGCCAATCGCTCTGCCATGAAACACAGTAAACGCGACACGTGTGTCCCCGCTGGCAAAGCTCGGTTAGTACTTGCAGAAAATCTCGCTGTAATCCGCCATAGGGAAAGACCTTGTAAATAAGAAAGGCAAGTGTCACGTCGTTCGTGCACTGTGCATAACAGACTGCAGTTCTCGCCACACAGATTCTGCTGGGATCGAATGCATTAACGCTTTTGCATCAAAGCCTACTGCCCCAGATCGAGGGGATTCTATATGTACCTGATATTGTCCGTATGCTCCCACCATGCTGGGGTTGGTTGGGCCGTAAAGCGACACGGTAGGAACACTCAGCGCCGCCGAGAGATGTCCCAGCCCGGTATCCACGGCTACCACGCCCATGGAGTTGCCGAGCAAGACGGCGAGTTCGTCAAGGCTTTGCCGCGTTAAAACCGTGACATTACTCGAACCCGCGGCAATACGTTCAGCTCTCGCTTGTTCATTATCGTCACCCCAGGGCAGGTAGACGTGCAAGCCAGATCCAGCCGCCAACTTCGCAAGCGCAATCCAGCTTCGCACTGGCCATAGTTTCTCCTTGCGAGAGCTACCGTGACAAAACACCAGTCCTGGTAAACTCGGCGCTGCCTGTTTTCGGATCAGTTGATCTATAGCGTAGGTACCGTAGCTGTGGGGCACAGGATAACCAAGGGAAAGGGCAAATAACTCACGCAGACGCTCAACCGCATGCATATTTTTCGGCACTGCGATGGCATGATCGTATGCCCATGCGGCGACCCCTTCTCTTGCCGATTGCCGGTCCAATCCAAAGCGCGTGGCGCTCACCAGTCGGCTAGTTACAGCGCTCTTAATCAAACCCTGGGCATCGATCACTGCCTCATACCGTGTTGCGCGTAGGCGCGTGCGGAACGCTCGCCATTCGCGTCCGAACAGATGCCGCAGTGGCTGTCTGCGCCATCGGCGCATTGCCACCGGTATAACCTGATCAACAGCGCGGTGCCATGAAGGTATTTCGCTAAAGCTCTCTTCCACCACCCAATCGAATTTTATATCCGGCATGCTTCTACTGGCATCCGTGACCGCGGGTAGGGTGTGCAAAATATCCCCCATCGAAGACATTTTTATCAACAATACCCTCAAAGCCGAGCTCTCTTGGCCAACAGAAAATCCAGCTCTCTAGCAACTTGCTCTTCTGAGATAGCCTGCATGCAGGAATGGTGGCCTAACGGACATTCCCTCGCGAAACAGGGGGAGCAATCGATATCGCTCGCGATAGTGACGGCTGATTCACTCAGCGGTGGCGTAAAGCCAGCGGAGGTTGGGCCATAAACAACCGCCAGAGGACGACCTAGCGCTGCCGCAATATGCATCAAGCCAGAGTCATTGCTAACTACGGCGTGCGCGCGAGATATGAGGTCGACAGCTTCAGATAGCTGGGTACGGCCCGCTAAATCGACACAGGCCGTGTAGCTGCTTAGCCGATCGCGGACACCTGCCGTGACCGGCCGATCATTGCCAGAGCCAAGTAGCACAAGCTGCCAGCCTCGCGCCAAATATCGCGCGCCCAACTGTGCGTAATACGTCACTGGCCAGCGCTTTGCGCTGCCAAATTCAGAGCCGGGACACAAGGCAAGCAGCGGTCTGTCGGTGTCCAATTGAAAGCGATCCAGCAGTGACTTTGCGCGCTCTTCATCGGCATTGATCGATGGTGCTGGAAGGGTCTGCGGCAAAGGCTCCCCGGGTGACTGACCAAGCGCTACAAAGCGTTGCGCCATAAGCGGCAGAGCTTGCTTATCCAGCGTGCGCATATCGTTTAGCAGTCCGAAGCGATATTCACCGCGCCAACCCGTACGCTGCTCAACACCGGCAAAAAAAGGTATCAAGGCTGATTTAAAAGAGTTAGGTAGCAAGATGGCTTGATCATACTGCCGGGCACCGAGCTGCCTTCCCAGTTGCCAGCGCCGGCGAAGACCCAACTGGCCATGGCCCAGGGGCATGGTGATGGCACGCCTTACCTGCGGCATGCGCTGCAGCAGCGGGCGACTCCAGGCCGGCGCCAGCACATCGATGTTTACACCTGGCCGCGTTTGTTCCATATAGATATAGAGCACCTGAGACATCACTGTATCCCCAACCCAGGAAGGACCTACTATCAGTACGCTGTGTTCTGAGCCGGACAATTGTGTTCAGCCTTGATTGCCCAGGACCACACACGCACTCATGACTGGCAAATTACCTCCTGCCAGATGTCAATAACGGCCTTACGATGCTCTTGTAACTGAGTGGCAGAAATAACTGTGGGGCGCTGCTGCAGGGTGAGTTGATGAACTCTGGCGCGTAGAGCAAGATAAGCTTGAGTCAGCGCTTCGCTGCGGCTCTGAGCAAACAATCCTGTCTCCCCCAACACCTCCAGAATCTGCACATTGTCCGTCCAGCGTGTGAGTTCAGGTACGCTGTGACTCCAGGCGAGCACCGCATACTGCACCAAAAATTCAACATCAATAATGCCGCCAGGGCTGCGTTTGATGTCAAACTCCCTTTTGCTTCGGACATGCTGAGATAGTGAATGCTCACTCATCTTTTGCCTCATGGCCTGGACCTCCTGAGCAAGGGCTCGCGGGTCTCGAGCTCGACAAAGCGCTTCAACACGCACTGATTGCAAGCGTTCGGCGAGTGATGCATCGCCTGCAACATAGCGCGCTCGCACCAGTGCCTGGTGCTCCCAGGTCCACGCAGACTCCTCTTGATAATTTCGAAAGGCGGATACGCTGGTCACCAACATACCCGAGTGACCGGATGGGCGCAGGCGCATATCGACCTCATATAGCTGCCCCAGGGTGGTACGCGCTTCTAAGATATGGATGACGCGTTGTCCAAGTCGCGTATAAAACACGGTGTTATCGATACTGCGTGTGCCGTTTGTTACCCCGCCATCCGACCCCTCTGAGACAAACACGAGATCCAAATCTGATCCATAGGACAGCTCATATCCTCCAAGTTTGCCGTAGCCCAAAACCACGAAACCGATATCTTCGCTCTCCCTGTCCGGTTCACCGTAGGCCTCAACCATGTCCTGCCACGCTACCTTCACAGCGTGCTCCAGACAAACCTGTGCTATCCAGCTAAGCTGATCACTCACTCGCATTAGGGGCTGTCGTTGGGTCAGCTCACTTGCGGCAACACGCAGCAACTGCCTCGATTTAAACAAGCGCAGGGCATCCATCTGAGATTCCAGGTCTTCAGAGGTCATCCTCATAATTTCTTGCGCCAATTCCGATCGCAAGGCAGCTATATCGGGTGTACTGTAAAGACGACCTTGGTCTAGCAGCTCATCTAGCAAAATAGGGTGCTGCGCGATCTGTTCGGCAATCCAGGGGCTGGCACCACACAAGCTGGTCAACTCCGATATTGCGGATGGGTTTTCCAACAGCAGAACCAAGTACACGCTGCGACGAAGCACCGAAACCACCAGGGGTAACACACGCTGCAAGGTCAAATCCGGATGATGAGCCTGCGCGCAGGCAGACAGTAGCTGGGGCATAAACTGATCCAGGCGCTCTCGTCCCCGAGGTGACAGATTCGATACTTTGCTGCTCTGATGAAGCTCTTCCAGCGCCTGATAGCTTCCGAGTGCATCATGAAAACCCAGCCCAGACAAAATGTCCGGGTTCAAGGCCTCCCCCCATAGAGCGGGAGCCTGCACTGACGGCGAGCTTTGTACAGATACAGGCTCGGCAACCAGACTTTCAAAGTGTTCGTCAACATGCCCGCGATGCTCATTAAGCATGGCCAGGAATTCATCCCAGCCGGCAAAGCCCATCGTCCAGGCAACTGCCAGCCTGTTCAGTGATTCAGACGGGAGTGCATGCGTCTGCTGATCCCTGTAACCCTGGATAGCATGTTCTGTGTCGCGCAGAAACAGGTACGCGCTGCGCAACTCAACGACTGCCTCTTCCGAGAGACATCCCTGGCGTTGACACTCACGCAACACAGGCAGCAACTTTCGCTGTTGCAAACTTCGGATACGGCCTCCACGGATCAGCTGAAAAGACTGGGCGATGAACTCGATATCACGAATGCCACCATGCCCCCGCTTAATGTCGTCCTGCAAACCTCGCCGCTGCACATCGTCTCGAATCATGGCCTTCATGTCTCGCAGGCTTTCGATCACCGTAAAATCCACATATTTTCTAAATATGAAGGGCCGCAGAGAGCGCATCAGCTCTGCAATTCTCTCCGGATGTCCCGTAATCGGTCGCGCTTTTATCAGAGCATATCGCTCCCATTCACGACCCTGTTCACGGTAGTACTGGTGTAGAGAGGGAAAATTATGAACCAAAGCGCCGCTCTCACCATAGGGGCGCAGCCGCATATCCACTCGAAATACGAAGCCCTCCGCGGTTACCTGATTTAGCAACTGAATGACAGCTTGCCCGACTCGTGTAAAAAACTCCTCGTTGCTAATACTATTAGCATCGCCGTCAGTCATACCGGCTTCGGGATAAACAAATACTAAATCGATATCCGATGACACATTCAGTTCGGAAGCGCCAAGCTTGCCCATGGCGAGCACTATCAGCTGTTGGCGATCTCCACTGTCTTTGCCAAGTGGTGCGCCGTAGCGCAGCGAAAGTTGCTGTTCGCTATATCGAACCGCTGCGGAAATACAGACCTCGGCAAGCAGGGTCATGTCCCGCATCGTCTCAATGGTATCCGCCAGTCGACAGAAATCG
>JBCDFM010000313.1:0-5006 GCA_039178015.1 Pseudomonadota bacterium
AGCGCAGCATGGGGTTCGAGGAAGTAGTCCAGGGCACCAACCAGTTCTAAACGGGCGAAATTCGCCGTCCAGGTGATATCGGCCAGGGTATAACGCTCTCCTGCCAACCAGGTTCGACCATCACTCAGCTGGGCCGCCATCTCTTGCAAACCGCGCTGCAAGCCAGCAACCGCGGGCTCCATCATGCTCGGTGGGGGAAGCCTGGGACCGAGAAACCAATTGATGATTTTTAACAGGACGATTTTCGGTTGCGGGTGCCGCGGCAGCGCTTGCAGCAGCGTTCCCAGGCGCATATACGCCTGGTCAATGCCAAACAGCGGCGCCGAGAGCAGGGCAACGGCGGCGCCGAGGTGCTTCTCTGGGCCATCGTTCATGTCCACGAAACTGCCGCGCTCGCTCCAGTACTCCATGGCTGCCAATGCAGTTGTGTCATCCGCCTCCGGCAGCAGATGACCGGCGCCGAGTTCCCGACAGACATACTCAATAATGTCATGGGATTCGAGCACCGGATGGCCATCGTGGACCAGCACCGGCACACAGGCGTTGGGATTGATCTTGCGAAAGGCATCCGTTAACTGGTCGAAGCGGCCGAAATGCCCGATATCCAACTCGATAGGACGATACACCAGCCCTGACTCTTGCAGGCATAGGGCGACCTTGCTCGAACAAAGCGATACCGGCGTGTAATACAATTCCAACGGCGCCTCATGGGGCACCGTGTCGCGCTGACGCCCGCTAATGCGCTGATAGGTCTTGCTGCGGTAAGTCAGCAGCAGTATCAAAAACGGCAACAGGATGATCAACAGGGGGAGCAGCAGCAAGCCCAGCAGTATGCGCATCATGATGGCTCGCCGCGTTAACGGATAAAGCTAATGCCCGGATCTTTCACCACGGTATTTTCCAGGTGGCCCAGGCCTTCGATATCCACTCTGACAACCTGCCCTTCTGTCAGCAGACCGCCCCCGGGCCAAAAAAAGCCGACGCCAGCAGAGGTGCCGGTTAGCAGTATGTCTCCTGGCTCCAGGGTCATGGCAGTCGACATATAGGCAATCTGTGTCGCTACATCAAATAGCATGTCGCCAGTACTAAAGCGCTGGCGTTGTTCACCGTCGACGGTCAACCTGACAGCAAGACCTTCCGGTTCAGGCACCTCATCGGCAGTGACCAGTGCGGGCCCCATGGGGCAGTGGGTATCCCAACACTTCCCCATCATCATGGTTGGCGCCGCCCGCTGCCAATCGCGAATGGACACGTCATTGGCCACCATGTAACCGGCTATCACTTTCGGTACATCCTCCTTGCTCACGCGGCGACAGGTTTTACCGATGACCACCGCTAACTCCGCCTCGTAATCCAGCTCCACCGACTCCGGGGGTAAATCGATGGGATCATATGGGCCAGTGATGGACGAGGCCTGCTTGTTAAACAGGATGGGCTGCTCGGGAATTTTAAAACCGGCGGCTTTCTTAATCTCTTCCGGCACCTCGTTAAAGTGGTCCATATAGTTGAGACCGGTTGCCACGATTTTGCGCGGCGCCGTGATCGGGCTGTGCAGTTGGATATCGTCCAACACGAGGGCGACCTCGCCACTGTCCGCCGCCGCCCTGGCGCGCTGCATCATCGCATCCCCGCCGCAAAGCAGAGCCACCATGTCGGTCGGGAGCTCCGCATCGCAGGCGTTTAGGTCCACTACACTACCGCCGCGCAGCGCACCAATACGGGTGCTCTCGTTGTGCGTAAACGTGATCAACTTCATAGGCCGTACTCCAGCCGGTTACTTTGCAGGCGCCGGTGGCGGCGCGATTTTGCTCAACAGCCACAGCAGGGTGCCCTGTATCTCTCTTGGTACCGTACTGGGCTTTCTCGGGCCGGAATCGATGCGCCTGGAGACCTCTTCCTCAGGTTCACCCGCGGCCAGCCTCGCTATCCACTCGTCGGGATCGAAATCCACGCCGATGGGGTTTTCAACAAAGCTCTCGGAGGCGATATAGGCATTGGCCTTCTCGATGGTATCGAACACGTCGACCTGGGTTTCCACCAGATTGCCGTCTACGTCTTCGTAATAGATCGAAATCGTGCCGCCATGATGAACACACCAGACCGGTTTCACGCCGTAGGCTTGCATGCGCTTGTAGGCTTCCAGCAGGCCTTCGAGCTTGCTAAAAGTAAACGCCACGTGATCGACACCGCGCAGAAACTTCAGCTTGGGGAACGTGAGTGGAAACTTGCTAATGGCAACCCGGTGATGCTCTTCGTCATAGGTCAGAAATGAGATAATAGGTGCCTGGTGCACAATCTTTGCTCCCAGCAGCTGGCGATAAAACTCAATCATGCCTTCGTAGTGTCCAGGGCTGGTTCGCATCACGACGTGCGCCAGTTTGATGGGCCGAAATGCGGCTTCGGGAATGGCGTTAGTCATAGTCACACCTCCTCTACGGGTTGACAGAGTATTTTCGAGCCTATGTCGCTCAGTACGATGGCAGGGTCAGCGACCGGGCCGGGGCTGCGCCAGGCAACATGTCCATCCGGGCGCACCAGCACGGCGCCGCCGTGGATGCCATACAAGGCGGCCAACTGGCCTTCGGCGTCCTGGATATCTTCGGCGCAGCAGAAAACCCGTATGGGATAGTCACCCGCGTCTACGGCCGCGCGCCAGGTGTCCGTCTGCCCATCCACCAGCAGGGTCAGGTTTCCTTCGAACAGGGCAAGTGTCGACAGCAACTGCCCGTTCACCGTGACCATACAATGGGGCGCTCGACTGCCGGGCCGTGCGTTGGGTACATACTGCAGTTCTATGTTGTCTCGGTGAGGAGGCTCAGTGCCATCGGGCAGCAAAGCACCCTCTTCGTAACAGAAACCTAAGTCCAGTCCGATGGCGCCAAAGTGCGCGCGTTCGCGGTTCGCCACCGCCTGTATCTGCTCGGCGATATCGGCGAAGCTGTATTCGCCGCTAGCCAGCTGCTGCGCTTTCGCGACTGCGCCCGGGCCGTTCACTTCGCCAATGCCCTGAGCATTGCGCGCACTGAAATCGCAATTGATCTCGGCCACAGGCTTGCGCTCGCTCTCGTAGCTGTCCAGCAGCGCTTCGCCGGCGTGGCCTTGAATCACGGCGGCCAGTTTCCAGGCCAGGTTGTGCGCATCTTGAACACCCGAGTTCAGGCCAAAGCCGCCGGTTGGGGGGAAGCGATGTGCGGCGTCCCCAGCCAGCAATACCCGGCCATTGCGGTATCTTTCGGCAACCTGTGCGGACATGGTCCAGGGCTTGACCGAGCGGATGTCCACATCCACCTCATCGCCGATTGCCCGCTGCAGAATTTCGGTGCAGCGCGCCTCGTCGAAATCTTCTAGGGCCTGACGCTGTTCATCCCAACTGGCGTGGAACACCCAGCGCGTGCCACCGTCCATCGCGATCATGATGCCGGGATCATGCTCGTCGATGGTGAAGTACAAGATCGCCGCTTGCTTCGCCAGGCGCTCGCGCAGGTCTGCATGAAAATAAATGCCGACAATATGGGCCAGTGCACCCAGGCCTTTCATCTCAATACCCTGTTGCGCGCGCACCCTGCTGCCGGCGCCATCACAGCCCACCAGCCAGTCGGCTGTCACAGTCTGTTCCCCATCGCTGGCGCGCAGGACGGCAGTCACCCCCGCCTCACTCGCCTCAAAAGACAGCAGTTCGGTGGCAAAGCGCACCTCGCCAATCCCCGCCTCTGCTTTTTCACGCAACAGCGGCTCTACCTTGTCCTGGGCACAAGAGGCCGGGATGGCAGGGCTCGCCTGCCCGAGCTTGACGATCTCCTCGTCTGTGGGGCCGGTGCCAATGCAGGCGAATTCCTCACCCAGCAGACTGGTGACCCAGCGCACCGAGCTGGCCCAATGAAAATCCAGTGCCTCCGCATAGACACCATCGGCAATACCGAGCTGCTGGAACAGTTCCATGGTCCTGAGGTTGACGACGTGGGCCTGCGGGTGATCCGTGGTGTGGGTATTGCGCTCTACCAATAGTGACTTCACGCTTTCACGGGACAACAACGCGCTTAACATCAAGCCAACAGGGCCACCGCCGATAATCAAAACAGGATAGTGATTTGTGCTGCTCATAAACTGCAAAATGCGTTCGTCATTTATTCATTATTGCTGCAATCATCTTAATATTAAATTTGTCATTGTGCAAATTTAACGATTTTATATAGGCTCATAGGCAATCCGGCTCAGCCTCGCGCGGCCGGCTGCAATGCACTGCCGTTAACGCGGTGAACAGCAATACCAGGGCGGAAAAGGCTGCCGCAAACGCCTTAAGCCAGTACGTCAGCGGCCCCCATACTGGCGCACAACCAAAGCATTGGATTGTTCCGTATCCGCGCAGCTCATCGATGGGCCTGCTGCAGACGAACTGGCCGAGATTCGCGACAGGTTCCGAGGGGCTAACGTGGCGCGGTGACATGTGGGGAACGTCTGCCTCTTGTGACCGCCGGGGTTTAGAACGCCGAGAAGTCCGCCGGGCGCTTCTCCAGAAATGCCCCAATACCTTCCTTACAGGCGGGGTGTTCGAGCATTTCATTAAAGCAGTCCATTTCCTCGCGATTCGCGATGCGCATGGCCTCGCGATGATGTCGCTTGATCAGCGCTTTGGAGCGAATCAGGGCTTGACGTGGGAAGGCCGCCAGGGTCTGCGCCCGCTGCATGGCTTCAGCTTTGAGTTCCTCATCTGCTACCACGGCCAGCGCAAGACCGGCCTGCTTGCACTGCTGGGCGCTCATCCACTCGCCGGAGGTCAGGAACCAGAAGGCTTGTTGGTAGCCCAGCAAACGGGGAAACGCCTCTGTGCTGCATGCCTCGGGCACCGCACCCAGTGCCGCAAAGGGTGCTCTGAGCTTTGCGCTCTCAGCCATGATGACGACATCGGCATGAGACAACACGGTGGCACCCCAGCCCACACCCATACCGTTGACGCCCATAATGATGGGCTTGGGAAAGTCGATAAAGGTATTGAACATCTTGGGTAC
>JBCDFM010000314.1:0-4972 GCA_039178015.1 Pseudomonadota bacterium
CATGCCAATCTATTGCGCGGGTGAAGTGATGTTGGAGTTCGCGGCCACGGGTTCACCGGGTACGTTTCACCAGAGCTTCGCTGGCGACACCTTCAACACAGCGGTATATCTGGCTAGAGCGGGACTGGCGGTTAACTTTGTCACGCGCCTGGGTGATGGCAGCTTCTCTGACGCGATTATCGCCGAGCTTCAGGCAGAGGGCATTGGCACCGACAACGTCTCGCGCGTTCCCGAGCGTCAACCCGGCTTGTACCTTATTGAGAATGATGCGCTAGGCGAGCGAAGCTTTCACTACTGGCGAGACAGCAGTCCGGCGCGAGAGATGTTCGATTTGCCCATAACGTTGCCAGCTTGCAGTTTGTTTTACTTTACGGGCATCACTCTGGCTGTCACACGTCAGCATTTTGAACACCTCAGCGAACTTCTGGCTGAGCTCGCGCGCGCAGGCAGCGCTGTAGTATTCGATCCTAACTTTCGCAGCAAGCTGTGGCAGGATCACAGCCAGGCGAGGGGCTATCACGAGCGTATTCTGCCGTATGTAACAACCGTGCTGCCGACCCTGGAGGATGAGCGAATTTTGTGGGGGGTGACATCCGCAGAGCAAGCCGCCGACCTGTATCGCGATGCCGGGGTCTCCGAGATTGTTGTGAAGAACTCCGACCTTACCGCGCATGCATTTACAGAGGGTGAACACGTTCTGAGGCGGGCAGCACGGGTTGAGGCAATCGATACCACGGGTGCGGGCGATGCGTTTAACGCGGGCTATTTGACTTCCCGGCTGGCTGGCGGAACACTTGAAGACGCATTGGAGGCGGGCCACAAGGTGGCTGCGCAAGTGGTGCAGCATGCCGGTGCTATCCTGCCGCGTCAAAGCACGCATTCGACGAGGTAACGACATTATGCAGCAGACCTGGCGATGGTTCGGGCCTCAAGATCCGGTCACCCTGCGCAATGTGGTGCAGGCAGGGGCAAGCGGTGTGGTGTCATCCCTGCACCAGATTCCCACAGGAGATGTCTGGCCACTGCAGTCGATACTCGATCACAAACAGTTGATTGAAGACGCGGGATTAGAGTGGGCGGTAGTGGAGAGCGTGCCAGTACATAACGATATAAAAACGCGATCGGGCGACTTTGAACATTTTATTGAAAACTATCAGGCAACTATCCGTCATCTTGGACAAGCCGGCATTGGGGTGGTGTGTTACAACTTCATGCCGGTAGTAGACTGGACCAGGACCAACCTCAGCTACGAACTTCCCAATGCTTCTCAGGCTTTGCGCTTTGAAATGACGGACTTCGCCGCCTACGATGTCTACCTACTTGACCGGAAAAATGCGGCGAGGGACTATGACCCTGATCTGCTGAAGGAAGCCAAAGCCCGGCTTGATGCGATGAGTGAAGCGCAAAAGGAGGAGCTGGAGCGCAATATCATTTCGGGATTACCCGGCGGCCACGATGGATACAGCCGCGACAGCATTCGAGAGGCGATTGCCGAGTTTATTGAACTCGGCACGCAGGGGTTGCGCGACAGTCTGTTCGCTTTTCTCAAGGCGGTAATTCCCGTCGCTGAGCAGTCAGATGTTCGCATGTGTATTCACCCAGACGATCCACCTTTTTCGCTGTTTGGACTACCCAGGGTGGTATCGACCGCGCAGGATGCACGGGAATTACTCGCGGCTGCGCCCAGTCAGTGCAATGGTTTAACGCTTTGCGCTGGATCGTTCGGTGCCAGAGCAGATAACGATTTGGTCGGCATGGTCAGGGAGTTCGGTCCTAACATTCATTTCGTGCACCTACGCAATATTAAACGGGAAGAAGACGGTTCTTTTTTTGAGTCCGAACATCTTGATGGTGACAACGATATTGTGGGTCTGGTGCAGGCGCTTCTGGCCGAGGAGGAAACGCGTCGTGACCAGGGACGAGACGACATGATCCCAATGCGCCCCGATCATGGGCATACACTAGGCGATGAGATCGGGAAAGCGGGCGTGAATCCAGGTTATTCCTTTGCCGGCCGTCTGAAGGGCCTCGCAGAATTACGCGGTGTCATTCACACCGTAGAACGCATGCGCGGCGATGCGCGGCAGGGTTAAGGCCGGCAGTGGACAGTGCTAAAGAAGCCTTGCTAGGGCACGGTTTGACTGAAGCAACCTTAGCTGGGCTGAAGTCTGCTCGCCTTGTACCACTGATTACACCAGTTGATGTGCAAACCACTGTTGCGATGGCAAAAGCGTTGGCGCGCGGCGGGATTCGCGTTATTGAGATTGCGCTGCGCAGCGAGCCTGCGCTGGACAGCATCGTTGCGGTTAAGCAAGCTGTCCCCGAGCTCTTAGTAGCTGCTGGTACCGTAACAAACCCAGGAGAACTGCGAAGCGCCTATAAAGCTGGGGCAGAGCTGGCCTTTAGTCCCGGTTGGAGCGATGCCTTACTGGATGCGGCTGCGCAGCAGCAGCTAGCGCTGGTGCCAGGTGTGAGTACGGCGTCGGATGTGATGGCATGTGCCAGCCGCGGCTTCAGCGTCTTAAAACTGTTCCCCGCCGAAGCCGTTGGTGGTAGAGCGTTGCTTCGAGCTCTGGCCGGGCCTTTCCCGCAAGCGGCTTTTTGTCCAACCGGTGGCATCAATAGCAAAAACCTGGGCGCGTATCTCGCGTTGGATAATGTACTGTGCTGTGGGGGCACCTGGTTAGTCTCGGATGCAGCACTTGTCGATGGTGACTGGGACACACTGACAGAGGTGGCAGCGAGCCTTATGTGCGAGGAAGACAACCAAACGCTTGTTGAGGAAACATAGCGAGCTACAGGTACACCATGCCCTCATTCGAAGACGACTTTTATCTGGAGAATCCCAGCCGCTGGCAAGCCGTGAAGCGAGACTGCAGGCTGTTGCTGAGATTGAGCATTTATGCACTTCACTGGCTTACCCGCGGTGTGTTGGTTCGCAGGGCGTATCGCCGAGCGCAGCAAACCGGTAAGCCCCTGGATATCGACCACACGATACCGGATTAGTGAACATGGCGAGACGAGTGATCAAGGATTTTCCATCACCTGAACTGCCGTTTGCATACAGCGAACCACCTCGCTCTGGCAATGACATCAATGGGCTTGGCCAATCGCGATTCAGTCGTGCTTTGCAAGTGTTCCACGGCTCCGGCGCACGCCAGCTGGAGTGGGGCAAGCTGGAACGCTTCTTTGCCCTGATCAATCCCTTTCGTGTTTACTGGCTAAACCTGGTTAATCGCTGGATGCTGCGCCGCGCGGACGGTGCGATCGCCAAAGTGCAACAGCCTGTACCTGACCCCGCCGAGATGGCCGATACGATTAAACAACATGCAAAAGCGTTAGGCGCGGGAGCGGTGGGTATCACAGCGCTGACCGAGCAGGCTTTGTATCAAAATCACACGCCTGATTACCCCACTGCGGTGGTGATTCTCTTTCCTATGGACAGTGAAGAAATGGCTTATGTTACCAGTGATCGCGCCGGTGCGGAGACCATGCGTGCCTACATGGAAATTACTCGCACGGTGATCGCCCTGGCGGAGCATATTCGCAGCCTGGGTTGGCGTGCACGCGCTTATTCAGAAGCGGCGGATATCTTACATATTCCGCTGGCGATTCAGGCAGGCCTTGGGCAGCTGGGAAAACACGGGTCACTTATCTGTAAAGAATTTGGCTCCAGTATGCGCATTGCAACAGTGCTAACCGATTTACCCCTCGCGCACGATAGCGCCGAGGATATTGGTGTAGACGATTTATGTCTGGGCTGCCGACGCTGCACGATAGACTGTCCGGTTGATGCGATTTCGGATGAAAAGCAAATAGTGCGTGGCATCGAAAAGTGGTACGTCGATTTTGACAAGTGCGCGCCTTACTTTACGCATACAGTGGGCTGCGGTATTTGTATTGAGGTGTGTCCTTGGACGATTCCAGGTAAAGGCCCTGAACTGTCTGAAAAGCTGTTGACTAAGCGCGCAGTGAAGGCGCGTTAGCAACGTTCATCTACTCAAGAAGATTAGCGATAAACATGGCGGTGATGGCCAATGGTGCAACAAATCGCATTGAGAACCGCCAGAGAGACCAGGCTGTAGCGGTCTTCATCGCGATGTCTGCGCGCATGCGATTCTGATCGATCACCAGACCTGCCAACAACGCAATCATTAGCGCATTTAGGGGCAGCACGAGATTTGAGGTGACAAAATCGAGGATGGAAAATACCGTGCGACCCTGCATTTGAGGAATAAAATCCAAAGGCGTGAAATCCCGCCAGAGATTAAACGAAAAAACCGCCCCCAGCCCCAGCACCCAGATAAAAGCGGCAATCGACACCGCCGCCCTTTGGCGCGTCCAACCAGGGCGGTCTTCCAGCCAGGAAACAGCGGGCTCCATCATGCCGAGACCGGAGGTAAAAGCGGCGAACAGAATCAGCAGAAAAAACAGGGTGGCGAATAACACACCGCCGGGCATATCGCTAAATGCAATCGGTAGTGTAACAAAGATAAGCCCCGGTCCTTCGGCGGGGTCCAGACCTGAGGCGAATACAATCGGGAAGATCAACAACCCTGCGAGCATGGCTGCCATGGTGTCGGCGAAGCCTATTGTCCAGGCGGACTGAGTGATTGAGCTGCGAGTGGACAAGTAAGCGCCATATGTCAGTATTGCCCCTGTACCTACCGCCAGAGAAAACAGCGCCTGCCCGACCGCCATCAGCATTCCTTCGGCAGTAAGCTTGGAAAAATCGGGTTTGAATAGAAAGCTCACGGCGGCGCTCGTCTGACCGATCAGCATCGAATAGATCGCGAGCCCGAATAGCAGAAAAAACAGCGCGGGCATCATAAGTTTGGACACGCGCTCGATACCTCTGCGTACACCACTGCCGACCACGAGGGCGACCGTCGCAATGACCAGCGTAAACCAGAGCAGCATTTTGCTTGGCGATGCGAGCAGGTCATCAAACAATGCCGCGGTTTGCGCCTGG
>JBCDFM010000315.1:0-4920 GCA_039178015.1 Pseudomonadota bacterium
ATCTCGAAATCACCAAACCCCTGGTTAGGGCCAAATTCTCCGGTGGTGGGCATCCAGTCGATGCGCCCTGAAAACGTGCTGAATTGGCCGTCCAGTCTGCTGGCGTTGACACCGAGTTGCGATAAGTTATTGCCGAGCATGGCTTTGTATTTCAGATCGTCGCGCAGATATCCAGCTGCTGTGACGCCTGTGGTATAGCTGGGCCTGAAGAACTCATCAGCCATGGTGCGGCTATCTACTTTGGTGAAATACGGAAAGGTACCGGCCATGCTGCGCGTGCCGGGCAAGGCGTCGATACCGAACCCCACATCCAGCGCTTTATCAATCCGATACTTGAGATTGCCTGCTACAACAACCTGCGCGGGTTCGCCCTGGCTGGTGTTGGACGTCCAGGTGTAGAGAAGATAGCGGAAATCCGGATTCATGAACCAACCGTTAAACGTCAAGTTGACCTTGTTAACCTGCACATCGTTGCGCAGATCCAGCTTAAATTCGCGCCCAAAGCTGTCGGTATAGGTTTTATCGAGTAGCTTTTGGTTCAGGTAGCGCACATAGGTCCAGGCCCCGAAATTCACTGTGCCATCCGGTGTATTGACAATCCGATAGCCGCCTCCACCGGGTTGGAAGCGGCCCCAGTAATCCTCTGCAGGCGCAGCATTTGTCTTCGCGTCGCTTGTGGTGGCCACGCTTGCTTGATTGGATGCAACCTTTTCTTCGCTGGATATGACAGAGAAGGAGTGCAGTTTGTTGGAATCTGCCGCTGTGAGCGCGAGTCGATTTTCAAGGCTTGCGATACGTCGATCCCGCGCCTGCAGTTCACTTTCAAGTCGTGCCTGGTTTTCCTCAAGCGCCTGTAAGCGTTTGAGGATCGGGTCATTTGTTTCGATTGCAGCGAAACCTGGCATCGCCAGGGTAAGAACTACAAAGAGAAAAATAGCGCCGAATTGAGTCCGGTAAGACATGATAGGGTTCCTTTATTGGTGTTTGCTCTACTAGGCGTATAGTCATTAACCAGGGTAACGTCAATCGCGGTGCAGATTGCGCAGGGCGCGCCGGTTGGTTTGCAGTAGTGAATTTTGTATGCAGCGCAGACAGCCCCAACAGCACTTTCTGAAAAACGCCACGTTCAACGATCAGGGGAAACTGTACGATCCAGGCTAAATAAAAGCCAATCGATTTCGTGATTAGGCGCCGTATCGATGCTGATATTCAGGCAGGTGCAACCGTGGTTGGCTAGTCTTTGCGCATGCAAACCAAGTCAGCGTTCGCATCATTCAACGATTTGATTGCTGCGGTAACGGTATACTGCGCGGAACAATCCGTTGTTACCAGGAGCGATGCGAGTGACGTGCAAAGGCCTAGGGTACATGCCAGCGCGCAGTGTTTTGCTGTTTATCGGCCTATGCTTTACTACGGCATTCGGCAATCTCGAGCCGACCATCACCAGGATTGTGCATTCCCCTGCTGATTCGAATAATTTTATTGGCTCACCGAGTATCGTCGTACTCGAAAATGAAGACTACCTTGCTAGCCATGACTACTTTGGTGACGGTGATAAAGCAAACAGCACTGTTGTGTATATTTCTCGCGACAAAGGTGATACCTGGCAGCAACAGTCGACGCTGCATAATCAGTTCTGGTCAGCGCTATTTTTGCATCGCGGAGCGCTCTATCTGATCGGTACGCGCGGTGAATACGGCCCCGTGGTCATTCGCTACTCGTCGGATCATGGAAAAACCTGGAGCAATCCAATTGATGCGGACC
Organism: Pseudomonadota bacterium; assembly: GCA_039178015.1. Classification (GTDB taxonomy): domain Bacteria; phylum Pseudomonadota; class Gammaproteobacteria; order Pseudomonadales; family Halieaceae; genus JARRPM01. The sequence continues at coordinate 1,765 of JBCDFM010000315.1, forward strand.
ACGGCCTGCTGACGGATGACCGCCCCTACCATGGCGCAGCCGTGCCGGTAATTGAGTACGACGACAGGTTGTGGCGTGGCTTTGAGTTCAAGGGCGATAGAATTTTGGTTCTACTTTCTATCCCCGCTGAGGACAATCTTCTGGAAGGATCGAATTGGCGGCAAACGGAGCTCGCACATCCGAATTCGCCGTCCACATGGTTGGAAGGAAATCTGGTTGTCAGCCCTGATGGCGAGTTGGTGAGTATCTTGCGGCGAGAATTTCGTGATGACACGGCGGTGTTGGTTAAGTTCCGAGAGGGCGCAATGAGCCTTGAGCACAAGCCTGAGACCGACGTTATCCACTTTCCAGGGGGTGGCTCGAAGTTTACGATCCGTTACGATACCAAGAGCAAACGCTATTGGTCGCTGGTGAATAAACAGACCGAACCGGAAGCATTCAGGAACCACCTGGTCTTGATCTCGTCCAGCGATCTATACAATTGGCGCATCGAGCGGCCTATTGCCTACCACCCTGACGATCAGCGCTATTCATGGCAGTACGCTGACTGGCAAATTGACGGTAACGATATGGTCGCCGTCTTACGCATTGCAACTGATCACGCCGGGCAGCAGGCCAGGAGCGCCTATCATACTAACGTGCTCGGCTTTTTGCGTATCGAAAACTTCCGTGGTGCTGAAACGCGCTACGATGACGAGTAGTCAGATGTGTGAACACGCACGTCCCCCGTGAGCCCGCGACCTTATTGATAGCGACCTGTCTCACACTAGGCGATGGCTTTTCGCGAGAGCGGCTCTTCTCTGGCAGCTGATTATGACCACTTCCGGCGGAGCAAGATCGTCTGTGTAGTCATCTATGTAAGTAGTACGGCGATATACCATTGACCATTGGTAGAGGCTGAGGCAGCATTTGACGTGCTCGATGATCGGGTCGGTCTAATCATCATCTGTCTCGACGAGCTGCAGTTGCCTCTATGGCTGCAACAGGCGACTCAAGACCAGCAAATCTAACTAAGGAGTGGAATATGCGAGTTATACCGGGTTTGGCAATCGGAGTGTTAGCTTGGGCAGGCGCTGCCGTATCCCAGGCACAAGATACGTCGACTGTGATGTGTGAGCAGTTTGGCATCAGCGGCGCGACACGGAGTGTGGTACCGGTAACACAGTTTGGTGAGGACTTTTCACCTGCGCATCATGCGCCCAGGAATATCCCTATTGAAGTCACGCTAAGTGGCGACGTCGTGGAATACATCCACTTTCCTATTGTAGAGGATGGCACTTATCTCGTTTATACCAGCGAACCAGATCGTTTGGTGAGCCTGAAGATGAAGAACGGCGACGTGATTGCGTCAACTGAGGTCGCAGCGGCTGAAGCTTGTGCCGATGTGCTCAAAGGGGGATTAACCGCGGATATTGAAGCCGGGACGCTGAAAGGACCGCTGCCTATAGCGATTGAGCTCGCTGCGGGGGAGGCAGGAACGCTAAAGCTCATCGTATCGCGAAACCCGATTAACTAGGATAGCTGTCGCCCGCGTTGATTGGCTGGTGTTTGCTTGACTTAATTGCAAGACACGATGCCTATGGATCAGGCCGAAACGGAGCAGCTGACACTCTGCTGTATCAGCTTAAAGTGCCGGCTTGACCCGCTCCCTTGAAGTGGATGGTAGGGAGCCCGAACAACGTAAGACCTGCCTTGGAAAGGGCGTTGTTGCATCGCTCAGCAAGGTCTACTGCATCGTAGTGATTATGTGCAAACGTCAAGGCGCATTCGACAGCATAGACCGACAAAAAAAGGCGCAAATTAAGTCTTTTTGCGGCTTCTATTTTGATTTCGCTCCGCCTGCTGGGCTCAACCGGGCCGCGCAGGCAAGCGACCCAATGATTAGCGCCCGGATGCTGAGCGGCAATCGGAATGGACGCACCCAAACGGAATGGAAGCACCCAAACGGAATGGAAGCACCCAAAGGCCTTATCCTGACTGGCCTTCAGAGCGCTAGCGGGTCGCGATAGGAAGCATGTGTAACACTGCGGTAGAAAGCAGCCGAGCATACAGGTAGTCCATAAGTCGTCCAAAAGTAGTCCATCATGCCTGCGAATTCGGTCAAGACAGGCGGACGAGGTGCGACAATATGTTAGTCTGCGGCCATGACGAGAGTAGCTAATCGACTGCGCTTTGAACCGCTACGAGTTGAACACGCCGCAGAGTTGTTTGACGTGTTTCGGCCGCCTGAACTGTACCGCTTTATCCCCGAAAAGCCGCCTGCGTCGTTGCAAGCCATGGAGGATGACTTTAAGCACTTTATTGGAGGGCCGCCGGAAGACAGCGGCGAGGTGTGGCTAAACTGGGCCATCCTCGAGAGAGGTCAATCCGCTTATGTCGGCACGCTACAAGCAACAGTCTTCTCGGATGGTGTACTGTGGATCGGGTATAAGCTGGGCCCGCCTCACTGGGGCAAAGGTATTGCTACCGAGGGCGTACGCTGGCTATCAAGGGAGTTGCAGTCGCGTTATCCAAAACTCGCTATCCATGCTTCGGTTGACATCAGAAATGAGGCGTCGATTCGCGTGCTGACAAAGGTGGGGTTTGAGCTGGCGAGGCGGGAACCCGCAGAGCTTCACGGACAGGAGTCTGAGGACTACATCTTTGTGCTCCCCGCGCCGGCACTGACTATCTGAAGGGAAGCCCGATAGACGTGACGATTTCGAGCGCCTGCTCTTCCGTAAAACCCTGAGCCACCAGCGCTTCAAAGAGGTTGTACATGAATTCCGCGATTAGTTTGATGGACTCTGGGCTAGAGTAACCCGCGAGTTGCACAGCAACCACGTTACCGTGGCGCTGCCGTATGATAGCTGCTATCTCCTCCATACTCGGCGGGGTAGAGGCAGTACTGGAATCAGAGGCTTTGCCAATTGCGTACAACGCATCTTGTGCATGTGCTCCCAGTGAGAGGAGACAGAAGGTGAAAAGAAAAGCCAGCGTTTTCATGAGAACCTCCAAGAACTTATCTGAACCGTTTCCGGATGAGTCGTCCTGATAGATCAGTAGGATAGAGCTTGATTGGAGACTGTGCCACGTCGGGCGACTAAAGGTCTCGTGAGCGTACTATCAACACGGCTTCTCTTTACCTCCACATTTTCGCTAGCCATCTGATTTATA
>JBCDFM010000316.1:0-4901 GCA_039178015.1 Pseudomonadota bacterium
CTTGTATGGTTCAGTTTCAGGGATGTTCATCAAGATTGCCTTCCTGAGAACGGGTAAAGTGAGGCCCACCTTCGGTGGCCGCCGAAGGCCTTTTGCAGTAGCTCGTTGCCGGTACGGTTCCAAAGAGACCGATAACAAGTGGGAGCACTGCAAACTCTATACCTAGGCATAACTCGAATAGTCATGTGGGCCTCGAGCCCGAATAGCAAGGCGGAGTCAGCTTACCATGAATCACCACAATCTCACCCCCATCAACATCGGCATCGATACCAGTCAAGACCAACTGGACATCTATGTCCGACCACTTGGCGAATACTTCTCTTACCCTAATACACCCCAGGGTGCCAAGGACGCTGTTAAAGCGATACGTAAGTTCAAACCCGATCGCATTACCATAGAATCCACTGGACGCCTCGAATTCCATTTTGTCCAAGCCGCCCACCAGGCCAAACTGCCTGTTGCCGTCTGTAATCCCAGAAACGCGCGTGATTTCGCCAAGTCCATTGGCCGTACCGCCAAGACTGATAAGCTCGACGCCATGGATCTCGCTCACTTTGGCGAAGTCACACAACCCAGACTAACCGCACTCAAACCCGAAAAACTCAGACTCATCAGCGATCTACTGGCCGTGCGGAGTCAGTGTCTGGAAATGAGTACCATGCAGAAGAATCGCCTCAAGCGCATGCCCAAGTCGGTACACGCGCCGATCAAAGCCATACTCAAAACTATAGAAACACAAATTCGTGGTATCGATAAAAAGATCGACACCCTCGCTAATGACGTGCCCGAATGGAAGGACCAGCGCGATCTTCTCATGAGTGCAAAAGGAGTCGGCAAGGTGCTCGCTTATACACTACTCAGTGAGCTGCCCGAGTTGGGGCGCCTGAATAACAAAGAGATCGCTGCTTTAGTCGGCGTTGCCCCTATGAACCGTGATAGCGGGAAGTATCAAGGCAAACGATTCATTCGTGGTGGGAGACATAAGGTGCGCACAGTGCTATTTGTGTCGATGCTATCTGCGATTCAGTGTCACCCAAAACTCAAGCCCATGTACGAGCGAATGGTTGCCGCAGGCAAACCCAAAAAGCTGGCCATTGTTGCCTGCATGCGCAAGCAGCTGGTTATTCTGAATACGATGGTGAAGAACGGTACACATTGGGACGCGAATATGGCCTAGATACTTGACGGAGGACCATAGTCACTTGTTAAGTGTGAACGCCTGATCGTACTTGGTAGACACGCGCGATTGCTCCGAGATAAAAACAAAGAAGCTGGCTTAACACGATTGCAAGAGCATAAAGATGCCCAAAGAGTACCACGCAGACAAGAGCGCAAAAAATAGCAGAATACATAAGACTTTTTACGAGACCCCCCTCAAATTCCGAGCGGAGTATTAACGCGACGGAGTAACCAGAAATCGTCGAGACCAGTGACATCGGCGCTGCATAAATCACAGCGGGGACAAATGCAGACAAACTTAATAGTGCCGAGACCAGGGTAAGGGATATATTCGCTTCCGATCTCATACACTTAACGCCTGCGGTTGGGGCGGCGAGCCGCGCAGCGGTTTGACGTCCCAACCAACCCGCACTTGTTATGTGCTTTCAACTCTCAGGCCCTTGATTGTAGATACAAACTAAAAGATAAATGATCATCGCAAGAAGGTTACCCGCTAATCCGAATAAGGCCCAGTAATAGCAACTTGGCCTATTCGGTCTCTCGAAAGTGTACAAAAACCAACCCACTACGATATTGCTGATACTTCCCAAGAGAATGAGAAAGCCAGGAAAAGAAAGCTGAAGAAGAGGTTCGCCTCGAATCGATACGGTGTTCGTGATTACCTGAATCAGTACAATCGAAAGGATCAGTGCAACCGAATAATAAAGAGCGAAAGATTCGAACCGTTCCTTTGGGATCATGACGCAGCTCTTAGCACATAACAGCTAAGTATATTGACCGGTCTAAAAAAGACCGTGGCTTGTGTTGCAGGATATAGGTGCCGCTGCATCTTGGTTCAATCCCTTTGGAAACAGGTATTTAGAGAGCGTGAGCTGTTTGCTTTTTAGAACAATAGTCCGATTTGAATTAGAAATCGATCATTTTTGTTCACCTCAAGGCCTAAAGTTTTCTATAAATACCCATATATTACAATATGTTACAGGGGTTACTGCCGCTTCATAGAGAAAAGGTCCTCTGAAAAAGGGGGTCGGGCAAAGCGTTATAGAGGGTTTATCCGGATAGCAGTGAGGATGCAACGCGAGGTGTCGTCAATCTCGATTTATCAGGCGCAGAACAAGCGAGCTGGTGCGCAATCCTCGCGTGCTGTAAACGCTACGGGCGCTTAAGCCAGTCGCACAATAACGATCGCCGCTCCTACGATATGTAGCAGGGTGATCACTACCGACACGCTGTGTAGTGTTTTAAAGCGGTTTTTTTTGCCGTTGTCGGTGGCGGCGTTGATTGCCGGCATCAGCATCTGGCGGGTGGGTATGGTTGTGATGGCAATGGCTGCCATGATAGCTGCCGATATCGGATCAATCGCAAACAGTAAGCCCGCTGCCAAGGCTGATGTCCCTATCACAAAAAGATAGAAGTGCGGAAAGGCCTTACGAATTAAAGGGCCGGCGGTATCCGCGGGGAGAGACGTAAATACGAACGCGGCAAATCCAAATGAATACAGAACAGTCCCACCGAACATGAGTGCCGTAACTAACAGAGCAGCTTCAAGCATTAATCGATTTCCCTTCCTTCACTGCGCTACTAACCTGGAGCAAGCAAGTTGCATCAAGATGGCTTCGTTTGTTGCGACGCCGGCTTAGCGCCCAATCGCGCGGCTAATTGAGACAGCATTGGCCGCATCGGCAAGAAACATCGATAAAACAGTTCCAACAGGTACGTAACACCAGGAAGGCGCGCGAACTTAGCAAGCCATCGCCATCCAGGCAGTTCTTCCCAAAGCGCAACGAAACCGCTCGCGCCAGATCTCAGCGTGCCATCAGGCAGACGCACATGAAAGCGTTGCATGGCTGCTTCGCAGGAGAGGTCAGTGCCCGGGTCTACGCCTTGCCCGGAGACATCTATGAAACACAGGCGCTGTTCCTTGTCTCTAGTTGCGTAGTGACTAATCTCAGCGCTACACAGCGGGCAAGAGCCATCAAAGTATACGGTCGTCCGCTGCGCTGCGGTGCCCTGCTCAACCGGTCCGGTCGAGAGATCAAGCCTCGCAGTATTTGCCTCTGCAACTTTATCAGTTGCCATATTTGATGTAGTTGTTCGCATATTCAAAGGGTTTTGGTTTACTCGAAATACCCTACGCACGGTGGTCAAAATCGGGTCATTTCCAGATAACAGTGTACTCGCGCTGAGTATGAGTAACTTTCACGCACTGTGACGACGACACACAGTAAACAGGCCGTGTTGCCGCTGCCAAGAAATCACGACTACCGGTCGCAAAGGCAGCCTATCGAAGCGATCGCAATCAGCTGCCCTGAGCCTAAATCATCTGCTGGCTGATCCATCATTCGAGTATGCGCTCTAACCGATAGTGGCCGTTATAATTGCGATGGTGGTATGTCAACGACTAGTTGCTGCTCATGTTGCACCGTATCCACCACGCGCATAATCGCGTTTGCGATTTCGCGAGGTACTTCTTCCTGTAAAAAATGGCCTGCTTCGGTTTTTGTCACAGTCGCGTTAGGAAAGTTGAGTATCATCACCGGCAGGGCGTCTGACAAAATCGGGTCATTCATCCCCCAAACCAGCTCTGTGGGAATGTTCAATGTCTGCACATACTGCTCAATGAGCTCGAATTGGGCGGTGCTTGGGTGCTCTGGGCTGTCCGGCACCATACGCATCAACGCCAGTGGGGCTTTATCGTTACCACTTTCGAGCACCGGCCTACCGTATAAGTCGGCCACGTCTTCGTTCATAGACTCCGGGTCGTTTTGTATCGCGTGCATGCGATCAAAAATGGGCACCAGCATTTCCAAGAGTAGCTCGCCTATGACAGGCGTTTTAGCTAACGCATGGATACTGGACAGATCCCGTTCCTCTGTTGGCGCATTTAAGACGGTATTCATAATAACCGCACCCTTTAGTAAGCCCGGCGACATCGCCAGTGCGCCCATGCCGATGGGTCCACCCCAGTCCTGACCGACAAACACGAGCTCTTTGAGAGCAAGCTGCTGCAGCAGTTCATGAATCCATCTAATATGATTTGCCAAGGTGTGTTGACTAGCGGGTACCTTACTCGAAAAGCCAAGGCCTACCATTGTCGGCATAATCAGTCGAACTTGATCCAGCGGTAACTGCGCTGCTACTTTTCGATAAAGAAAACCGGAGGTGGGATTACCGTGCTGCATGAATACGGGAAAACCCGTACCCACATCCAGTACGTGGACCTTTATGCCCGGCTCGACCTCTACAAAGTAACTTTTATACGCCTCCGTCACCTCCTTCGCTGCATAATCCGGGAGCGGATAGGCTTCGAGACTGCCTGAAACGAGATTCACGCTACCCTGGCCACGCGGCGTGATCAGCTGGCCCTCGCGAATCAATGCGCCGATGCCTGTGATAACAACGACCAGAATGCCTCCAAGAAACAACGGAAAAATCTTTTTTAGCATTGGGCTTTCTCGCTAGATCGAAAGGTAAAAAACACTTGCAGGCTCAGCTGCGCCGCGTTTTCGAGGCGCGTTCATTGCCGTGCTTGAAATGGCCTGTCGCTTTTGCCATGAATAGTTGCGCGTTTTCTGCACCGCCGGCTTCCACCCTGGACAGAAATTTAGCTGCGTCTCGCCCTTTCAGAGTCGTCACCATTTTCTGCCTGTAAAAAATCTGGACAAGGCCGCCCTTGCCAGCACGGTAGTGGAAAGGTTTGTCCTTGTGTAGATCATCCAGAC
>JBCDFM010000317.1:0-4879 GCA_039178015.1 Pseudomonadota bacterium
TGATCGCCGATACGATTGGCGCAGCGCATCCTCAAGAAGTGCGCAGTCTCACGGAGCAACTTGTGAGCATGCATGGCGCGGAGCGCATTGGCTGTCACTTTCACGATACGCGCGCCCTAGGCCTGGCGAATGTGTTTGCCGCTATTGAGTCGGGTGTGAGACGCTTTGATGCCTCTATCGCTGGCCTGGGAGGTTGTCCCTTTGCACCGGGCGCCAGCGGTAACGTGGCGACGGAAGATGTGGTGATGATGCTCGAGCAAATGGGCTTTGATACGAGCGTCAATCTTGATGCTTTGATTCGTGCCTCAGACCTCGCCGAGGAATTAACTGGTACAGCACCTGGGGGACGAGCCAAACCCTGGTTGAAGCCCTGGCTTGCAAAACAAGCAAGCTGATAGACGTGTCTTGATGGGTGCTGTCGTCGGCGAAGGCGTCAGTCAAGGCAAATAGTGGACAAATAGCAGCCAGGGAGAAGGCAAGCAGGTACGCCAGGTGAGGACAGCCTTGGTGGCGGTGGAACTGAGATACGATCGATTCTGGAGATAACAATGAGTTACAGGCTGGGTGTAGATGTAGGCGGTACTTTTACTGACTTGCTGTTAATCAACGAAAATAGCGGTGAAACGCATATTGCCAAAGTGCCATCCACACCTGAGGACTCATCCATTGGCGTGCTCAACGGAATCGCGCGCATCTGCGAGGAGTCGGGGATCGATCCTAACGAGGTTAGTCGGGTGATGCATGGCACCACAGTAGCGACCAACGCGGTGCTGACGGGCAAAGGCGCGCGGGTCGGTCTGGTGACCACAGCCGGCTTCGAGGACACCTTGCAGGTGGCCCGCTCGTTTTGCCCGGGTGGGTTGGGAGGCTGGGTCAGCTTTGTGAAAAAACCACTGCTAGCCCCTCTGGAACTGACTATCGGTGCCGACGAACGTATTGGCGCGGACGGGGCAGTAGTGCGGGAACTCGATGAAGCAAAGCTCCGCGCAGATCTCGCCACTCTGAATGCTCGAGGCGAAGTTCAGGCGCTTACCATCTGTTTGATCAATGCCTACATGAACGCAGCCCACGAGCAGCGAGCCCGCGATATCGCCGCCGAGATCTTTCCCGATACCCCCATCTCGATTTCCAGCGAGGTAGTGCCTGAGATGCAGGAGTATGAGCGCACGGAAACTACCGTGGTGAACTCCTACGTTCGCCCCGAAGTTGCCACCTATGTGCACAACTTGCAAAACGCGCTGGATGAGCGCATGGGCGCTAACACGCAGCTGTCGATTTTACGCTCTGATGGTGGTCTGGCCTCTGCCCGCGGATCAGCCGAATCACCGGTTAACCTATTGATGTCGGGCCCAGCCGGCGGCGTCTCGGGTGCGATATATTTCTGTAGCCGGGCGGGCTTCGACAACATACTCACCTTTGACATGGGCGGCACCTCAACTGACGTTGCATTGATCCAGCACTCCCGGGCGCGCGTGCGGCGTGAAACCATCGTTGGTGATGTGCGCGTGCGAGCGCCGTCTGTGGACGTGCGCACGGTTGGTGCAGGTGGCGGTTCTATTGCCTTTGTGCCAGAACTAACAAAAGCGCTCCGAGTCGGCCCCGAGTCCGCTGGCGCGGTGCCGGGCCCCGCCTGCTACATGAAAGGCGGCGAGCTACCCACAGTATGCGACGCCAACGTGGTCTTGGGTTACTTGCCCTCAGATGTGCAGTTGGGCGGCAAAATGGAGATCAATCGCGAAGCCTCCGTGGCGGCTGTGCAAAAAGTTGCAGATGCCATGGGTATCGATCTGATGGCTGCGGCCGAAGGCATTTGCAAGATCGTCAACGAATCTATGTTTGGCGCGCTGCGCTTGGTATCGGTAGAGCAGGGGCACGACCCAAGAGACTTCGCCCTGGTAGGCTTTGGCGGCGCGGGCCCGCTGCATGCCAATGCGCTGGGTATCTTGACCGACGCCTGGCCGGTGATAGTGCCGCCGGGCCCCGGCGTGCTGTGTGCATACGGTGATGCCACCACCCAGGTGCAGGACGAAGCGGCGCGCACCTACCTCACCATGGCTGAAGACATCACCGACCAACAGCTGTTGGACGACTTACTGGAGTTGCAGCAACGGGCGGGTGAATCGCTATTAGCGGATAATATCCCCGCGGAAGAGCACGAGGTGAGCTACCAGGCGGATCTTCGCTACGCGGGGCAGGCATTTCAAATCACCGTTGACTTTACGGAGCGAGAACTGCGCGAGCGCGGTGTTGCCTTGTTAACAGATCAATTCGATAGCGAACACGAGCAGTTGTTTACCTTCAAGCTGGGTGATGGCCACGAGATTCTGATGATTCGAGCGGTGGTAAAGGCGCGAGCCAAGTCCATCGCCGAACTAAAATCGGGCCAGCCGGGCACGACCTTGGAAGAATGCCGAATCCACAACAGCCAGTTCTATTACGAAGGCCAGTGGCACGACATAGACATCTATGACAGAGATCGCCTGCATTCGGGCCTGGTGGTCCCGGGCCCTGCCATTGTCGGCGAAATGGATTCCACCACGGTGGTGTTACCGGGTTTTGAGGCTCGGGTAGACGAGGTGGGCAATTTACTGATTAACCCATTCGAAGGGGGCAAGTAAGATGACGGCAACCATTGTTCAGAGCAATACCACCGCCTTCGAGTCCATAGACGTAGATGGCGTTACCGTCGATATCATTGAAAACGCCCTGCGCAATGCGCGCGAGGAGATGGACGCCGTGCTGTTTCGCACGGCCATGTCTCCCGGTATTCGCGAGCAGGGTGACTGCTTTCCGATGATCGCCAACCGAGAAGGAAAAATGGTCGTCGGGCAGTTTGGTTCATTCATCGGCCCCTTTCTGGAAGCCTACGACGCTGAGATCGAAGAGGGCGACGTCATTCTTACGAACGACCCGTATATGTGTAACGCGGCGGTATCGCATCTACCGGATTGGGTTGTGCTGGTGCCGGTGTTTAAAGACGGTCGACATATCGCATGGTCGGCCATGTTCGGACATATGTCAGATAACGGCGGCATGGTGCCCGGCTCGATTCCCATTCAGGCCACCACGATCTATCAGGAAGGCATACGCATTCCGCCGATCAAGCTCTACAAAAAGGGCGAGCTGCAAAGCGACATGCTGGAGTTGATCCTGCACAACGTACGCACACCCCAGTGGAACCGCTTTGACCTCAACGCCCTGGTCGCTGCCTGCAACACAGCGGCAAAGCGCTGCTTCGAGCTGGCTGAGCGTTTTGGCGATGATGTGCTGGTGAACACCATGGACATCATGCTCAAGCGCAACTACGACGCCATGAAGCACATCATTGGCATGTTTATCCCAGAAGAGCCCAGGGAATTTGAAGACTACCTTTGCGATGACGGCATGGGTATGGGGCCGTACAAAATCAAGTGCAAGATGTGGCGCGAGGGCGACGTCGCGATCTTTGACTTCGCCGGTACCGACCCCCAGGCACAGTCTTCGGTGAACTTTTATCTGAATGAAGACATGTTCAAAATGTTTTTCGGTTCCTTCACGATTAATGTGGTCGACCCGCAAATCGTCTTTAACGACGGCTTTTATGATCTGGTGGATGTTCGAATTCCCAAAGGCACATTGCTGAAGCCGAATTTTCCCGCGGCATTGTCTGGACGCACGCACGCGTTGGGCCGTATTTTTGATTTGTTGGGCGCGCTACTGGGCATGGGCGCGCCGGAGCAGATGCTCAACGCGGCCGGTTTTTCCGATTCTCCACACCTGTTTTACTCGGGTTACGATGAAAAGGGCGAGTGGTTCCAGCTCTTCCAGATAGGGTTTGGCGGCATTCCCGGTCGTCCTGTGGGCGATGGACCTGATGGCCACTCCTTGTGGCCTGGCTTTACCAACGTGCCCAATGAATTTATTGAGTCCTACTTTCCGTTACGCATTGAACGTTATGAAACGATTCCCGATTCGGGTGGCGCAGGATTGCATCGCGGCGGTAACGGATTGAGCGTCGCCTATCGCTTTCTCTGCGATGGCGAAATCGGTATTCACGACGAACGCTGGTTGATGTACCCCTGGGGTGTGTTGGGTGGCGAGACCGGTCTGCGTTCGACCAAACGCCTGGTCCGCTGCGATGGCTCGGAAGAGTGGCTGCCGGCGAAAGTGGAAGGGATCAAAGTCAAGGCCGGCGATCTTCTGTATTTCAATACCTGGGGTGGCGGTGGCTGGGGTGACCCGTTACAGCGCGATCCAGAATTAGTCCGCCAGGACGTTGAGAAACGGCTGGTAACCGCCGACGGCGCGCGGCGTTATGGCGTGGTGATAGGCGAAGATGGCCAGGTGGAAAACGACGCCACGGCTGCACTGCGATCCGAACTTGCCGCAGCGCGACCGGAGGAAACGCCGGTGTTCAACTTTGGCGGAACACTGGAAGAGATCCGCGCGCGCTGTGAGGCTGAAACACACCTGCCTGCACCGGTCAAACCCACCTTTGTTGGGGAAGCCTCCTAGAGTTGATAGCGCTGACCTAAGCCAGGTCGGCGTCGAGTCGCCTCATTCGATAGGTTTTGGTTCGGCAATGTATCGCGTCTCGATGTAAGGCTCGTCAATGTCTAGCATCGCATCTATTCCCCTGCATACTATAGCCATGTGATCTATAGCAACGCTCCCTATGGCACCGTGATCTAAGGTTCCGCAGGGTCCAGGTCAGCATTGTAATCGCAGCGGCTGCTTTCATCTGTGGCCTAGCAATTCTGCAACGGTATTATGAAGCGACAGGGTATGTTCCCGTGCTCTCGCTTCGTCTGCCCGGCCAATTCTCGTCCGTCGTGTTTATGTAACGTGAACAACAGAGAGCATGAGCGCCGCCGATTTCCTTCAGCACAACGCCTGACAA
>JBCDFM010000318.1:0-4832 GCA_039178015.1 Pseudomonadota bacterium
GGCCTCTGAATTGCCGGTATCAAACAAGTCGGCCTGGCTCGAGGCTGTGTCAGCGGAGCTTGTCTTAGTGCCAGGTGGATAGCCCTTTTCGAGGGCCTGTAGCTTTGCTCTGGCAGCGATCAGAACGTTGCCGGGTATACCAGCGAGCTTTGCTACTTGCAGTCCGAAACTCCGGTTTGCCGGCCCCTCTTGTATATTGTGAAGGAACACCACGTGATCCTGATGCTCTGTCGCATCGAGATGGATATTCGCCATATTGGGGCACTGGTCGGGCAAGCTGGTCAACTCGAAGTAGTGGGTCGCAAATAAGGTAAAGGCGCGCACGTTGCGGGCAAGCTCTTGTGCTGCTGCCCAGGCTAAGCTCAGCCCGTCGAAGGTGCTGGTGCCGCGTCCTACTTCATCCATTAATACCAGTGACCTAGGTGTAGCATTGTGAAGAATATTGGCGGTTTCGGTCATTTCAACCATAAAGGTTGATCTGCCCGAAGCCAGGTCGTCAGATGAGCCGATGCGAGTGAATATTCGATCCAAAGGCGCAAGTTTTGCCGATGTGGCGGGTACATAGCTACCGATATGTGCCAGCAGTGCAATGATGGCATTCTGTCGCATATAAGTGGATTTGCCTCCCATATTCGGACCGGTGATAAGCAACATGCGGCGGTGATCGTTCAACAAGATACTGTTGGCAATGAAAGGCTCGTCGAGCACCTGTTCAATCACCAGATGTCGCCCATCGACCACCTCAAATACGGGTTCTTCGCAAAACAGTGGTCGACATAAGTTGAGAGCGTCTCCCCGCTCTGCAAGGCTGCATATAACATCTACCTCGCTTACTGCGGACGCGGAATCCTGAAGCGCGCTTAGCTGCTGGTTCAACTGCTCAAGGAGTTCGGCATACATTGCTTTTTCGCGGCTCAGGGCGCGACTTTTGCTCGACAACGCTTTGTCTTCAAACGTCTTTAATTCTGGCGTGATAAAGCGTTCGGCGTTTTTCAATGTCTGCCGCCGCACATACTGTGCGGGCGCCTGGTCCGACTGGGCGCGGCTGATCTCGATGTAATAGCCATGCACGCGGTTATAGCCTACTTTCAGTGTCGATAGGCCTGTCGCTTCGCGTTCTCGTCGTTCGATCTCCAGCAAATAATCGCCGGCCGAATTGCTGAGTTTGCGCAGTTCGTCGAGTTCGGCGTCGAATCCGTCTGCGATCACACCACCCTCGCGTATGACCATAGGCGGATTATCGACGATGGCTAGCCGCAGAAGCTCGCAAAGGTCTGGGTATTCGGAACAGCGCTCGCAAAGGGCCTGGATATGTGGTGTTTCAAGCGCTGTCAAAGACGTTCGCAAATGCGGTAGCGCTTCCAGGGAACTGCGCAATCGAGTGAGGTCGCGCGGGCGCGCCGAGCGCAGGGCGACGCGCGATAGTATGCGCTCCATATCGCCCACCGGCTTGAGTACCCCGCGTACTGTCTCGAACGTGTAATCGACAAGCATCTCAGAAACGGCATCCTGACGCTGTTCTAGCGTGGGAACATCGGTCAGTGGCCGATGCAGCCAGCGTCGCAGCATACGAGCGCCCATGGCCGTGACCGTGCTGTCCATTACGGACAACAAGGTGTTGGTCTGTGTGCCGCTCAAGTTGCGATCAATCTCAAGGTTGCGTCGGGTAGTAGCGTCCAGGATCAGGCTGTCTGCTCGATTCTCGTGGGCGATGCTGCCAAGGTGAGGTAAAGATGAACGCTGGGTGTCTTTGACGTATTGCAACAGGCATCCTGCCGCCGCTATGGCCAGTGTCAGTGTGTCGCAGCCAAAGCCTTTTAGATCGTGGGTTTGAAATTGGCTGTTGAGTGCGCGCCTGGCACTCTCGCTATCAAACTCCCATGCCGGTTGGCTGCGTGCGCCTCGACGGGTCGTGATTTGTGGTAGGAATATGCTCTCGTGGTGGAGTGTTTCAGCAGGGTTGATACGCTCCAACTCGCTGACCAGTGCCTCCTCGCCAGACACTTCCAGGACTTTGAACCGGCCCGAGCTGAGATCAAGATAGGCGAGACCGAACACCTCTTCCCGCTGGGTAACCGCCAGTAAGTAGTTGTCTACATGCTCGTCCAGCAGAGCTTCGTCCGACAGCGTACCAGGCGTTATTACGCGCACAACCTGGCGTTCAACCGGACCTTTACTGTTGGCCGGATCGCCAATCTGTTCAGCAATGGCTACCGAGACACCTGCCTTCACCAGTTTGGCTAGGTAGCTTTCGGCTGCGTGGTAGGGCACGCCGCACATGGGAATCGCCTCGCCACCCGATTTACCTCTGGCCGTTAAAGTAATATCGAGTAGCTGCGAGGCCCTTTTGGCATCATCGTAGAAGAGTTCGTAAAAATCTCCCATGCGGTAAAAGAGAAGGTCTTGCGGATGCTGGTTCTTGATCCGCAAAAACTGCTGCATCATAGGAGTGTGTGTGACGTCTTGGTTCAAGTCTGGTGGTTGGTCCTTGGCTATGCGGCCCGGAGCAGCGTTAGCGGATTTCCAGGTAATGATCAGGCCGCTATGATATGTGAATCGGACAGTCTGATCACGCTCGCTGGGCCAAATATCTGTTATGTTAGCCGGTCGCGCGCTATTGACATCTGCGCTTGCCGTGCTTCGAGGTCTGTCGCAGAATCCGGCGACGCATGTGGCATGCGAGTGTCGGCTGCTTTTTCCTGGACCAAGCGCGCTCAACATAACGCGGGAGTGAGTTAAGTGATTACACCCTATGTGGTCGTCCTGGTCTGGATTCTATGTGGTGCTGTGGCCTGGAAGATTGCCGCTGATAAGGGCCGTCGGAATGTCTCGTGGGTTGTCCTGGGCCAAATTCTGGGTCCATTTGCTATCGTGCTCGCATTGCTGGTGCCTCGAATGCAATAGACGGCGGGTGAAGATGATACGCTGTGATCCGCCAGCGACCAGATCGAGATGAGTTAGAAAAGGGAACGTATTTCAATTGACGAGATTGTATAGCGAGTTGAGCTCCGGCGGTGACGATCTGTTGCTTTTGTTGCATGGTATGGGCGCTACAGCGGATGTCTGGTCGCCGTTCATAGCAGAGAAGCCAACTGGCTGGGGTGGTCGCGTCTTGGCCCTGGATCTCCCTGGGCATGGAGCATCTCCTCGGCTTGAGCGCTACGCAATCCATCTGGTTGCGCAGGCCGTTGCTGAGGTCATCAACCACGTGCGGCGTGTCGACAGTCGTCTGTGGGTTCTCGGACATTCCTACGGTGGCGTGGTGGCACTGGCGCTGGCTGACGAGGCCAATGGCCTTGTGGGTGGTGCGCCTGATCATTTATTCGCGCTGGGTGTGAAGAGTGTCTGGTCTGCGCAAGAGTTGGAGAACATGCACGCTCTCGCGCAAAAACCACCGAGGATATTCACAGACAGTGAAGACGCACAGGCGCGCTACCTCAAGGTGTCGGGGCTGGCAGCCTTGGGAGAGGTGGGCGCGCTTTGTGGTGCAAGGGGTATTGTTGAAGTGAATCCGGGGCAATGGCAACTGAGCCATGATCCGGCGGTGAACGCAATCAGTGCGCCTGATCTTCCTGCCCTTACGGATGGGCTTGCAGGGCGATTCTCTCTTGCCCATGGCGAAGACGATGACTTTGTGAGTCCGGAGGATCTTGCTTCGATCGACCCTGGACTGAGCACAATCGAGGGTGGTGGGCACAGTGTTATGGTCAATAATCCCGAGGCTGTCTGGTCATGGCTGGCCCTGGAGCATAGATAATAAGGCTTTTTTGCACGAAGCAGTCTCTACCAGCGCGCCTGACCTGCGGCAAAGCTCAGTTGGAATATGCGGACGTACATCTGTATGGGACCCGCGGTTAAAAGTCGAAGCTGCCTTGAGTCGCGGTGTAATTGATCAAGGGTTCTCGGACCGCGTTTTCATCGACGGGCTTCAAACTTGAAAGGGTAAGACCAAGTAGGCGAACACCTTTCTGAAAAGGCAGTTGATCTTGAAGCAATGCGAATGCGATCGTGGAGAATGCACAGCGATCGGCTATGTATTCTGGGAGTGATTTGGCTCGGGTGATTTGTTTGAAATCGGCGAATTTCACTTTTAAGGTGACGGTTCGACCCTTTGCCTGACTGTGCTCAATGCGCTGCCAGACCATCTCTACGATCATGTTGAGAGCGTTTTCTAGTTCAGATTGAGATCTGAGATCCTCCGAGTAAGTACGCTCCCCTCCAATCGATTTACGGATGCGATTTGAACGCACGGGACGATGATCGACCCCGCGACAGGCCTGGTAAAGGTATTCAGCCATTTTCCCAAAGTGCTGAGTTAAGACATCTCTATTCAGAGTACGCAAATCAGCACCGGTGTATAAACCCAGATCTCTCATGCGCAGTGCTGTTTTCGGGCCCACGCCATAGAACTTTTTTACCGGTAGGCTAGCGACGAAATCCAAGCCCTGCTGGGGCGTAATGACGCAGAGTCCATTGGGTTTGTTTTGATCTGAAGCGATCTTTGCAAGGAATTTGTTGTAACTGACACCCGCGCTGGCGGTTAGCCGGGTGTCGGAGAGTATGTCGGCGCGCACTCGCTCTGCGGTGTTGGTCGCGCTGCCGATCCGTGCTTTGTCAGCGCTCACGTCCAAATAGGCCTCATCCAACGAAAGGGGCTCAACAAGGTCGCTATAGCTGGCAAAGATCTGGTGAATCTGCCTGGAGACCGCTTTGTATTGCTCAAAACGGTGCGGCACAAAAATCAATTCGGGACACAGCCGTTTAGCGGTGACTGAAGGCATAGCGGAATGCACACCGAATTGGCGCGCCTCGTAACTGGCGGCCGCCACCAC
>JBCDFM010000319.1:0-4827 GCA_039178015.1 Pseudomonadota bacterium
GCTGGTATCGGCATTCTTTATCGATATTATCAATAGCTTCGCAATTCAGGCCTTTATCTCGTTTTAACAGACTCGCTTGAGAGCTCACTAAGGTCTTAACGTAGGTCTTCAGTGCTGCAAGAGATGCTGCCCATCGTTAGCGAGTTGCGCTTTATTCACTACGTCGGTCATACGCGTCCACACGCCCGCCTCTAGCGATAATCGGACACACGGCTATAACACTTCCCCATGGACACGCTTCCCTTTTCACGCATGGCCTCAATTAATCCAAATGAATACGAAGGCTACAAAAACAAAATGTCCAGCGACGCACCGCCCCGGAAACCTGGTATTCATAGTGAGACGCGCGGTTAAGTTTGCGCGAGGCAAGCGCGGGGCGTTATACACACCACCGCGTTCCATATAACAGTCACCAGAACCCGACGTTTAGCCCCTTTTACTATCAACTTGCTTGATGGGCTTGCTTCAAAAGGGAGGCGAGGCCGATCGACTGAGAAATTTATAGGCTACTCAACTAAGGTTTTCTAAACACAAAAAAGAAGCGATCGGTATTGCCGCTGACCGATCTGCGGCCAACTTCGTACTCTAAGGTATCGTCTGCCCTGTAGAACATGTCAGAGAACTTCTCTAACTCGAATCCTGCGTCCTGCACCTCGACCAATACTCCCACCGGGTCTTCCCTGCGCCAGTTTTCAGGGTCATCATCCTGCATATGACGGCGCGTGTGATCGATGATGACAAAGGTCCCTCCTGGCTTTAGCGAATCGTATACGGCTTTGTTAAACGCCGCGCGATCATCCATGGATAGATTGTGGTAGTTTCGAATATTCAGAAACATATCGTATTCGCCGGGGCCAAAGTCTATCTCATTAAAGGTATACACCAGTTCTTCTTCGTCCCAGCCCATATCCATGTCGACCTGCTTAACTTCAGACATGGGCTCAGTTGCCAGTAAATCATCAATATCCGCAAGCCAGGCCCGAGGATAGCCCACTACCAGCTCGCCATTGTCCTTAAGCACCGGCGCTAAAATCATGGTGTACCAGCCACCTCCCGGGCCAAACTCAAACACGCGCATATCGTCTTTAAAGCCCATAAACTCAAGCGCATCGACAGGGTCGCGATTGCGATCACGGGCGCGATCTTTTTCGGTTCGATAATCCAGCTCCAGGGCAGCTTCGACCTTCTGTTGGGTTTGATCCTGGGCCAAAGCCGAACCGGCTTGAAGCAGAGATAAAGTCAAACACAGGGCGATGGCAACGACCTTCATGCGTTCCTCCAAATATGAATCGTATATACGTGCGATAAGGAGAGTCCATACTACCCCAAATTCAACATACCTGGACGGTATTGTTACCAGTAGCGCGCGGGGATCGTCGCATCATGGAAAAAAGCGGGTTTCAGCAGGCGATGCTCACGGCAAAATGAAAATGCGTTCTCTGCAGACCCGGCTTCGACTAGGAGCCTGCCGTGTATTTCAACAGCTCGGCATCCATAACCTTTTCTTTTGTTTCGGTTGTGATGCTGCTAGTAGGGCTCGCTGATCCAGGGACCTCCCTCAACTTGCCATCTTTGCCGACAACCCATCTGGGTTCAGAGGCGGGCGGTATGGTCGTTGTGTGGCTCCCCGTGGTTTCCGTATGCACACCTTCAATGACCAGGGCATCAGCCCCTTTTGCCATCGCCTGTTTCTTTAATTCATCAACCATGGCCTGACTGTCCCAGCCATCCATCGCGGTAGCCGTAATCTTGCCCATCACGGCATGCGGCCGCTTGACATCCTCCGTGCTGTAGTAAACATCCACCGTGGATGTGGGCGTATAGCTCTCACCTACATAGTCTGTATTTACACATCCCGCCATCAATAAGAAGGCGGCCAAAACAAAAAACGAAATCGCGCCCTTCACTTCGCTAACTCCTACTCAAGTCCATGTTTTTGGCAGAGACCTGCCGTGGTATCGCACCTGCGATACTGCGAAACGAGCACCGCCCTGCACGCCTGTTAAAACTGATCAGCGTCATCCTTCCGTGGTAGATACCGCAGGCGAATCACGCTGCTCCTGAGCTAGCGTCTCATCCATGAAAAAAAAGAATAATAGCAAACCGGCCACGCCAATCGCTGCCAAAAATGCAAATCCCACATCGTAGCTTGAAAATTGAACCACGTATTCTGCTGCAATATTGGACAGGCTTGCCCCCACTCCGATCAGCATCGCCAGTGCGCCCTGGGCCAGATTGAATCGACCCGATCCATTGGTAATATCCGCGAGAACAAGCAGAAATATAATAGCGAATATGCCATTCGCAACGCCATCCAGCGCTTGAATGGCGACCAAAGCATAGGTGTTATCAAATTGGCTGAATAGAAACCCACGCAAGGGCAACACCATAAAAGCGATCAGCAAAAGCGGCTTACGACCCCACTTATCGGCTGTCTTGCCACAAAACAACGCCATGACAATCATCACCAGCTGAGCCGCGATAACACACGCGGCGGTGAATTCAACGCCATGTTCGGCGTCACTGGTAGCTGAGAGCTTTTGGCTCACCAGTGGCAGCATCGCGGCATTCGATGAATGGAATAGAAACACACAAGCCGCAAAAATCGCTAGCCTCCTATCATCGAACAAACTCCAAATGCTCTCGGGTTTGGCCTGCCCGTCTTGTTCCTCGGTCAGGCCGCCACGCGCTAGATCGTGATCGATCGCATCCTTGTCAATCATCAACGTGCAGGCAATCATGCCCAACGCCATTAATGCCACGAGCCAGAAAACACCAAGAGCGGACCACGTCATTGCAAGAATAAAGGCCAGCGCGGCGGCTATCATATTCCCAGCGTGATTCCAGGCCTGGTTAGCGCTCATCTGCGCTGTGAAGACCGCATGCCCGACCATACCCAGCGTCAGCGCTGCGATTAGTGGCCCAAGAAAAGCGGATGCCGATCCAATCAAAACCTGGGCGGTATACACTGCAAATGCATCTTCGAACGCCAGAATCGACAGCGTGCTTGCGCCGATCGCCACAGCACAGGCGATAAGAAGCGTTCGTTTCCACGTGACGGCATCGACGAGCGCGCCAGCCGGCGCCTGCACGATAACGGTAGCGATGCTGCCCGCCGCGAGCGCAATGCCAATGGCACCTGGCGACCAGTGCTGCAGCGTCAACAAATAGATAGCTAGATACGGGCCTATACCACCGACCACATCTCCGGCAAAAAAGTTAACTCCAAGCAGCGATTTTTTTAGCGCCATTTAGGCAGCTTCATCGAAATCGCGCTTGCACAGCATCACAGATAAACGCAGGATTGACGTCATAAAAACTCACCAGTAGCGAACTCCCGGAGCAGCATAAAGCATGTCGTTTAGCTTGTCGGTATCCATTGCCGTTTTTCTTGCGATCGCAGTTCGCCAGTGGTTACCGGATTGGGTCAAGATTTGGCAAATCATGGGGGCGGGAGCACTGGTTGTGCTCGCAACGGGCAGCTTGACTCCCGGTGAGGCGCTGCGCGCCATAGACTGGAACGTCATCGCCTATCTGTTTGGGGTGTTCGCGATATCGCACGCCCTGTTTGCCTCCGGCATTTCCGGCACGATAAGCGATTGGATCTGCGCGCCTCGGCACGCCAATTTTTTTATGCTGCTGGCATTTATGCTGTTTGTCACACTGGTGGCAGCGGTGCTCACCAACGACGCCGCTGCGGCTATTGGAACGCCTATGGCTCTAGCCATCGCTGCCAGGATGGGGATCTCAGCCGCTATGCCACTCATTGCGTTGTGCGTGATCGTCACGGTTGGCAGCATGTTTTCTCCCGTCGGTAATCCGCAGAATCTTCTGATCGTGGCAGATGGCCATTTTGATAACCCAGTGGCAACGTTTTTATTGTGGCTGGCAGTCCCCGGCGTCTTGTCATTAGTGTTCACACTTCTTTGGTTCTGGTACCGATTGCAAAAAGAGCCGCGCATACCCGCGACAAGTACGATTGTAGACACAAACAAGAACGTTCGGGCGACCCCCTCGCTCATCGCCACCGCCCTTCTTTGCATTCTCGTTATTCTAGACAGCTTTGCCAGTGGGTCCGGCTGGTTTCCCAATCTACCGCTGGGGGCACTCAGCGTGATGGCGGCGCTAGTTCTATTCGCACTATCTTCAAATCGACTGGACATCATCCGAGGCGTGGATTGGCATACGCTGATATTCTTTTTGGCCATGTTTATCGTGACCGGTGCCGTGCTGAAATCCGGTGTCCTGCAAGATTGGTTGAGCCCATGGCGGCACCAGCTCGACGAACCGCCGTTGCTGAGCGCCATCGCGTTTTGGGGTAGCCAGCTGTTCTCCAATGTGCCTTTGGTTGAGATCTATCTCAACCTGCTTGAGAAGCACGATACAGCCGCGTTGATGCTACTGTCCGGCATCTCTACCCTAGCGGGTAACCTCTTCATCATCAGCGCTGCCAGCAACGTCATCATCGTGCAGCAGGCATAAAAGTACGGCGCTAAACCATTTCAATTTTGGCAGTTCACGGTGACGGTACTGCCGATAACGGTTGTATCGCTCGCATTATGTTATGGCTGGGTCGCGCTGATGCGTGTCTGGACGAGTTGACCCGATTAATAAACACCGCGACCGACTTACTGTGCAGTAAGGTCAATGTGAACTTAAGGCCATTATGGCTTACCTATAGGGTTTACGGAAAAAGGCAAGGCTCAGGTAACAACGCGCGCAGTTCGATTTGGGACGCGCTCATTCAAGCGCCAGGCTCTCAAGCGGTACCAAATACTTGTAGAGATGCAAACACAATGGCGATGTAACCCACGACCGTCACTATCA
>JBCDFM010000320.1:0-4815 GCA_039178015.1 Pseudomonadota bacterium
GGTAGTGTACTGGTAGCGGCAGACAATCCGGAGGACCGCATTCAAATAGCGGATATACCTGGGTTCACCAAGCGTGAGGTGTATACCTTCAGCAACCTGATCAGCTACGACATCAACGAGCGCCTCAACTTTGTATCGCTAACAACCTACGCGCGATTAGAGACCCAAGAGCAGGAGGACTTCGATGCACTACCCGATCAAGGTTTTCCAGTGTCGGATATCCGTCTGAACAAGCGCGAGCAGGATGACAGCCTGCAAGAATTTCGACTGCTCTATACGGAAGACAATTTCCAGATTTTAGGCGGAATTTTATTCGCAAATCGAGGGGCCGATGACGTTACACGCGTAGAGCAAACACAATCGGTTCCGCCCCTAAATATCTCGAACCTGTCTGGGCTGGGCATAGCCGGGCTTGATCCTGTGTATCTCGCGCAAACGACATTAGCGAGCAACGGCCAGGCTTCAATTGCCACACCAGATACTGCCCCGCGCATTCTGACCGATCCGATACTGGTGGGTGATTTTCTACCACTGGGTTCAGACTTCACATTCAAACCTGAATTTGACACGTTCGCGGTCTTTGGTGAGGCCTCGTGGGACGCAACCGACAAGATAACGCTCACCTTAGGGTTGCGCTATGAACGGGAGAAAGCCAGTTATAAGGCTTCTCAAGTGAATCTACCGCTGGAGGAGTCAGACCTACTAGCGCTCTCGTTACAAGGAAATCCTGGTCTTGCTCCCGCCGTGGAACAGGCACTTATCAATGACCTGACCTCCCTCCTTGGAAACGCGCAGACTGCCGCTCAGGTGGCCGCTGATGCCACTCCTGGCATCGTCCCTCAGTACAGCCGAACACTCGAGGAGGTTCTGGTCTTAGCCTTTGGGGGTAACGATAACGCACTTGAGCCAGTCGCCATCGACGAAAGCGAAACCTATGACGTTTATCTACCCAAGCTTGTGGGCACTTACCATTTTACAGATGAGGTCTCCGCTGCACTCTCTGTACAGCGAGCGTATCGTCCAGGTGGTATTGGCATTAACCCGGTAAGCGCCAGCGCATTCACTTTTGATCCGGAATACTCTTGGAACTACGAGTTGGCCCTCCGATCCATCTGGTTAGACAACCGCCTGTTGGTCAATGCCAATATTTTCTACGTGGACTGGGAGGATCAACAGGTTGAAGTTGATTTGTCCAATACACCACAGGATGAGGAGACACGGAACGTGGGCGAAAGCGAGCTTTATGGCTTTGAGGTGCAGGCTAACTTCGCCGCCACTGATACCATCAGCCTTTTTGCCTCATTGGGCGTTGTGGAAACTGAGATCACCGAAGTCGACGATGACAGCCTGGTTCTTGAGGGCAATGAATTCCCCTTCGCATCCGGTTACTCAGGATCGGCTGGCATCAACTACAGTAATCCGGCAGGCTTTACTGCCACCCTGGATTTTGCTTTTCGGGACGATTCTGAGCCGCGAGTGCCCAACAACTCCGGCCCCGACCCGCAAGCAGGCACCACCGGACTGAAAAACGATGATGTGGTGCTGACGAACGCTCGCGTTGCCTACGCCTGGGATAACTTTACGGCCTTTGTCTATGGTAGAAACATATTCGACGAGAACTATCTCGTGAACGCCGACGGCGATGCGGGTAACGTGATCTTGGGTGACCCGCGATTGATTGGAGTGGGTTTCAGTTTCGACTTCTAATTACGCAAGAACATGCGGGACGCACAGGCAAGAGACCACAACGCTCATTGGGTTCCCGCATCAATCTGGTGGCTTGCGCTGGGCTATGGCTCGGCCTACGCGCTGTTTACTTTTCTGACGCAGTTTCACAACTTCCGCACTGTACAAGATCATTCAACATTGACAGGCAGCCTGGGCTTACTCAGCGGGGCTGCCCTAGCACTCATTCTCCTCTTACCCATCGCTATTGCCGTGCTTGGCCGGCGTGCAGGACCTGAGCATACGAGCGCTAATCCAACAGAGATTGCACTATCGGGCGTTGCCGCAGCAGCCATCGCACTCAGTACCATCACGGCCTTTACCTTGGGCGGAGTCTCGGTTGTGCTGGCGCTATTACTTATGCGCGGCGGTGTATTGATACTCGCGCCCCTGGTGGACAGGCTGCATCACCGCAACATCCGCCCCGCTGCCCGTCTGGCTTTGGGGCTGAGTCTTCTCGCAGTCGCTCTGCCTCTTGTATTCAAGCAGCAAAACCATTTGTCATGGGTCCTGGTGGGGACGCTTGCAGTGTACTTGGGCAGCTACTTTATTCGTCTTGGGATTATGAATCGCACGGCAAAAACCCTGCAGCAGGGCCTGCGCGCATACTATTGCGCGCGTGAATTTCTGTTTGCCTGGTACACGCTGGCGGTGGCCGCTTTTATCATATTCCTTTGGCAGACGCTCGGGCTAAACGTATCCCTGCTGGACGCGTTGCGGCCCCATGCTACCGCTTTTATGGTGGGCATTAGCTACACACTGGTGTTGGTGGCAGGCACGCTGGTCTATCTCGATCCCAGAGAAAACAGTTTTACGATTCCGCTGAATCGCGCAGCAAGCGTGGCAGGTGGCGTGCTAGGGGCGTCGGTAGCCTGGCTGTCCGGCCTCACCGCCATACCATCCATAGCAGATTACTTTGCAGCGGGGATAATATTTGTCGCCCTCATTGCACTGGCGCGTGATGGCTGGCTGCGGGGCGCATGATCATGTTGCTCTAACGCCCGGCAACAAAGACCTAACACAGCTAGCGGCCACGCTTTGCCGGGAGAGCCACCTCCACAACATGCCCCAGGCTTGTGAGCTGGAAGTCGAAAGTCATCTTTCGTATAAGAGTATCGTTACCTAAAGGGCGAATCTACGTCACCACCCGTGACGACACCAACCGCCCCCGAATAATCCCGGATGCAACGGTATTACTGCGTGGACTCACGCATTCGCTATCCTGGCAATGGCCGCATTCAGCGGTTCGTCTACTCCAAACACCAAACCCGCCATATGCCCCAGGCGCACAATCACCATATCCCGCGAGGGAATAATCAGCGTGCGTTGACGTCCACCGCCGCTCATCCAAAACGTGTCCTGCGGCGCACCCGGGATCAACCCTGTGGCGTTGGTGGGGAAAAATCCACCGTAATACGGATCGTGCGCCCAGGCCTGCACGGCAGGGGTTTGTACAAACTCCACAAAGGACTCGCTCAGTAACTGCCTACCTTCCCAGGCACCGCGCTGAAGGTACAACTGACCAAGGCGCGCCCAGTCTCGAGCCCGGCCATAATCGTGACCGGAAATCAGAAAATGCCCATATGGATCCGTCTCCAACAGCATGTCGCTGACACCAATTGGATCAAACAGCTCACGCTGCGGCCAGGATAGAAAGGTCTGAATGTCACCGTCCACCGCGCGCTCCCGCACAAAGGCAGTGGCGAGCAGCGGGTCGCAGTTGCGGTAGCGCCCCACTTTCCCCGGCGGGTCAGCCAGGGGTTTGTCGATACAAAATTGATAGGAATCGGTGCCACCGCCATAAACGTAGATGTGATCTAAAAACCGTCCATCTTCCTGTTTCACCGAATGGTCTTCCGTGCGCCCGAAGCTGCCAGTGAATTGCAGGCCACTCGCCATGTTTAAAATATCGCTAAGGCGAATATCTCGGCGCGGATCGTCGGCTTCCCGCCACTGTTCGAACAGCGCCGTTTCATCTAGAGACAATTCACCGCGCTGCTCCAGCACGCCAACCAGAGTCGCCGCGATGCTCTTGCCCATGGACCAGGATTCAAATTGCGTCTCGGAGCCAAAGGGCTCCCGATAGCGCTCTGCCACAATGCGACCTTTATGCACCACCACCATGGCATTGGTAAAAAACATGGGGTTATCAAACACAGAGTCGATAGCAGCGTCGAGCTCGCCCCGGTTCAATCCCGTTGCATCGCTGGTCTCTACCACGTCCTCAGGTTCGAAACGATCTATTATCGGATTGGGTGTAAGTTCAGTGGGTTCGAAATATACCGTGGGCTCCGCTCCATCCTGGATAATGCAGCCCTGATCGCCAAAACGTCTGGCCCAGGCCTCCTCTCCGTCGAGCTGCAGGTGCGTCAAACCCTCATCCCGATCGACGTCGATTTCCACGGGCAACTCCAACAGTGCCTTCGGATCCCGCGTCTCGATCACCGCTTTCATTAGGGCATCGGGCGCAGCCATCCAGTTGCAGCTGAAGTTAAGAATATCTTGCGGGTCGCGCCCTGTGGTCAGTACGCCCGAGGCAATGACCTTTGCGGCCCAGGACAACCCACAGCGAGCGGGATTGGATTGATCAACCGGCATTAATGGTCAACGCAAACGCGTTGTGGGAAAGCGCCGGCGCGCTCCAGCACGTGTACCGTCTCCAGCGTCTCCAGCGACACCACGCGCATTTCGCAATCCGCGCGACAGGTAATGTAGCAGAGCTTCGAATCTGCAGAGATGGTGAGATAGCTCGGTTGCTGCCCCATTGGAATGGTCTTCACCAACTTGAGATCGGGGTATTCGTAGATCGCAGCGAAAGCGCCCGTGGTACACAGGAAAATGATATAGCGTTCGTCCGGCGTAATTTCGACCCCGTGGTCGATAGTAAAGGGGTATTTGTCTTCACAAGGCGGTGCCGAGCCGTCACCCATGCCCGGCATATCCACAGTCTGCTCCAACTCCCAGGCATTGAGATTCAAGACATGGAAACCATGCATGCGCGAAAGCTGGATATAAGCGCGCTCACCATCGCGCGACAGCGCGAAGGGTCTTACGTTATCTTCGAAGGTGAAGTGGCGCAGCCATTCGTTA
>JBCDFM010000321.1:0-4802 GCA_039178015.1 Pseudomonadota bacterium
ACACCGGGAAGAATGGCGCGCAAAACCGCGCCCAGTGGGGCAATACTGATAGACGATTGCTATAACGCTAATCCGGGATCGGTTACGGCGGCGATATCAGCTCTGTCGGCCAGCGACGGGCGTCGAGTGCTCATATTGGGGGAGATGCGTGAGTTGGGTCCCACCAGCGAATCCCTGCATCGGGATATGGGTGTTACTGCTAGAGAAGCTGGTATCGATCAGTTTATAGGTGTTGGTAGCGAACTTCAGGGTGCGGTGAGCGCTTTCGGTGCAAGGGGCAGATGGTTTGAAGACTGCGATAGTGCGGTAGACGCACTGGTAAACGAGTTCGGGGCAGGGGACGTGGTACTGATCAAGGGCTCAAGGGGAGCTCGTATGGAGCGAGTCTTGCAGGCCCTGCTTGCAAGAAACTCTGGGGAGGACGACTAACCGTGTTGGTCTTCTTGTCAGAGTACCTTGGTCAGTTCCACCCGAATTTGCTCGTATTCCAGTACCTAACGCTGCGCGGCATTCTCGCCGCCGGGACGGCGCTTATCATTTCGTTATTGGTTGGTCCGGCGATGATTCGGCGCCTCAACTACTACCAGGTCGGTCAGTCTGTTCGTGATGACGGACCGCAAAGCCATTTGAGTAAGGCTGGCACACCGACCATGGGTGGCGCATTGATATTGGTGGCGATTGGAGTCGCGACACTGTTGTGGGGTGACTTGCGCAATCCCTTTCTGTGGATAGCCGTTCTGGTTACTGCAGTATTCGGTGCAGTGGGTTGGGTAGATGACTATCGTAAAGTTGTGGAACGCGATTCCCGCGGTCTGCCCGCTAAATGGAAGTATCTGTGGCAGTCTTTGGCGGGCTTATGTGCGGCCATCTATCTCTATGTCGCGTTTGATACACCCGTTACTACGGCTCTTTACGTTCCTTTTTTCAAAGATTTTGCCTGGAGTATGGGACTGCTTTTTATCCCGCTGGCTTATTTCGTCATCGTGGGCGCGAGCAATGCGGTGAACTTAACCGATGGGCTAGACGGCCTCGCAATCCTGCCAACAGTGATGGTGGGCACAGCACTTGGCATTATTGCCTACCTTACAGGACGTGTTGATTTCGCCGAGTATCTGCACATTCCTTACGTAGCCGGTAGCGGCGAGTTGGCGGTCTTCTGTGGCGCGATCGCTGGCGCAGGTTTGGGTTTCCTCTGGTTCAACACCTATCCCGCACAAGTTTTTATGGGAGATGTCGGTGCTCTTGCGTTGGGGGCTGCGCTTGGCACTGTCGCCGTCATCACCCGCCACGAAATAGTATTTTTTATTATGGCCGGTGTGTTCGTTTTAGAGACCGTGTCCGTGATCCTGCAGGTCACATCCTACAAGTTGACCGGGCGACGGATCTTTCGCATGGCGCCTATCCACCATCATTTCGAGTTGAAGGGATGGCCAGAGCCCAGGGTGATAGTGCGTTTCTGGATCATTACTGTGATGCTAGTTCTGTTCGGGCTGGCAACACTTAAGCTGCGCTAGTGAGGTGAGTGTTAGCGTGACACAAGGCGTTATCGCAAGCAGCATCAATCGAGTGGTGGTCGGTCTCGGTGCCACAGGATTGTCTTGTGCTCGCTTTTTGTATGCCAACGACATGCCATTCTCCGTGATAGACACACGGGTCGATCCTCCCGGTCTGCAGGCCTTGCGCGAGGAAATGCCCGACGTGGCGGTATATCCTGGCGTATACCCGGTTGAATTGCTCAGTGGTGCAACCGAGTTAATCGTGAGCCCGGGCATTTCCCTGGACGAACCCGCCGTGGCGCAGGCTGTACAGGCGGGTGTCAAAGTCATCGGCGACATCGATCTGTTTGTAGCGCATGCGCAAGCGCCGGTTGTGGGTATCACCGGCTCCAATGCCAAATCGACAGTAACCGAACTCGTAGGGAGCATGGCCAACCTGGCACAGATGAATGTCGGTGTAGGTGGCAATCTGGGCACGCCTGCGCTTGAGCTGCTGATGTCGGACAGAGCGCTCTATGTACTCGAGCTTTCCAGCTTCCAGCTAGAGAGGGCAGGTCGTCTTGGACTCGAGGTCGCAACTGTGCTGAATGTTTCGCCAGATCACTTAGATCGCCACGGTTCGATGGTGAAATATCATCAAGCCAAGCATCGCATCTTTCAGGGTTGTCGCAAGGTCGTTCTCAATCGAGATGATCCACTCACGGTTCCACTGGTGCCGCCCGACGTGGAGGTTATCAGCTGGCGCCTCGGAGAACCTGAGCTTGGCGGCTTTGGTCTGCGTCAGGGCGATGCGGGTGAGACGATATGTTTCGGGTTCGATGCCTTAATGCTGGTCTCCGAGTTAGCTATGGTTGGACGGCACAACGTTGCGAACGCATTAGCCGCGCTGGCGATTGGCCGAGCAGCGGGAGTGCCGATGGCCAGCATGCTGCAGGCGCTGCGGGAATTTAGAGGTTTGGCCCATCGCTGTGAGGCAGTGGCCGAAATTGGCAAGGTCAGATACATCAACGACTCTAAAGGCACTAATGTTGGTGCGACCTTAGCGGCGATTAACGGACTGGCTGATGGCAGAAATATCGTATTGATTGCCGGTGGCCAAGCCAAGGGTGCTGACTTCAAAGTTCTGCAGGATGCGGTAGGAAAATACTGCAAAGCCGTGCTGGTGATGGGGGAGGCCGCTGCCACCCTCAGTGAGGTGCTAGGGGAGCGAACCTCGGTCGCGATCATGCAGTCTATGAGCCAGGCTGTCGACGAGGCGGCCGCCATTACTCACCCCGGCGATATTGTGTTGTTGTCCCCAGCCTGTGCCAGCTTCGATATGTTCGATAGCTATATTCAGCGTGGTGATGCATTCCGCCAGCGAGTACATGAGCTGGCTGGAGGTGATGCGTGAGCAAGTATCGGCCCGCGACTATTGATTCCGCGTTACCCGATATCCCACTGATGGTGTTGGGTATAGCGTTGTTGCTCGTCGGTTTGGTCGCAATCAGTTCCGCCTCCATCGAATATTCGGATTGGCATCATCAGGATCAGTGGTTTCACACACAGCGCCACATTTTTTATCTATTGCTGGCCATGCTGGCTGGGGTGGCGGTCTATCACGTGCCACCCCATTTTCTGCTGCGTACCGGATGGGTGTGGCTGTTCATTGCCTTAGCGCTGCTGATACTTGTGTTGATACCTGGCATTGGTCGTGAAGTTAACGGTAGTCAACGCTGGCTGCCGCTGGGCCCACTCACGCTGCAGCCTTCGGAACTAGTCAAGTTGGCACTGATCGTTTATCTGGCTGGGTATATGGTCCGACGTGAGCATGAGTTGCGCAATCACTGGCAAGGCTTTCTGAAACCCATGGCGGTGCTCTTTGCGGCAACTCTACTGTTGATGTTGGAACCTGATTTTGGGGCGACGGTGATTGTTGCAGCCTGTGCATTCGGCATGTTGTTTTTAGCGGGGGTCAAGCTCGGCCATTTCCTGCTGGTACTGGTCGGTGCATTGTCAGCCCTTCTGATACTGATTGTGAGTGCACCTTATCGTCTCAAACGCCTTACTGCTTTTACCGACCCCTGGGCCGACCCCTTCAATAGCGGTTTCCAGTTGACTCAATCCCTGATCGCTTTTGGGCGCGGTGAATGGTTGGGAGTGGGTCTTGGCAATAGCGTACAGAAGCTGTTCTACCTGCCTGAGGCACACACCGATTTTGTCTTTTCAATCTGGGCAGAGGAAATGGGCTTCATCGGTGCGATTGTGGTTATCGGACTCTATGTCGCTTTAATCGGACGCATTTTTTGGGTTGGGCGCGGTTCGCATGCGAAAGAAGACAATTTCGGGGCGTATGTTTGCTATGGAGTCGCTCTGGTCTTTTCCGGTCAGGCTTTTATCAATATGGGCGTTAGCTCTGGCTTACTCCCCACAAAAGGCCTGACGCTGCCCTTCGTTAGCTATGGCGGAACCAGTCTGATTGTGTGCTGCTGCATGCTGGCGATGGTTTTGCGTATCGAGTCCGATGCCAATCTGTCCAGGGGATCATTATGAATATGCCCGTGGTGCTGATGGCAGCAGGAGGTACGGGTGGACATGTCTATCCCGCACTTGCCGTCGCTACGGAGTTATCAGCCAGGGGCTTGCAGGTCGAATGGGTTGGCACACATCGTGGCCTGGAACACACCGTAGTACCTGAAGCGGGTATCACCCTGCACTATCTACCGGTTCGCGGCTTGCGCGGTAAGTCGGTGTTAAGCAAATTAAGCGCCGCCTGGTTTTTGTGTCTCGCGCTAATCCAGGCTATCTGGCTGGTCTTTCGGCGGGCTCCCCGATGTGTGATCGGTATGGGTGGTTATGTAGCCGGGCCAGCTGGTGCTGCAGCGTGGCTGCTGCGGAAACCGCTTGTCATTCATGAGCAAAATGCCGTGGCGGGCACCACCAATCGCTTACTCGCACCGCTGGCGAGTAGGGTGCTGGCCGCCTTTGCCGGAGCGTTTGCTGGACGCGATGTCGATGCTGTGCTCGGGAACCCTGTGCGAAACTCATTGATCGAGGCATCCGCGGGAAGCGAGTACGCATTCTCAGGACAGCGTCCTCTGCGACTGCTGGTATTGGGTGGCAGCCTCGGTGCTCAGGCCATTAATAAAATCCTACCTGCAACCCTGCTGGCCCTGCGCGAACAACAAGTCGAAATCTCACTTTGGCATCAAACTGGAGAGACGCATATAGCGTCGGTGCGCAGCGCTTATGGTGAACTTGCGAATGAGGGTGTGCGGGTTGATCCGTTTATCTCAGATATGGCGGCGGCCTATGCATGGGCTGATC
>JBCDFM010000322.1:0-4800 GCA_039178015.1 Pseudomonadota bacterium
AAACCCTGCAGGTAGTGCTCAACCTGCTGTTGGTCCTTCAGAAAGAAGAACTTCTCCCGCACGAAAGACAACGAGAAGCCGGGTACATCTTGATACAGCGACTCAATCACTTTGCGTGTATCCTGCACTCGCCCGAGATAGCTCAAGGCGACAATACGATGGGCGTTCGTCCAATATTGATAATTGGGGATGCTGCGGGCTAAGTCTACCCAGGCCAGCGCTTTTTCATAGTCGTGCTTAAAAATCAACGCGAGTGCGCCGTACGTATAAAACGCCCATAGCTGCGGATCATTGGGACTCAAAGCGATGGATTTTTCAAAGCACTTTATAGCTTCCTCATATCGACCTTCATAGGCGAGCGAGTCACCCAGCGCACAGTGGGCGACCGCCAGCGTGGGATTCAGCTGAATCGCCTTGTTGTTTTCGGCGATCGCCAGATCGTATTCACCTCTTGCGAGCAACACCCTAGCGCGCAATGCATGAAAGGTGGCGTTCCGGCGATCCTGAACAATGGCCTTGTCACAGGCATTCAACGCGGCATCTAACAGTTCAGGTGTGGGTGCTGTGTCCCAGTACACCATGCCGAGAACCAGGGAGTAAGCCCACCATACATGCGCGTCGGCGAAGTGCGGATCGATCTCATAGCTTTCCCTTAACAGTCGTTGTGCTTCTCTATTGTCCTTTGCAGTAAATTTGTAGAAGTGGTAGACCCCGAGATGAAACCGATCCCACGACCGCAGATCATTCGGTCGAGACTGTACCACGCGATTGCGCTCTGCATAGCCAATCTCCGGCTCAAGCCTGGCAGCAATCATCTCGGTTATCTCATCTTGCAGTGCAAAAATGTCCTCAATTTCGCGATCAAAGCGCTCGGTCCAGACACTGTGCCGGGTTTCGCTATGAATAAGATTAACGGTGATTCGCACCCGATTCACCGCGCGCTGCACACTGCCCTCTACCACGTAGCTGACGCCCAAGTCTTTACCGATCTTACTGACGTCCACGGCTTTGTCGCGGTAGCCAAAGGCCGTGTTTCTAGCGACAACGTCAATCCACCTGTGTTTCGCAAGATGGCCGGTGATATCGGTTGTCAGGCCATCCGAAAGATAGTCTTGACCAGGCTCACTGGAGAGATTGGAAAATGGCAAAACCACCACGGCAGGATTGTTGTCCTGGACATGTTCAGGCTGCTTCATCACGCCGTCAATTGAGCGACTCTCGACGCCTGGGTCGCTTCGATTTTTAGATCGCAAATCCGTTGCCCGATCTATCGACAAAGACGGATCCGGCGTTTCTGTTTGTACGTCACTTGCCCAGCGAAAGCCTCGCTTGTGTACGGTACGGATATACTGCTGCTTGCGGCCATCGTCACCCAGTAGCTGACGCAACATTTTGACACGACTGCTTAGCGCAGCCTCAGAGACGACACGGCCGGACCATATCTTCTCGAGTATTTCCTGTTTTGTTACCGTGCGCTCGTGGTTCGCTATGAGTAGTGCGAGCAACGCTATAACCTGCGGTTCTGCGTGCAGAGGCGCGCCAGCGTGGCTTAGTTCAAGGGTATCGACATCGAGTAAATACTGGTTAAAGCGATAGCGCATAATTTTATCGTGCAAGCGGCGAAGTGCCAGAATGATGATGGCTGCACTTTAAACCAGCGCTGCCGTTTTCTCCAGGCTGGAGTAGCGCGCCCTTTGGGCATAGCGTCCGACACGTCTTTCCATGTCTTGTGATGGTCACTTTGCTCTACGAGAGCATCTCCTTGCGATGCGCGACGAGTTCGACCCGCAAGCCAAAAAGGCGCTCAAGACCTGGCTGCAGCAACATGGCGATCTTATCTCGAGCTAGGTCACATCGCTCGCCTAAGACTTTTCTAAAGGACCACACTATATATCCTGGTCATGCGGCTTAGCAGTTCAATACGTCTTCTGCCATGGGATACTAGCTCGCTTTGCCCGGACGCACATAGCCTACTCGTTACGCATGGATGCCAAAGAGAAGTGTTGCGCATTCTGACGCTTGAGTGCAGCTAGTGTGCCCGCTCTTCGTGCCTCTATCGATTTAATCATTCGTGGTCGCTCCTCGCTAAAGCGTTGCGCGAATGCCAGATTCTTCTCGTCTCCCAGCTTTTGATGATCTGATCGCGCGCGTTCAACGTTCTTAAGGTCAGCACCGACAAAATTGGCGATGACGGGCAGAAATTGCGTGGCCGGGTTGTCCAGCAGTGTCTCATAGCTCAGGCGAAGGGGCTCTATGCCTCGCTGCGCCAAGATCTCCTCAAACAACTGCTCCTGCTTTGCCAATCTCTTCATCTCTTTCGCTATTTCGTCTGCGTCGTATTTGAACTCCGCCTTTTCGGTGGGCGCCACTGCCCCCGGCGCGTTGTGGGCCACGCCTGTCTGCCGCTTGCGAGACATCGAAACGGCCTGTTGGATAATATTTTCTCGAATCAAAAACAGGAACGCAGTGGGCTGATAGATCTCGAAGAAGACATTCGGGTTCGCAAAAAACGTGCGCATCTGTCCCATTTCAATCTCGCTTCCGAACGTGCCGGCATCATTGCGATAGCGCATGAGCAGGTTGACATAATCCGGCATGGATTGTGCACCAAAGAACTCAACCATTTTGCGAATGTGCTCCAAATTGAAGCACTCCCCTGGTTTACCCAGGCCATCTGACGCAGCAACGATATCTGTCAACCTCGAGCTACCGCTTCTCGGTGTAAAGAAAATTACGTAGCGATTGACAGGCAGCGCTTTTGCTTCCAATTTCGCACGAAATCGCGGCCTATCCTGCACTCCCTTAAATGGATTGACCGAAACACGGCGGGGCTTAAGCAAACTGAATGCGGATCGGTGAATGAGCTGCATACTCCTCTGAAAATTGTGATGATGCAAAATGCGCGTGCCATGCGCATCTCTGAGCAGTATACCGCAGTCGCACTTTAAGCCCGTCGTGAAATCTTAGGAATGCTTGCCGCGCAGAGAATCATGCCGCCGAAA
Source organism: Pseudomonadota bacterium (assembly GCA_039178015.1). Lineage (GTDB taxonomy): Bacteria > Pseudomonadota > Gammaproteobacteria > Pseudomonadales > Halieaceae > JARRPM01. Next base: position 3,003 of record JBCDFM010000322.1, read on the forward strand.
GGGAACCCAAGGCTTGAATAGATACGCTGGAGACCACAGGCAGCTTGACTCCGCTGCGGGCATTAGCCTTATAGGACACGTCTTGTACCTGATACCCGAGGCTCAGGGTCGCTGGATTGCACGGAAAAAACCGTAATCCCAGCACAGGACGGCTTGGTCATACCGTTTCTAACAAGTACAAGTCTTCCCAAAAAAAGTGGTCATCTGCCACAAGCGGCTGCGCAGGTCGAAAACGTTCCGACAGCTGCACATAATCCCTATGCTCCACTAGCTTATATCCCGGAAGATTCGCAATATCCGCTGTGGTATGAAAAATAAAGTCGGCAAGCTCCTCTCCTAGCCGGGTTTGAATAAAGCTCTCGAAACACTGGTATGCCGGACGTTGTCTGGCAGCTGGCGCCCAGCTGACCAATCCCAGTTGATCACAATGGCCCTGAACACGTCTGATGCCTGAGAGCAGCTGTCGTGCCCTATCATGCTCAAGATAATAGATGACGCCTTCGATCAGGAAGAAACTAGGTCGATCTGCCAGTAGTAACGACACCTGGCTCAGTATCTTTTCGATGTCTTCAACCCTATTAAGGTTAGCTGACATATGTATCACTTCGCGCTGCGGGAAGATTCCTTCCTGCTGGAACTGTTTGCTCAGGGCCGCTTTGGCTGCGCCAATATCCGGCGCGTCCACCTCGATACACAACGCGGGATCTTGAATGAGCCAGGGGTAGGAGCTGAATCCCGCGCCAATATTGACTAAGGCAGCATCGGGGAAGCGCTTTAGAAAATCACGCATACTCTCGAGAAAAAAGCGATTGCGTAGACAGAGAATGAGGTTTTCATTAACGCCCATCTCTTCGATATAAATACGATGGCGCTCTTTGGACGCGTCATTCAGCCATGTTTTTGCGTAGATATCCTGACTGACCTCCTCCATGGATGCGCGACAACCGGCCATCCAGAACGCGGTGTCCTGTATTTCAACTTCAACGCCCGCTCGAAAGTGTCCATCATCTGTCTTATCCGAATCGCTCATCGGCACACTCGCTCCTGATTTCCCTTGCTCCCTGCATACGTCTCTGAACAGGACCGGCTCACTGTCAAGAGACTAAGCCGTTGCATGCTGTAATCAAGGATCAAGCCCGCGGCTCTAAAGCCCCGTCAAACGGATTCGTTTTAACGCCGCAGCAAACTGCACACAATGCAAAAGACAGGTACCATACGCTAACCCGTGGTGTGCCACCACCACGCCCGTAACTTGCTCACTTGGACCTTTATGAAACCAAACGTCAACTACTGCAGCAACCTTCTTTGGCAGCCATCAGACGAAATGATAGCGCGGTCTCAAATGACGGCTTTCGCACAGCAACTGCAAGCGCAATACGACAGAACCTTCAACGACTACCACGACCTTCATCAATGGGGACTGGATAACCCCGAACTGTTGTGGGATGCGATCTGGTCATTTTGCGATGTCCGCGGTGAAAAGGTCGGGCCTGCTACAGCCCCGTCGGACAACCCCTGGGGAGTCGAATGGTTCCCCGAGGTCAAACTCAATTTTGCTGAAAATTTACTGCGCTACCGAGATGAACAGACCGCTCTGATAGGTCTGCTGGAGACCGGGCAGCGCCGCAGTTGGACCTATCAAGCACTGTTTGAATCTGTGGCCGAGCTTGCTTCGGCCATGCGTGGCCATGGCGTTCAGCCAGGTGACCGTGTCGTCGGCTTGCTACCGAATATCCCTGAAACAGTCATCGCCATGCTGGCAACCACCAGCATCGGAGCGATCTGGTCTTCTTGCTCA
>JBCDFM010000323.1:0-4787 GCA_039178015.1 Pseudomonadota bacterium
ACCTGCATTGCGCATCCCTCTGATTTATCCACCGTAGAGGGAGTCAATGAATTCACCGCTTGGTTCGCCGAGCGCGAAGGTAAACTCGATATTCTCGTGAACAATGCGGGTGCCACCTGGGCCGAACCGATCGAATCCTTCAGCGAAAAAGCCTGGAATCGTGTGATGGATCTCAATGTTAAATCGTTGTTCTTTTTGACCCAGGGGTTGTTACCCCAACTAAGAGCGGGCGCCGAATCTGCTGAACGCGGCAGGGTCATCAATATTGGCTCTATGGAAGGAGATAGCGTACCCATGATACCGGGCAGTATCGCCTATCCCATCAGCAAGGCGGCGGTGCATCACCTGACGCGGGTGTTAGCCAAAGAACTTATTAAAGATCGCATCACCGTGAACGCCATCGCGCCCGGGCCATTCGAAAGCAAAATGATGGCGTTTGTATTAGGCACACCCGAAGGTAAAGAAGCGGTTGCCGCGACTGTCCCCATGGGGCGAATTGGAGAGCCGGAAGACATCATCGGATTGTCAACGTTTCTAGCTTCAGCCGCATCAGACTACATCACCGGTACAACGATACCCCTTGATGGGGGTTATTCGAACTTACGTTAGCTCGCATTTGAGCTGTTCGACCAACTCACTTTCTTTAGACAACGACTGAAGGCACCTCACTATGCCAACCTATGACGCGCCCATCCGAGATATTCAGTTCCTTCTTAATGAGGTGATTGAGATTCAACAACTGCGGACTGTTGAGTCCTATCAACAGGTGGATGAAGACACAACCACCGCGATTCTCGAGGAGGCTGGTAAGTTCTGTCGGGATGTTTTGACACCGCTCAACCTTCCTGGCGACCAGGAGGGCTGCACGCTTGATGCAGATGGCGTGGTGAATACACCCAAAGGGTTTCGCGAGGCCTACCAACTATTCCAGCAAACAGGCCTGTCTTCACTCAACAAAGCGATAGAGTATGGTGGGCAGGGGTTGCCCTTCGCTCTGCATACGGCGGTCGGCGAGATGGTAGCCTCGGCCAATGTCGCGTTCTCGCTCTATCCAGGTTTGTCCGGGGGAGCGTGGAATGCCATTTATCAATCGGCCTCCGATGATGTTAAAGCCCGTTTCTTACCCAAGCTCTCGAGTGGAGAGTGGACGGGCACCATGAACCTCACCGAACCTCAGTGTGGCACGGATCTGGGTCTGATCCGAACCAAGGCCGTGCCGCTGGATGATGGCACCTACAAAATCAGCGGCCAAAAGATCTGGATCTCTGGCGGAGACCATGACCTAACAAACAACATAATCCATCTCGTCTTAGCGCGCATCGTGGGCGCACCGGAGGGTATGAAAGGTATCTCGCTATTCCTGGTCCCTAAGCGCTTCGTGAATGAAGACCAAACGTTGGGTGCTGCCAATGGCGTGTCTTGCGGTGGTCTCGAACACAAAATGGGTATCCACGGTAACGCGACCTGCGTCCTGAACTATGAGGACGCCACCGGCTACCTGATCGGGGAAGCCGACCGGGGATTGCGCAGTATGTTCGTGATGATGAACGAAGCTCGGATTGCTGCAGGTATGTTGGGGTTCGCACTGGGCGAAGTATCGTATCAAAATGCGTTGGCCTTCTCGCTAGAGCGCCAACAGGGCAGGGCACTACAGGGTGCACTGCAACCTGAGCAACCAGCGGATTCCATTCTCGTCCATCCAGATGTCCGACGTATGCTGCTTAGTATGCGCTGCTTCGTTGAGGGCGCGCGGGCACTAGGCCTCTGGTTGGCGGTTCAGCAAGACATAGAATTGGGTGGCTCCGATGATGCCAAGCAGTGCGCATCCGATTATCTCGCGCTCTTGACGCCCGTGGTGAAAGCCTACTTCACCGACAAGGGCTTGCTGACCACCATTGCGGGTCAGCAAGTGCTCGGCGGCTCAGGCTACTGTGAAGAGTGGGGCATGAGCCAGTTTGTTCGAGACCTGCGAATCGCATCCGTTTGGGAAGGTACCAATGGTGTACAGGCCTTGGATCTCGTAGGCCGCAAGCTTCCAGCCTACGGCGGACGCTTATGGAAGCGTTACTTTCTTGAACTGGACGCGCTGATAGAACAATTTGGCGATCAGGCGTCGCTCGAAGACTATGTAGTCGGCCTCTCAAACTGCAAACACAAGCTTGAAACTGCAACCCAATGGCTGGCTGCAGCGGGTATTGAAGACCCCAACAATGCAGCGTCTGTATCCAGTGACTATCTAGAGCTCTTTGGACTGACCTGTATGGCGCATATGTGGTTGCTCATGGCAGCTACTGCTGCACCAAAAAGCGAGGGAGATGATTATTTCTACGCCCGCAAACTCAGTACCGGCCGGTTCTTTCTCGATCATGTGCTGCCACAAAGTGAGGCCCTGGTGAAGAAGGTCGTCCAGGGTCCTCGCGCAATCATGTCTATGGATAACACATTCTGGCCCCATGAAACGGGGTCACTATCGACCATCGCTAAGGAGTATCGTATGACCCAGGAAAAAGCCAGAGAGCGCGGTGTCGTGCGCAGTGAACGCCACGGCCGTGTATTGAAGATCATTATTGATAACCCGGAGAAGAAGAACTCGTTTGTCCCCGAAATGATACTGGAACTGTCCGACGCACTGACTGAGCTCCATCGTGACGATGAGCTGTGGGCAGGAGTGCTATGTGCGGAAGGCGAACATTTTACGGCTGGATTGGATATGCCGAAATTCTTCGGGCCGGGAGCGACTGAACAGAAGCTGCCTGAAGGCAACATCGATCCCTTTGGTCTAGAGAACATCTGTTCTAAACCTATCGTGACAGCTGTACAAGGGATTACATTCACCGTTGGGATCGAGATGATGCTGGCCGGTGACATCGTCGTGGCCGCCGACAGCGCTCGTTTCTGTCAGATGGAATCAAAGCGGGGTATTGCTCCGCTAGGCGGCGGTCATTTTCGCTACATTACCCGAGCAGGCTGGGGCAACGCGATGTATCACCTGTTTCTTTGCGACGAGTTTGACGCGCATCAAGCCCATCGCATTGGCCTTGTGCAAGAAGTTGTCGCGCATGGCGAACAAACGGATCGTGCCATGGAACTTGCCACACTCATTTCTAAGAACGCACCACTTGGTATTCAAATTACTAAAAAAGCAGGCCGGGCATACATTGATCATGGCGAACGCGCAGCGATCGATATTATTCCCGAGATCCATAAACAAGTGCTGTCTTCAGAAGATATGATGGAAGGCATTCAATCCTTTATAGAGAGGAGAGAAGCGGTGTTCAAAGGTAGATAGCGCGCCGACATCGGTTTTAGCAGTGTCCGATCTGTTACTTCGCCTCAAAAGCCAAATCTGATCAGAGCCGCGCTAGTTCGCTCCAAACAACAGGTGTATACTGAATAAACAATAATCTACGGAGATCACGCATGGGTCATGAAGCAGGTAGTGCCCTAGCGGTGCTCAAAGGGTTTTTGGCGGAGTTCCAGTCTGGCCAGTGGGAACGCGCCTGCAAAACCTATTGTGCGACAGACTTTGAGATCCATGAGCCACCCGGTATCCCGCAGCAGGGTATTTTTCGCGGACAGTTCGCATCCATTGAGGTCAGCAACATCTATCGGGATATTTGGGATTTCGCCATTGGCGAACAACAATTCTGGGAGGCGCAGGATGAACCTCTGGTGTTTTCTCGCTATGTCCTAACCTGGACCAGCAAAGCGACGGGTAAGTCACTCACCCAGCCCGTGGTAGAGCTGAACCATGTCCGTAACGAACGCCTTGTCAAAATGGAGGTGTTCATGTTTGATCCTACCGGGTTGAGCAACACGCTAATTCCAGATTAGGTAGCGTCGAGCCTACTGCTATCCGGCGACGTAAACCGCGGTTTTCTCCGGTTTTTTGTCGAATGAACGTGGTTGTATGATCCCCCGTGTAATGTTGCCATCCAGTTGATTAACATGTATCTTAATAATAGACATGCGTCTATTTAGGTGAGAATAATGGTAAAACAGCTCGAAGGAAAAGTCGCAGTCATCACCGGCGCGGCCAGAGGTATGGGGGAAGCCAGCGTTCGGCGGTTTGTAGAGGAGGGCGCACAGGTCGTAATGGCCGATGTACTCGATGAAGAAGCCGAGGCCTTGGCAACGGAGCTGGGAGATGCGGTCATCTATCAGCATACCGACGTATCGCAGTCTGAACAGGTTGAAGCCTTGGTCGCTACAGCCGTATCCCACTTTGGTACTGTGGATGTCATGTTCAGCAATGCCGGGGTGATGGGAGACCCTCAGAAAGACTTTCTCGCCGAAGATTTCACCAGTTTTGAGCGCACCATCGGTATCAATTTATTAGGCCCGATGTTGGGCGCGCATTTCGCCGCCAAACATATGGCGCAAAACGGTGGTGGTTGCATTCTCACCACGGCATCCAGTTCGGCACTCTACGGAGGCCACAGTATCGTTCCCTACCGCGCCTCCAAAGCGGGCATCATCGGCATGACAAAAGCCCTGGCCATTGATCTTGGCCGCTATGGCATCAGGGTAAACAGCATCTCACCGGGTCCCACCCGTACTCCCATGACTCTGGCGATGGATGATTTACCCGAGGAACACGCGGAGGCCTTTATTGATGTGGCTATGGAATCTATGCGCTCGCGGATGCCCCTCGGGCGCTTAGGTCTACCTGAGGATATTGCCAACGCGGCGGTGTTTCTCGCCAGTGATCAAGCTGCACAGATTACCGGTGTAGACCTGCCGGTAGACGGAGGTGAAACCGCCGGCAACTGTGAAAACACACTCGA
>JBCDFM010000324.1:0-4759 GCA_039178015.1 Pseudomonadota bacterium
ATCAAGACGCGGTAGGCCCATCCATCTTCTTTCACCATGTCTGGCGTAAGCTGATTCACGAATTCTACGGCTTGTAGTGCGACGGGCAGTGCTTCTTCGCAGCGGGGATTGAGTGGCCCGAGGGCGTTAAACGTAGCCGCTGCCCATTCCAGCATCCGTTCTCTGCCCTGGTCTGAGAGCCCCACCAGATTGGCGACAATCGAAATCGGCAGGGCGGATGCGAAGTCAGCAACACCGCAGAAACTCCCACGTGCCAGCAGTTCTTGTACCAGTGCGTCTGCCGTTTGTTCTACCTGGTCCCTCAAAGCCTTGAGTGAATTGGGTACCAGTGGACGTCTCAGGATATTGCGGCGGCGGTTATGCGCCTCGCCATCGCTGGTCAGCGTGGTGTCTTTGGGTGCGCCGTTAATGATCTCATTCGCCGCGACGCCCTCACTATTCAATAGCACATCATCCGCCCGCAGCGCCGCGCGCACGGCGTCGAAACGGGTGACAGCGTAGAGAGCGTTTTCGCTGAGATACACAACGGGGCCGAGAGATCGCAACTGCAGGTAAACCGCCTGCGTGTTCAGCAGCGTATGGTCGCTGTAGAGGTCGATCTCGCTCGTGGGTATTTGGGTCATTGCACATCGCCTCGCGACGTTTTAACCCCCGTGTATTTTTCGCCATACTCTTCAACGGCCCAGTTGAGCAGCACCCGTCGAAATAGCATTCCCGTCTGATCGCCGGCTATGATCAATTCATCGAACTCGATCTTGTCTTTATCAATCAAATTCTGCATATGCTCTACCGCCCACAGATCCTCATGGAAACCTTGCTTGATATGTTCTGCCAAGAACTCGTAATAGAAATCATCTTCCTGTAGATAATCGTTGGAGAAGGAGTACCAATAGTGACTGGTGTTCATTGTTTCGGGCGTTAGATAGTGCATCACATGGCTTTTAAAGACTTGGTAATCATCATCGCCCTCCTCGCCGACGATCACTGGCGCGTAGCCTTTGAATACGCCGGGGGAAACGGAGCTACCACCGTCGTGACGCTCCACGCTTTTGCCAATCAGCGTCTCCTTGAGCGGTGGCGGCAGCAGCGCGGTTGCACCCTCCCAGTCGCGATCAATTCGGTTACAGAAGACGCCTTCTTCCGTTTGTTCAACCGTAGTCGGTAATTCGAAAAAGCTGTCGTCAAAGTTGAACGTGTTCCTGTGCAGATAAGCGAAATGCGTCAGATCATTCAGATTTTCATGCATGAAAAGGTAGTTACCTTTTAAATTGAATGCACCATGGATCGTCCGATAGCCTGGATCCGACAGAAATGGCAGCTTCGGTAACCGGCTCTCATCAGCCTCCTCCGGCTCGCCCATCCATATGAAGACAAAGGGACCCATTTCCACCACAGTGTACTTGCGTAACTTCTTGTCGGGGCAGCGAGTCTGGCAGGGAATCTTGACAATTTCGCCCTCCGGGTTGTAGCGAATGCCATGGTAGCCACAGACGATGTTGTCGCCGTCCAGCTTGCTCTCCGACAAGGGGAAGGAGCGATGTAGGCAGCGGTTCTGCAGCGCAGTAAGTTCTCCCGCCTCGGTTCGATAGAACACAATAGAGCGCTCCAGTAAAGTCTTACCCACCGGCTCGCGACCGAATTCCTCAACGGTGCCTGCTATATACCAGTGGTTGTAAAGCAACGGCATGCGTATGTAGTCCTTCACGCTTCGTATGCGATCTTTTAGCTGCATGGTTTTATTCTCTCCACTGTTTGTTATCGACAAATCTGATGCGCATTCCTGCTCGGCCTCAGCCAGGGGCGCCGCCAGACGCCGCGTGGGGACCCACCTCCCATTTCACCTGTTTGAGTGTCTTACTGGCGAAAGCACGTGGCACCTCCTCTAATAGAGTGGCAAAGGTATCGTTCCAACGATTTAGGAAGCCCATATAGGCGATCGCGGCGACGATATCGATGATCTGTTCATCGCTGAAGCATCGCTTGAGCCGAACAAAATGCTGGTCATCTACCGCGTTGGGCACTTGCCCCGCCGCAAACGCAAGCGCGAGCGCTGCGCGTTCAGCCTCGCTGTAATGCGAACTCTCTTCGTGATTGAGAATGTCGTCGATCTTCCCCTCGCTAACCTGGCGATTTGCAGACAACATCGCACTGTGGGCCTGGCAGTATCGACAGCCTGAAGAGAGACTCACCGCGGTGAAAATCAGCACCCTAAGATCAGCGGGAATCGGCTCCGACTTCGGCTTGCCTAGATGCCTTAGCTTGTACCGAATACTAGCCATCATCGCTTTCAGTGGACTGGGTTTTGCGCTTTCTTCTCCACGGAAAACAGCTGCGGACAACATGCCAAAGCCAGACATCAATTCAATATTGCGTGCCATGATAAACATGGAGTTAGGAACAAAGCCGCCCATGGTGGTTTCAATCACCTTCAGCACAGGCTCAAACTCGGGAATGTCTTCGCGCTTCAATCCCTGCAACCGCTGTGTCATAGCCTTACTCCCCTACCCGGAAGCGCATGCCGCGCAGGTTTTCATTCACATCGATTTGACAGCTCAGACGACTAAAATCAACGGCGTTATCGACAAAGTCCAGGATGCCTGCCTCAAGCGGATTCGGCTCCCCCAGACGGTCAAAATCATCTTCCACCAGAATCACATGACAGGTTCCGCAACTGCAGCCGCCTCCACACTCGGCAAGTATGCCTTCCACATCAGCACTAACCGCAGCCTCCATGAGCGTGTCGCCCGCCACCGCGGAGACCTCGACGGTCTTTCCGCTCGGCTCAATGAAATACACTGGGACTGTTGCTGCCTGATCAGCAGCTTGCTCAGAACTCGTGCTCACGCGAATAACCTCATATTTTTATGGGCTTTATCTTAGACGCGGGAGAGTGTTGGAAATACCACCGATGCGGTAAACTTGATTAACATTTTCGGAAATGGCGATTCTGCATGCAGCGCCCGTTTTCTCAATATGCGCCCGCCAAGTACCTGCTCGAGATCCTGGATGTAGCGAAAAAACAAGTGGGAGTCAGTTCCGGCCTGCTGGATGAAGCGCGAGCGCTCGGCAAACAAGAAGTCGGTGTCCCGGAAGGCTTTATAAGCCTTCAGAATCTAGCGTTGGCTTGCGATATCGCCATCCGCAGCTGCGATGATCCATGGCTGGGGCTGAAACTAGGCAAACGCATGTCGCCGGCGCGCTTTGGCGCAATCGGTGCCGCGGCCAGCAGCTGCCAGCGGGCAATCGACATGATTCGGCTCATGGAAAGCTTTTCCGATACCCTGCTGCCCATTCCTTCCGAGCTGCAGATCAGCGGCGAATACGCCGTGGTCGAGTACGGCATACCCCCTTTGTTTGAGGATCAATTGGCGTTTCACTCTCAGGCCACGATCGCCGCCAACTTCAGGATGCTGGAGGACGCTGTGGGCTACGTGCCAAATAACATCATAGTCGCACTTCCCTTTCGGCCGGCTCAGGACTACAGCGAGCAACTCGCTTGCAGGACAGAGTCTGGCGCAGCGGCCCTATCGATCACTTACCCACTCAGCTACTTGCAAAGCCCACTGTTGAGCTCGGACCCCGCCGCGCGAAAGCTCTTTCTGCGGGCATGCGAAGACATCGCCCTACAATTAAGGTCATCGCAAACGCTCGGTGCTTCAATCCAGAACATGCTGGCCAACTGCCAGAACCGCTACCCCTCCCTCGAGCAGATCGCCGGTCGTCTAAATGTCACATCGCGCACCCTACGCAACCGCCTCGCCCGCGAGGGTCTGTCCTATCGCAGGCTGGTCCGTGCGCAGAGAGTGTCGCGCGCAAAGCAAATGCTGGACCCTGGTAAGTTGAGCGTCGCGGATATCGCAGAGGCGCTAGGCTATACCAACTCCGCCAGCTTTTGTCGGGCCTTTAAGTGCGAGACCGGCCTCACGCCGGCGAGTTTTCGGGCACACAAGCACTGATCAAAGGGATTGGTTAATCACCAAAAACACTTCTATCCGCTGCAACAGGTCCTGACACACTCAGCCCAATGGTGTTCAGCACATGACTAAATTCGCACCGAGTAGCAGGCACCGGCTTGCTCGCGTTGAGGCAAATTTTCATGGTCAGAAAGTGCCGTAGGACACGTTTTTTCCACTAGTTCGACCAAAACGAAAACTCGAATACTCACAAACTCGCTATCAAAGTTCTCAGCGCGAACTACCGGTCAATTAAGAGAACGTCGGTGTCGAAACGAAATTTTTGATCTACCAAAATGTAAAACACAGATAGAGGTGTTGAAACCGGCGCCAGGGAGTTCTAAGACATTGAATACGTGAAGTCTTTACCTGGCTGGGGTAGGAAGGTGACAATATGGTATTTTTAGCGCTGTCGATTCGGTCATGCGCATGATGAGTGTCATTAAGAGGGCTCTACCTCTATTAACCCCGCTGGCACTGCTGCTTGGCTGCAACCAGTCACCGGCCCCGGACCCTTTGGACGGTGTGACACTATACGTCGCTAAAGACATCCTGACCCTGGACAAATCCCAGCCTCGCGCTCAGGCGGTGGCGGTTCATGAAGGCAAGATTCTTGAGGCTGGAGAGGCCCAAACTCTACAGCAACGGTATCAAGAGATGCCAGGCTTTACGCTGGATGATCGCTTTGCTGGTCAGATTTTGACGCCTGGCTTCGTCGATCCTCATCTACATCTGTGGTTGTCTACCCTCCTGATCTCTCAGGAGTTCATTACTCCGGCAGATTGGCAACTGCCCTGGGGCGATGC
>JBCDFM010000325.1:0-4639 GCA_039178015.1 Pseudomonadota bacterium
ACATCATGGATGCGCGCCGCAAGTGCTGGCATACGATCCGAGTGTCCGCTAGATCATCATGTTGGACCGGATATTCTGCTGTTAAGGGTCGTTCAGACATTTTTACTCAGACTGCAGGCCTACAACCCAACCCATTAGCCGTCGCAGCAGCGCGGTGATATGGGCTTGATCTAGTTCGTCGCGCGGAGTTTTTAAGGCGTGGTACTCGATTGAGGTAATAGAGCCAAACAAAAGTTCCGCACTTATTTCCGGATGGTTTTTGCTGAAAATGCGACACAAATTGGTCAGCGGTTCGATTTGTTTTAGGCGCTGTCTTTGACTTAATTGTCTTAATCCGCCGTAAAGTCGGGATTCGTTGAACAAGATTTGCTCAAGCGCCAGGCTTTCCGGGTGCGCAACGATCTGGTGATACACGTGCTTGCCAGTCAATTCCGCCATTGCTTTGCAAACTTGCTTGCGGGTGTCTCGCCTTCGTAATTCTTGGCTGCTGAACCCGTTCAGATAGTCGCGCGCCGATGAGAGAACGCTCTCGAGCTCGGGTTTGTCTTGATCACAAAACAGCTGGAAAGCCTCCAGCATCATTTGCTCGATGTCGGTGAAGTAATATGTCGTCAGCGACAGGTGGACGTTTGCCTCCGTAGCAACGGAGCGGTGCGTAACACCGCGCAGCCCGTCGCGACATATTACTTTTAGTGTGGCATTCAAAATCTTTCGTCTTGTTTTCTCACCCTGGCTGCGGCGCGTTCGTGTAGAGACATATCTGCGCTGTGGTCTGCTATCAGCTGCGGTAATAGTTTGAGCCTTGTTCACGATTTCTTGCTCTTTTCGATGTTCTTGTTGGTTTGAACCAGCTTGACGGTATCGTTCTCAGTACCGCAGCTTCAGGGTGCGCCATCGGCTTTTTGACCACAAATGAAAATCGGTGAAGCGAATGGTTCACGAGATGAACTGTGCCTACTCACCTGTCACTACGGCTGATCACTACAATATTTGAGAAATTAGTTCACATGAGCCGGAACCACATTACAGTGCGCCGATGACGGCGGTATCGCGAGAGTCGACAGCAGGCGCTTGCGGGAGAAGGAACTTCTCTAGCGATCCTGAAGCTGGCCGTTTACCGGAGACGTTAATTTAGTCTGTTCCGGAGTATGTGGTATAGCTTGTTCAGCTGCGCCAAAGCTTCGCAACTGTGCTTGCGGTGGCGAGTAATAAACCCTCTGGATTTTGGATTCGACCTTCCATGAAAGCGGTTTTGTGAGTGCACTTGATGACATATCCCTCCACGAGCAGACGGCCCGCCTTCACGGGTTCCAGATAGGACGTTTTGATCTCGAGAGAAGCGAGATTGATAATATTCTCGTTGGTGGCAAACACGGCATGCGTCATCGCGACATCCAGCATGGCGGTCACAAATCCGCCCTGCACAGTGTCTACCGAATGGCAGAAGTTAGCGCCTACATTAAATTCAAGCTCGCAGCGACCGGTGGACGATTCCACGGCGATAAATTGGCCACCCATATCCGTCAAAAAAGAGGGGGCATTTTGTTGGAAGCGTTGTAGCCACTGCTGGTTGTTCAAGTATCACTCCTAACAGCTCTTCTTTAGCAAATCGCGCATGCTTCCAGGCGCGGTAGATTTGACGACAATGCGATCAGCGTTGGTTTGAGCAAAAAAAAGACCAACGGCAGAGCAGTTGGTCTTCGCGTTAACGCGCTCTGCGAAGAGCGCTGGAGTCTTTCTACTAGCGCACTCCGCTGCGCGCCATACCCTTAGGCGTAAAGAACTTATCATTTACGCCGCCGGTACCGTCTTTGGCGCGGCCCGGAATGGGTTTGCCGTTCAGGTTGTAGATGTTTTGCAGCAGGTCATAGGCACCGTAGGATGAGGCGAACGTTGTCTTCCTGTCACCGTATTTCAGTGCCGGATAGATGTACTGCAGACGCCAAAGGTTACCGCGACCGTCGTACATGTCACCCGCCATGGCGATCCAATCGTCTTCATCGATGTAGAAGGTGCGACGGCTGTACAAGTGGCGCTGACCTTCTTTCAGTGTGGAATCCACGATCCAGACTCGGCGTTTCTCCCAACGGGTCGTTTCGGGCTTGAGGAACTTTTCGCCAAGGGCGTCTTCTAGCTCAGTCTCGAACACAAACTCGTTGTTGTTCGCCGGGATATACATCTCCTTCTTACCGACAAGCTTCCAGTTGAAGCGCTCTGGAGAGCCGTTATAAACGAATGCATCGTCGTAGGTAGATGTACCCGCGACACCTGGGTTGGGGGTATCGAAGGATACCGCTGGCGCGAGCCGCACACGGCGCTGGCCGGCGAGGTATTGCCAGGCTTTGCGTCCTTTGCCTTTGGTGTAGTCAGCGCCGGGCTCATGCACTAACAGAATCTCTCCTGCACGACGCGCTGGCGCGTTGTAGTCGATACGCAACATGGTCCAGATCTTATCGCCCACGGGCTCGTCTGGGGTTTTGAACATCGGATATACCGACACCGAATGGGCGCTGGTCGCCAGAATAGGCTTACCTGCTGAATCAACGTAGTATGTGTCGTAGTCCTGGTTGGCATCGCCAGCGTAGCGAATCATGTGATTCCATATCGCTTCCAGTCCGGTTTGAGGCATAGGGAAGGGCAAGCCTGGGTAGTTGCCTTCTATTTTCTGGCCGTCTGCGACCAGTGTAGCGCCAGTCGCATTCTTGGCGGTGTTGTCGTAGTACCAATCAGGACGTATGGACACCCGGCGCGTGGGATAGACATGCAGTTCCCAGCCGTCGTCGCCATACTTCTCAAACATCCCAATCGTACCGGCAGTCAGGTTGTCCCTGTATTCCTGCCAGTTGCTGCCATCGATAATCAAAATAGGCTCATCGTCTGGGAAGGGATCAATATAGTTACCGGAACCCGACTCAAAGTTCGCCGGGATGGGTGGGCCGGCGGGATCCCATGCCGGAATACTGCCATCCTCGTTGCCCGCCATTTCGGCGCCCATGGGTGTCAGGGTGGTGCCGAGTGTCGCTGCCATCTCGGGAGAGACACCGGCCATTGCGCTACTTGCGGTGAATGACCCTACAAAAAGGGCGGCTTTTAGACTGTTTCGCATGGCAATAGATACTCCTTTACTGATTATTTTTGTCATCGTTGCATAGGTTAGTGCAAGCGATCACGGAAAGCCACATGTAATCGATGGCCTAACGTACACCGCTGCGTGCCAAACCCTTAGGGGTAAAGTACTTTTCACCTTCCTCTACCTCATTTTTATAGCGCCCAGGAATGGTCTTGGCGTTGAGATTATAGATGTTCTGCAGTAAGTCGTAAGCGCCGTACGCGGAGCCGAATCCTGCCGGACGATCGTAGAGTTGGCCGCCGTATAGATATTGCAACCGCCAAAGCTGACCGCGACCATCGTACATCTCACCGGACACCGCTCCCCAGGTGTCCTCGTCGAGGTAGAATGTCCGTCTGCTGTAGAGGTGCCGCTGGCCTTCTTTGAGGGTGGAATCCACCACCCAAACACGATGTTTCTCCCAGCGGATGTATTCTGGCTTAAGGAATTTAGGTCCTAGTGCTTCTTCCAGAGGGGTCTCAAATACGAAGCGATAGTTGGAGGCGGGAATAATCATCTCCTTCTTGCCGACCAACTGCCAGTCAAAGCGCTCGGGAGAACCATTGTAGATGCCAGCATCGTCATAGGTGGAGGTGCCCGCCACACCCGGGTTGGGGGTGTCGAATGACACGGCTGGTGCAAGCCGGGTGCGTCGCTGCCCTGTCAGGTACTGCCAGGCTTTGCGGCCTTTGCCCGCTGTGTAATCAGCACCGGGCTCATGGACCAGCAGAATCTCACCGGCTCGACGTGCAGGAGCTTCATAGTTGAGCCGTAATTTAGTCCAGACTCTATCCCCGACTGGTTCGTCATGGGGGGGTTTGAACATAGGGAAAATGCTGGTCTGATAAGCCGATGTCGCCAGAATGGGCTTGCCCGCAGAATCGACATAGTAGGTGTCGAAGGTCTGGGTGGTGTCCGTCGAATAGCGGATCATATGGTTCCATATAGCTTCCAGTCCCGATTGGGGGATGGGAAAGGGGACACCGGGGTAGCTGCCTTCGATTTTTTGCCCGTCATCGACTAAGTTCGCCTGAGTAGCATTCTTAAAGGTATTTTCATAAAACCAGTCGGGTCTTGCGCCACTGCGGTGCGATGGGTAAACGTGGATTTCCCAGCCATCGTCGCCGTATTTTTCAAACATCGCCTGGGTTCCGGCAGTCAGCTCATCGGCGTAATCCTGCCAATTGCTCGCATCGATGATGTATAGCGGTTCTTCGTCTGCATAAGGGTCGACATAATTATCGGATCCGGGCACGAAGTTGGGGGGTATAGGGGGACCTTCTGGGTTCCACTCGGGAATGCTACCGTCGGCGTTGCCTGCGCGCTCAGCCCCCACAGGGGTTAAGTCTTTACCAAGTCTTGCGGCCATCTCAGGAGAGACGGCGGCCATTACATGCAATGCAGAGAAAAAAAGTGCCAGGGAGCCGGCGAGGAATATTTTGCGCATGGTTACGACATCCGGTGAGTGTGTTTGCATATATACCGCAGAGCAGGGGAGGTTAGACCATAAACTCCTTTTTTACCACCTAC
>JBCDFM010000326.1:0-4625 GCA_039178015.1 Pseudomonadota bacterium
AGCCATGTCGTCAACTATCGCGGTGGAGAGCCGGTGCAGGCGATTGTTATTGCTGAGACGAATCAGGGCGATCGATTTGTTGCTCAAAGCGACGACAGCGAGGTGATTGAAGCTGTAATGGGAACTGAGCAACCGGGTACTCCCATTAAGGTTGTCGCAGGGGACAAAGGCGCCTTACACTTCTCCGTTGCAGATGACTAATGTCGTTGCTTGCACAGCTCGTGAAGGTCAGTGACTTTAGTGATAGTGACTGAGTGAGCTGGTGATCCACGATGAGTGCCAGATCTCGTGTCAGAAGTACGGCAAGCTCAGAACGGGTCGGTCAGACTGACTCCAATGCCGATGCGATTCGTGCTCTCATCATAGTCAATAAGACTTTCGCCATAGCCATTGAAGTACTGTACATAGCCCGTGAAGCGTTTACTGATCGGGAATGTCCAGTCTAACTGAATTGCGCCTTTGTTGTTGCTCCTAAGGTTGTTGCGGAAGGTAAAGCCGAACGTGTAGTGCGTCCATCTCCATTCACCCTGTAGTTGGCCGTGGCCCATGAAGCGGTCTATGTCCGGGTTATCATCGTCTTTGCTGCTCTCGGGGATGCGATACCAGGCGCTGGTCAGCAGTGCAAAATTGTTTCGCTCAAACAGTGCAGAGGCGATAAGACGATTCCAACTGCGCGATAACGGTTCGGACGTGCCGTTGGACTGATGGTTAAAGCTCAGGTCAAGCCGCGTATTGTGTAAGCCAAAAATATAGCCGTCGTTGGGTATGCTGAGGATGACTTCCGGTTCGTAGTTGGTTTCACGAAATGGTGAGGACGCATCCGTGTTGTAGGCCTGCATCCAGTTGGTCTGCGTGTAGGCGCCCCATAAATCAATATCGGTACCGAATAGGTTTTGCCACATGATCGCTTTCATACTGATCTGAAACTTCACCTCCGCCTTGTCCATATCGGTGTCTGGGTAAGCAATATTCCAGGCTTCTTCGTTAATGTTGCTGTTATAAGTAAACGGCAGCAGATAGTTTCGATGGTAGGGAATAATCACAAACCTGCTATCGACGACCTTGTTCTGGGTTTTGACCCTCTCGGAGATAAAGTCGGGTCTGGCGTCTTCTATCTGTGCTGGCGCTGTAGTTTGTTGTGACTGGGCGAGTGTCACCGGGCGCTCTTTCTGCGCCGCCGTTGTCGACTCAGGCGCGGCGCTTATTGCGGCTGCAAGCCCGTCGTAGCAAGCCAGGCGCATGTAATCATTATTGATCTCGGCGCACTCAAAAATAGGCGCTTTTTCGCCATATGTCGCGCGTGAAAATAAGAGTATTTGGGCGATTAACAGCATCGCAATAGCTTTCATCTGCTTTGCCTTCCCTGTTGAGCAACGGAGTGAAGAGGTAATTGTACCTGCATTGTGGGGCTGTCAGGTGATGCTGACTTGGTAGAATCAGTGCATGCGAATTGAGCGTGCCATCCTATTTCTTTGCCTTATATCAACGCTATTTGGCTGCGGCGGATACGAGGTGAAGAACCTTGCTAAATCAGATGTTGATCTGGTTGCCGATGAATTTATTCAGGAAACTCGCGATGAGGTGAGGGAGCTGATGGTGAAGCTATACAAGCGCAACCCCGATCAATTGGCCGTCAATCCGGGCATGACTGTCAAAGGACGCCTGGCGCAACTGAAAGTCCATCGGGCTGAGTTAAACTTCCCAGAGCTGCGAGGCGCACAGGGCATCGATGCGATGAATCTCGCTTTCGATCCTGGTTTTCGTGGTGATCGGGTGTTCGCGTTGATTGTCGGCTTGGGTGGTATGTTGCGCGAGGCGTATGGCTATCGATCTGAAATGTTCATGTATGATCAGCTAAATCCGGATGCGCTGATGACGAGTGCCCGCAATGTCGAGGTGCTGGTTTGGAAACTAAAGAACAATGTAAAGCCTAATGGTCAGCCCTATCTGATAACACACGAATATCGAGGCGTTATCGATAACTTAAGTTTTGAGCGTTTGTTTGGCAAACTGATTACCTTGCAGGAGATGATGGCGAGGATAGCCGGTGATAGCAATCACAGGGCAGTTACCTATTCAGTGCGCACCCTCTCATCTGTTTTTCTACCACTGCCAATGTAAAGATACTCGAAATTGGAAGATAGCCAGCGCTGACTGTTTATCGGCCTGGGCTCCGGATAGTTTGCCCATGCACGTGAATTTGGAAAACTTTCGTGCCAAAATAAGCCACGCAGTCGAAAACTATCGGACCTTATGTGAGTAATAATAATATTCTTGCGCGACTGCTGCTCGGTCACTGCTTGTTGTTTGCAACGTCGCTTGTATTCGGCGCTGTCACCGTAAAAGACTACAAATTTCCTATCAAAGATCGGTTCGTCGCGACCGTCATCGGAACGCCCGCTGAACTGAAAGCTGAGCTACCCACCGCGCAGCAGATCAAATTTCAGAAGAAGCGTGTCAGGGTTTTCCCTGAACGACAGGTGCCTGATCTGCTTTGGTATGGTGAGGAGCTCTACTACTCAGTCGCGCTACAAGAAAATCCGTCTCCTCTCATTTTTTTGATCGCCGGTACAGGCGCGTCCCATAATGGGGGTAAGAATGTGAACATGGCCCGCGCCTTTCACCAGGCGGGCTTTCACGTGGTCTCTATCTCTTCCCCGACCTATCCAAACTTTGTCACAGCGGCCTCGTCTACGGCGGTCGTGGGTCACGCGGAGATCGATGCCGAGGATTTGTATCGGGTGATGGAGCTAATTTGGTCAGAGCTTGATGAGTCGATTGATGCGACCTCGTTTAACCTTACGGGATATAGCCTGGGCGCCTTCAACTCGGCCTATGTCGCCAAGCTGGACGAGGAAAAGCAGAGCTTTAATTTCCGCAAGGTGCTGTTAATTAATCCTCCGGTGTCGCTTTACAACTCGATCTCGCTACTGGATCGCATGACGCAGAATATTCCCGGAGGAGAAGACAACTTCAGCCAGTTTTTTGACAAACTCGTAAAAGGCTTCTCCGCAGTATACAAGCAGCAAGACGACATCGGAGACGACTTTCTCTATAAAGCCTACCGCGCTATGGATCTGAAAGACGAGGAGCTGGCGGCTCTGGTCGGCGTTTCCTTTCGAATGTCATCGACCTCTTTGGTCTTCACCTCGGATGTCATGACGGACTATGGTTATGTTAAGCCAAAAGGTTTGCAACTCGATCGTTATGCGGATTTGTCAATTTACGACCAGGTATTATTGCGACTTGGGTTTACTGACTACTATCACAATTTCTTCTATCCGTTCTACAAGTCAATGAATCCTGATATCCGGCGCGATGAATTCATTTCGGCCGTGAGCTTAACGGCGATCTCTGACTATCTGACGAGTGCGAAAAAAATCACTGTCATGCACAACGAAGACGATATTATCTTGGAGCCGGGTGAGATCAACTTCTTCAATGACGTCTTTGGAGAGCGCGCGACGATATATCCCTTTGGCGGGCACTGCGGCAACATGAGCTATACCGAAAATGTTGATCACATGGTACGCACGTTTACCTCGGGTGCTCCCTGACTATGCGATCAACAGCGAGTAGACCAGCGCTTGTCGTGCTCGCGTGCTGCCTGGTGGTGGCCTGCAGCTCCACCCCTGATCAGCAGCAGCTGGAGCAGCAGCAAGAACAATTGCTAGATCAACAGCTTCAGCAGCTGCAAGAGTACCCGGAACCCGTGTTTTCGGCCGATCGGGTTATCCCAATAGACGCGATCGACGTGACGTCGGTGTACGATCCATGGGAGCCCATGAACAAGCGCATTTACAATTTTAACTACCACTTTGATCAATGGGTCTTTTTACCCGTAGTGCGCGGCTGGCGGGTGGTCGTGCCTCGACCCGCACGTATCGGCGTGCGTAACTTCTTCAACACGTTTCGAGATGTCCGTACCGCCGCGAACAGCGCTCTTCAAGCCAGTCCCAAGAAGTTTTTTCAAAGTCTGGGGCGTGTGCTTGTGAACAGCACCATCGGTTTGTTTGGCACCATTGACGTCGCGACCAGTATGGGTATGCCCAGACCCGATGAAGACTTTGGACAAACCCTAGGCCACTGGGGTGTTGGTCAGGGGCCGTATTTGGTGCTGCCGCTGCTCGGGCCGTCTAATCTGCGCGATGGTCTTGGTGAACTTCCTGATTTTGCTTTGCAGAACTATATACAGGGTAATTTGCTGGCGAAGCCGCTGCGCGCGACGGTATTTCTGTTTGACAGTATTGATACCAGAGAGAAAACCAATTTCCGTTATTACGAGACCGGCTCTGCATTCGAGTACCGTACGGTGCGTTGGCTGTACTCGACGAAGCGTCGATTGGACGTTGAGAAGTAAGCGCAAATGGCTATGATCCGAACGCTGTCCTGTGTTTTCGCCCTGCTGTCTGTCATGTCCTGGTCAGCGTTTGCCGCCGATCCAATACGAGTCGGTACAACGCAGTCCTTGAGCGGCATTTTTAAAGAGTTTGGTCTAAATCAGCTACGCGGTATTCAGATGTGGGTGCGGGATATCAACTCCAGGGGTGCCTTGCTGGGCAGGCCAGTAGAATTGGTGTTCTACGATGATGGCTCCGATGCTGCCCGCAGCGCAGAGCTCTATC
>JBCDFM010000327.1:0-4616 GCA_039178015.1 Pseudomonadota bacterium
ACCCATGCGCACATCCCGAATGCGCTCATCTAGCTCATCGAAAAGAGATTCCTGGCCAACGACAACGCCATTGTCCAACTGCACCCGTCGAACATCCTGGTCGACCAGAGTGCCGATCAGTAAATCGCCCTGCCACTCGGGAAAATCGTCGCCGTCATACCAGACCATGCCGGAGGGTGCGATACTGGGGTCCCAGTACACGATAGGTTGCTGCATGCCTTCCGCTTCTGTAAAGGGTGAGACGAGAGCACCACTGTAATTGACGCCATAGGTAATTGCTGGCCAGCCGTAGTTGGTTCCAGGCACAATGATATTGACCTCATCGCCACCCTGCGCGCCGTGTTCATGCAGATAGATTCTACCGTCGCCGCCCAGAGCCAGTCCTTGAGGATTGCGGTGCCCATAGGTCAGGACGCGCGGCAGTGAGCCATCGACAAAGGGATTGTCGGCTGGAACCGTTCCATCATCGTTGATACGCAGCACCTTACCGAGTTCGCTATCGAGGTTCTGGGATTGCTCCCGATATTCAAATCCGTCGCCTGTGGTAACCAATAACGTGCCATCCGGCAGAAAGAGCAGTTTACCGCCGTAGTGGTAGGGCGTGTCTTTCAGCGGATCGACGATCAGGATCTGCTCAACATCAGTCAAGGTCTGACCTGCCAGAGTGGCAGCGACGATAGCAGTGCCGTTGCCGCTGCTATCCCCGGCAGCATAGGACAGATAGACGCGCTGATTGCTTGCAAAATCGGGATGCAACACAATGTCAAAAAAACCACCCTGACCGGCGTAATACGTGTCGGGAATGCCACCGATGTCGGTTTTCTCGCCATCCGCGTTCAGGTGAATCATCTCGCCCCCGCGCTGAGTGATAAGAAAACTGCCATCAGGGAGCTGGGCTAAGGACCAGGGCTCAGGCAGGTTCTCGGCCACGGTCTCCAGGTTGTAGTCAGCCGCCGCGCTGGGGAGCGCGATCAAAAACAAAATTGCCCCAAGGAATTGAAGGACCGCGTATACTAGGCGGTGAGTCATGGAGTGCTCCTCAATAAATCGATCCAGGCCGTATGGCCGCTACATGATAAAGGATGAACGATCTTGATACAGTGGCTTAAAGGTTTTTTCCTGGCTTTGATACTGACATATGTTCTGGCGAGCATATTGATCACGCTGGGAAATCTCAGCGCCGTTCAGGGCCTTGGGCTCAACGTCAGCGCCGGTGTTGGCATTAGCGCGATCGCGCACGACATGACCGGCATGATATCGAGCTATCTAGCGCTGATTGTAGTGGGATTGCTGATCGCATTCCCCGTCGCAGCACTGCTCACCAAACTCTTGCCTGGCAAGCGCGCGTTTTTATACGCGCTCGCAGGTTTTACCGCGGTGATGGCGATACACCTGATTATGAAATCGGTATTCGGCCTATGGGTGTTTGCGCCGACGCGGAGTCTGCTAGGGCTCATCGGACAGGGGTTGGCGGGTGCTGTTGGCGGTTATGTATTTCACCTGGTTACCGCTAAGCCGCGCAATTTAGTATCTAGCTGAACGCAGCCCGGCTGACCGCAGCCCGGCTGACCGCAGCCCTATTCAGTGCGACTCACCCTGAGTGAGGTGATGGGTATCAGCCCCTCGTGGGCTGTTGGTAAATACGAATGCTCAAGGCTGTGGCGCAGGGAGAGGTGCCAGCAGAAAGTCTCCTGCTTGGCGCCACCAGCTGGCGCTGTGTCGGTAGGGCAGGGTATTGTGTCCGGCGTCTTCTTCGATCCAAAGCCACTTTGGTCCTTCATAGCTGTCATACAAAAGCTGACCCTGCTCGGTCGTTACGACTTCATCTCGCCCAGCTAATAAAAATGCCACAGGTCCGGCATAGTCGGACAGTGCTTGAACAGAGTCATAGCGCTCTGTGAGCAGAAGGCTCACGGGAAGGAAGGGATAGTGATGCGACGCCACGTCCGCAAGCCGCGCGAAGGGCGTGACTAACAAAAGGCCTGCGATGCGATCACCAAAGGTAGAGGCAATGAAGCTGGCCACGCCGCTGCCCAGAGACTCGCCGGTAATAAAGAGGGGGCGTGCAGTGTTTTGGAGAAGCAAATTTACCGCATCAGTGGCGGCAACTTGAAACTGTTCTTCAGACGGCTTACCTTCGCGTGCTCCGTAGCCCGGATACTCGAACAAAAATACCTGGAACCGAGGGTCCAGAGCGGTAAAGCCTGCGGCAAAGTACTCTCGGTTCAAGGCGTGACCTGCATTGCCATGAAATACTAGCATCTGAAAGGCTGTGACGTTGGACTCAGGTGTCTTCCAGCCAATGTAAGCGCCCTCAACACTCTTCCAGGGCTCGAGTCCCAGCCGGCTGGCCTGGGCCAGTAGCTGCTCCGATGACGCGCGGGTAGGAAAGTAAATCAATTGGCGCTGTAGGGCTGTCAACATAAGGAGTGCGACTAGGGCGAACACAATAATTGAAAGCGATCGCGGCCAGGTTTTTGCTCGAACTGCCATGGTCTTTGGCGTGTAATTCATATCATGTAGACGTTAGCTTAAAGCACTTCATAACATCTTACGATGACTAACGCTCAGATTATCAGGGGGGTCTGTGATCGCTAAGTGTTAAAGTAAAACTGTATAGCGTTCGCATGCGCCAGTGATTGGAGGCGGTACCAGGCAAATTGGAGGTGCATAGAAATCATGGTGCAAAGTGCGCTAAAGGATGCGGGTGTTGGCCTATGCTCTTTATGCAGCATCCCACGCAGGGCACCTGTCGCCAGATTGTGCACAAACAAGGGCTTTGGCGGTCATGGCTATTTCTAGAGCCCGCTAGGCCGGTGCGATTTGCCTCGAGGCTAGCGGATATAGGAAGCGCATTAGCTCGGTGACATTCCCATCTTCTTCGCGATCACCTGAAGCATAACCTCGTCCGCGCCACCACCTATGGATTGAAGGCGTAAATCCCTAAAGAAATGCGATACTGGATTCTCCCAGGTGAACCCCATACCACCCCAGTATTGCAGGCAAGCATCGGTAACTTCTCGAGACAGTCTACCGACTTTCAGCTTCGCCATGGAGGCGAGATAAGTGGTGTCTTCCCCAGACAAGTACACCTCTGTAGCGCGATAAGTGAGCGAGCGCAGCAGCTCAATTTCGGTTTGCAACTCGGCCAGGCGAAACTGAATCACCTGATTGTCCGCCAGGGGTTTGCCAAATACCAATCGATCTTGGCAGTAAGCCTGGGTGGACTTTATACAGTTTTCCAGCGCGGTAATCGACCAGGCCGCAGCCGAGAGCCGCTCTTCCTGGAACTGGATCATTTGCATGGTGAAGCCTTCAGACTCATTGCCGATGCGATAGCGCTGCGGTACGCGCACATTATCAAAAAAGACTTGCGCAGTATCCGATGAGCGCATGCCGATTTTGTCGATGCGATCGGAGAAGCTGATGCCCGGCATCTTGGTGGGGACTATGATCAGTGATTTGTTGCGATGGGCAGGGCCGTCACCGGTGATGGCCAGCAGACAGAGAAAATCCGCCTGCGTGCTGTTGGTGATCCACATTTTGGTGCCGTTGATCACGTAGTCATCGCCATCGTGTTTTGCGGTAGTCTTGGTTGCGGCAACGTCTGAGCCCGCCTGAGGCTCGCTCACGGCTATGGAAGACACCATCTCCCCTGTGATGGCTGGCGTGAGAAACTCTGCGCGTAGTTCGTCTGTGCCAAAGCGCGATAGGGCTGGCGTGGCCATATCGGTTTGTACCGTAGTCGCCATCGCAATCCCGCCGTCGTTACTGTGTCCCAGAGCTTCGCAAAACGCCATCTGATAACTGTAATCCAGTCCTAAACCACCAAACTGCTCGGGTTTGTTGATGCCCAGCAACCCCAGGTTACCCATCTTCTTAAACAGATCGTGTGCGGGGAAAATACCGGCTTTTTCCCACTCGGCGGTATGTGGGTTCACCTCCGTTTCTACGAATTTGCGAACGGTTTCCTGAAGCTCTCTGTGTTCCTGACTGAATATCATGCTGGTCTCTTCGTCTTTGTCTTTGTCTGGATTTCGGTATCTCTTACTTATGATGGCTCAGTTTACGCGATTTGAGTCCTTACCCACGTTGCTTGTAAAGGGTATTCGCATACCGCCGTCCAGGCGGATGACTGATCCGTTCAGGTAATCATTCTCACAAATATGCTTTACCAGTGATGCGAATTCGTCTGCCGTGCCTGTGCGCTTGAGCCCTGGCACAGATTCTGCAATCAACTTATATGTTGCCTCATTAGCGCCCTCTCGAAACATAGGTGTGTCGATGCCCCCTGGGGCGATGGTCATCACTCGAATACCAAGTTCGCTGAACTCTCTCGCCAGACTTAGAGCGAGACCGTTCACGGCGGCCTTGGAAGCCACGTAGCTTGCTCCCACTACACCATCAATCGCGCCGATAGATGAGACATTGATGATCACACCCTTTACCTCAGCGCCATCGTCCGCATGCTGGCCAAGACGCTGTGCGAATATCTGGTTGCTGTAAAGCGTGCCCAACACGTTGGTCGCAATCACATCACGCATAACTGTTCGATCTGAGGCGCGCCCGTCCGCTGTGACCAGTGGCAACATACGCCCATTGGCGGCTGCGTTGAT
>JBCDFM010000328.1:0-4602 GCA_039178015.1 Pseudomonadota bacterium
CTTTTATGGGGCAACCCTCCGCCATTCGCCTCTGGAAGCGGCACTCCTGAATGGTTGCGAGCACATTTCCCCAATGAAGATCTGAGTGACGCTGAAAAGGACGCTCTGCGTGCATTGATTCAAGAGCGTATTGAAACGGTCGTGACACGGTATCGTGGACGCATCGACGTTTGGGAGGTAACCAACGAGATGCTGAATCCGCTCACCAGTTGGTTCATCGACAGGTTGGGACCCTCGGTCGTTGATGATGCATTCCGCTGGACGCGTGAGTCAGATCCGGGAGCGGAGCTGGTGTATAACGAGTGGATTAACGACATTTTCACAGGCCTGGGTGGCCCAGATGCCGTGGCAGTGCGCGACCGCGTTGTAGAGCTGTTGAGCGCAGGCGTACAGATTGATGCGCTTGGGCAGCAAGGGCATTTTGCACCGGGGCTGGTAAACGTGGGGATTGATGAGGGACTCGATGAGCGCACCCGTATCGACGACTACGCAGCGGCCTTAGATACACTCGCCGAAACCGGCTTGCCGATTCATATCACAGAGGTAACGTTTGCCGCGCCCCAGGAGCCTGAAATGCGTGCGGCGCAGGCAGAGGCCATCATGCGAATCTGGTGGGGCCACCCCCAAGTTGAGGAGATTATTTTCTGGAATTTCTGGAACCCGCTTGGCCCACGCAGTCGCCTTGATTTGGGAATCTATTCAGATGATGGCAATCTCTCTCGTCACGGCGAAGCGATCTTGTCGCTGCTGAATAACCGCTGGCGAACTCGCGTAGATGCACAACTCGAAGCGGATGGTGCGATAACGTTTCAGGCAACATACGGTAAATATATCGCCCAATGGACAACATCTGATGGCCCTGTCCATATCGAATTCGAGGTTCCCAAAGGCAACGGAAGCATAACGATAATTGGCGTTGACTAGACTTGCCTGGTAAGTGACCGCGAGTCGGTCTGTGTAAGATAGCGCTAAACTCGTTGTCACGTGTAAAAGTAGACGCAGGAGGGCCACCCGTGTCACAACTAACAGTTTTTTTGATAAGGGTTAAGACATCAACTGCGCCACGAAGATGCCTGTAAACACACTAGCGGACGGGGAACCATTTTTGCGGAACCAAAGTTCCCTCGGCTCGTGAACAATTTTGTGATCCGCCGAGTACAGCGCAACCTCCGACGTCATGAAACCGCTGTCTGCAAGTGCGCTTAGGTAATCCTCAACGGTAAGCGCGTAGTTGGTCACCGCGAAGTCTTCGCTGAGTTGCACCTGGTAGGTCGCTGGAGAAGCTGAGTCGCTAAAGGCTTGGACCACATTCGATAAAAACACGTGCCAGCCATTCGGTTTTAGTAACGACCTAGTCACGCTGAAAACACGGGATAGGTCCTTGCTGTGATGATATGTCCAGCGGCTGATTACGAGATCGAAGGCTTCTTTAAACTCCGGGTAGTCGTTGCTGACGGTGTGCATATCGCTGTTGACGAATGCCGGACTTGGCCCGCTCGCGGAATCTGCCAGGGCCAAAGATTCTTTGCGGCCTATGTCCAACATATCATCAACCACATCGACTCCCACCAAACGTGTTGTCTTTAGCGATGTACTCAAGGCGTTGAGCACATCGCCTGTGCCGCAGCCAATGTCTATAATCGCTGCTGATTCTCCGTGCTCGCGCACTAAACGCACATAATGGTCAACTGCATTTTTATCGCGCAGCGATCCTGTAACCAGGCTATGAAAATCAGCAGCTCGGTTCGAATAAAGCGCTGATTGCTCGCCAGGCGAGCCATGATCATTTTGATTCGGCACAACATTCTCCTCTGGTTTTTTAGCAACGTCTGTAGGTTTGGCCGAATAAAACCCGTTTAGTTCAGGTGTTCAATCTGGGATGATTGCGAACGAGCCTGGCCCGATACTCAAAATATAAATGATTCGCATCGCGTGCCTATTACCTCTGCAAGTGCACTGCATGGCTTGAAAGCGCATCTCGGCAATATAAAAGGTCAGGTCGATGCGGTTGCGAGTACGTTTTAGTCGTAATTGTCGAAAGCTGTGGGTTGATCAGACCGGAACGATTATAGAGCCTCTAGCCTGACGGGTGTACCGTTCAACCGTGGCACTCTTGACAGCGGATCAAGTTCTGCATTCGATACCAGACGATTGCGATTGATTCCGTGGGAATAGGATTCTCCAGTTACTGGGTTGAAGGTTCTCGAGCCCCAACCGTGTTCCATGACCGCCACGCCGGAGCGCACCTTACTCGAAAGCGCTACGGTTGTTTCCAGTCTTGCTGAACGCGAAACAACCGCAACGGCTGCACCGTCAGCCAGACCTAGGGTCTTCGCATCATCGGGACTGATTTCAACATAGGTGCCAGGCCCCGCGTCTCGCTCCGGTCTCGGTGCACTCGTCTCGGTTGACCAGGAGTTAAATACACTGAGCCGGCGTCGGCCGATCAAACGCAAGGGGAAACCCTCCGGACTGGTATCTGACGACGATAGGCGCTCTCTCAGCGCGGCAAGAAACGTCTCTGGCGCTATCTTGATTCGTCGACCACTAGCTGCCATTTTCTCGAAAATTGCGCCAAACTCGGGCCTAGCGCTGGGGTCGCCCAGGCCGTGCTGCGCATGATAGATATCGCGCCATTTGAGTCGTCCCTGCTTGCGAAGCATTAGCCTGGTGATGATTGCTGGAGATAAACCCCAATGGCGCTTGCCCAACAGCTTGCCAAGGGATCGACCCAGGCGCAGCACTGGATTCAGCACTCGGCGTCCGCCGACTAGCGGTAGGTTCATAGCCAGACCCAGATCTCTAAAGAACTCCCACTCAAAGTGCATCCCCGGCGGAGGGTCGACGACAGCGTTGCTACGATGGGCATGCAGTGTTGGACTGAGAGCCTGGGTTAGCAGGTTTATCTCTTCGCGCTCCAAAAAATGATCGCCAGGAATGAGCCAATCGGCGTGGCGATGGCTTTCACGCTGGAAATGGTCGATCACCACTAAACATTCCAAGGAGGCAAGTGCGGCATCCAAACTATCTCCCTCGGGACCGGATACCACCGGGTTGCCGCTATTGATAATGAGCGCTCGAATCTGTCCTTCGCCAGGAGTGGTGATCTCGTCCGGCAGCTCTGCGAGACTGTGAGACCCTGCGACATTGCGGTGTCCGCGCAGTCTGCTTGTTGCCTCGATCGGCGGAAACAGTTGACTGCCTGCCACCAACAGGTCTAGCACACCGCTTGCATAGTACACGCCGCCTTCAGACTCCATACGCCCGGTAATCACATTGAGCACTTGCGTCAGCCACAGTGCTAAAACACCGTTCTGCCCCTGGGCGACACCTGTGCGCGCTACCGCGAGTGCGCGAGGGGCGGAAGCGAATGCTATAGCCAATTGACGAATAGTGGTCAGTGGCACATCGCAGTGCTGTGCAAGGTTTTCGAGGTCTGCGGTTTTGCATAACGAGCGTATCGCGTCCAAACCATCGTAATGCATGCTGTTGGGAATCTCACTGCGCATCTCAAGTAAAATGATCTTTATCATGGCCAGTAGAAGCGCCCAGTCTGACTCGGGTAGCACAGCGATGTGCTGATCGGCTTTTGACGCAGATTCTGTTTCACGCGGATCGACAATAACCAAGGCGGCACCAGCGCGTTTGCGTTTCAGTATGCGTTTCCAACCGTCCGGTGCATAACCTATCCAGCACATTGTGCTGATCGCGGGATTAGTGCCGATTAACAAAAAGAAATCGCAGTGGTCTAGATCGGTCTGCAGGCTTACCCAGGGGCTCCCGTACAGCTGTTCTGATACGACGTGCAGCCCGTTTTGATCAATCGATCCTACCCAGTAACGATTTTGCGTACCGAGCGCGTTGAGAAATAATCCTTGGAACAGAGCACTGCTGAAATTGTGGCCGTTGGGGTTTCCGGTATAGCTTGCGATAGCGTTCGCGCCGTACTCCTTGGCGATACGCTTGAATCTTGTGGAAATATCGCCTATTGCCTCTTCATAAGTAGCTTCGACGTAGCGGTTTCCCACTCGCTTCATGGGCATGCGAATGCGTAAGGGGTGGTTGAGGGAATGGTGGGCTTTGGCGCCCTTGATGCAATAGTCTCGCCAGCTGTAGTGGTTGGCTTTATCTGGCTCGATTTTAAGCACTTGATTATCGGCGGTCGTGACCTTCAGCCCGCAGGCCTGCTCGCAGATACCACAGATCGTGTACTTGACTGCCATACCCATCCGCCCGTAATGGTCGCCGACAAAGCATTTTGCTGCGGACTTAACGCCAACGCTGGAAAACGATCTGTCTGAATGCCAGACCCCAACTTATAGCATACTTTGTTTATTATGTCCTGGGGACATAATATCGACGTGGCCGATCTGACATAGGTTTACGAGCAGGCTGTCCGGGCCGGCCGAAAGATTTTGGACTAAAATTTCGATCTGAGATTGAACGAAAGGGAGAGGTAATGTTCAAGCATGCACTATGACTTTTACCTTCGTGGCAGCGGTGTGTTGCGATACGGCGCTTTCTCAGTGCTGGTTTTGATGTTGCTTGGTGGTTCGAACTGGGCATTGGCCGACACCGCTGACGCCGCTTGTGCAATCTACC
>JBCDFM010000329.1:0-4594 GCA_039178015.1 Pseudomonadota bacterium
CGCGACAGCAGCCTGCAATAAAAATCAGTAGATAACGGGGGAATCGCACAGGTCCCTCATCCTACGGCAAACGTCATATGACTAGACGGACAACCACACCATGAAAACTGCGTTGCTTTTAGCTCTTTTACTCTTTGTGGGCGCTGTGCACGCGCAAGTGCCTCTCGATAAAGTGCCCACAGTCGACACGCTTCCGTCCGATTACCCAGATACCTGGATATTCGCCCACGATGCCGCATTCTATTCGCTGATTGCCGGTAAGGTAGCGATCGTAGATGTGGCCGCTGATACGCAGGAGTATAAAGGTGCAATCGGGGCTGCGCAGTTTGCGACTTTCAATGAGTCTTCCACCCGTGACGAGCTCTACGTCTCCGAAACCTTTTACTCACGTGGTGTTAGCGGGGAGCGCACGGATGTGGTTAGCGTCTACGCCAAGGACAGCCTGGACAAAACCGCCGAGATTGTCCTGCCAGGTGATCAGCGCGCCATGATGGTGACCAAACCCTATGCATCCAGGCTCATCGGTAATGATGAATTCCTGATTGTCTATAATTTCAATCCGGCATCATCGGCCGCGGTTGTCGATGTCGCCAAGCGCGAGGTCGTAAACGAAGTATCCCTGAACGGCTGCGCTCTACTGTATCCAACCGGAGAACGTAGCTTTACGTCGCTGTGCGGCGACGGTTCATTTGTTTCGATCCAGCTGGATGAACAGGGCAAAGAATCGTCCCGGTTCATCGGCAAGTCGTTTTTCAATTCCGAGTCAGATCCAGTCTTTGACTATCCTATCATCGTCGACGGCATCGCCTATTTCATTACCTACAATGGAATCATTCGCCCTCTGGATCTGCGCGGCAGTGAACCCGTTGCCATGGACCCCTGGTCACTGGTACCAGAAGGCAGCGAGTATGCGGATTGGGGGCCCAGCGGCTGGCAGATCATCGCCTCCGACGGTGGCGACATGCTATATGTGATTATGGAGCCCGGACGCTTCGACGGCAGCCACAAATCCGGTGGCGGCCACATTATGATGGTCAGCCGGTCGAAAAAGAGTATCGTCGGCAGCTTCGAACCAACAACCCCTGCATTTTCTGTCATTTATGTGGATGCACAAGAGCCACTGCTGGCCGTCACCAACGTCAATATGACGATCGACGTTTACACGAGCCAGGGTGAATTCCTTCGCAATATTACACTCGGGGCAAGCGCTATGCCGTTTGCCCTTCAGGCAAAACGGTAGCGCACCAACCATGGCCGAAGCTCTGTCAGTTGCCGCGATCGCAATCAAAACACTTTTTGCTGCCTATTTGCTATTTGCAGCAGCGCACAAGCTGGTCGATCAAGCGCGCTTCGAACAAACGCTGGAAGACTACCAGCTGCTTCCACGCTGGGCCCTCGCACCCATTGCCAGGTTGCTACCTTACCTCGAAGTACTCACTGTCTGTCTGATTGTATGGCCGGCCACAGCCGTTTGGGGACTGCTGCTGTGCATGGGTTTAATGACGGCGTATTTACTTGCGATGATGAGCACCCTGTTGCGCCATATTCAGCTGCAGGACTGCGGCTGCGGCGGTATCGGATCACAGGCTGCCGTGGACAGATGGCAGCTGACGCGTAACGCCGTGTTTATTTTGCTGTGTGTCACAGGTGCTGTGCTAAGTGGCGCCGTTCTTCAAATCGACTATGCAGGCACGCTCATCGGTGTGCTGGTTGGCGCTATCTTTACCCTGTTGTGTTTGGCTCTAGAAGGGCTGCACAGCAACGACCGCATTTTGCAGGGGATCCTTTCTCATGAGTAACTTTGCCCTCATATCGATTATCGCGCTCTGGATCTGCGTGATTGGTCTGACCGTCATCGTTGCCGCGCTAGTACGCCAGGTGGGTGTGCTTTCGGAGCGGGTGTCGCCCGCCGGTGCACTTGCCATCAAAAGCAATCTGAAAGTGGGCGACAAGGCACCCGTACTTGCCGCGCCAGATGCCCAAAGTGGGCAGGCCGTCTCCGTGGGCGGCGCGCGCGAGGATCACAAGAGCACGCTGATTTTTTGGGTATCGCCAGACTGCCCAATGTGCAAAAAGCTGCTGCCCGTGTTTCGTTCTGCCGCCAAAGCCGAATCCAAATGGCTGCAAGCGATGCTGGCCACGGACGCCGATGCTGAACTTGCCAAACGCTTTCAAGCCGAGCAGCAGCTCACTGACTTTCCGCTGCTGAATTCACGAGAACTGGGTCTGGCCTTCGGAGTATCCAAGCTGCCCTACGCAGCGCTGGTAGACTCTCAGGGAAAGGTGACCGCCCTGGGGCTGGTTAATACCCGAGAGCATTTTGATAGCCTATTTAACGCACAGGAAGCAGAGGTGGCATCGATTCAGGATTACCTCTCGCGCAATAAACATCCTATTGTAAGCAAGAGCGATGACTCCCTATGAACATGTTTGACTCGTTAATCGACAAGGCCAGCCGTGGTGTAGCGCAGCGCACGTCCCGCCGCGGGTTTCTTACCAAGGTGTCCGCTGCTTTATTCGCAGGCGCTGCGATACCCCTGCTACCCGTTGCCAGAGGAGACAACGGCTACCCCGGTGTAGGCGATCAAGTCTCCGGTATCGACGGAGACCCGGGTGACCCCAGCGCCTGCGACTACTGGCGCTACTGTGCCATAGACGGTTTCTTGTGTTCCTGCTGTGGTGGCTCAGCCGGCAGCTGTCCACCGGGTACGGAGATGTCACCAACCACCTGGATTGGTATCTGTAAGAATCCGGAAGACGGCTTGAACTACGCGATCTCATACAATGACTGTTGTGGTAAGACCAGTTGCGGGCGCTGCCTGTGTAACAACAACGAAGGCGACAGACCGGTTTACATGCCCTATGCCAACAACGATATCAACTGGTGCCTGGGTGCGAAGAGCACGGTGTATACCTGCTCAACCGGTATGGTAATCGGAGTTCGTGGTGGTGATTCATAATCCGCTGACGCGACTCGCGCTAACCATCACATTCGCGATTAGCACACAGCTGTCGGCAGCACAGCCGTTAACTGAAACCGATGTCGGTGAATTCGACTATATGATCCACTGTCAGGGCTGCCACCAGGCCGATGGTTCAGGCACACCGGGGGCGACACCTGATTTGCGCAGCTACGGCACAGCGCTGTTGCGCACTGTTGAAGGTCGCCAGTATTTTGTCAGAGTACCAGGCTCACGCAACGCCCCTATCACTGATCTGCAACTCGCCAGAGTGCTTAACCACATCATTGACGATATTCTCGCAGATCCATCGGGGCAGGTAGAGCCGCTGCAACGCTTCGACGAGGCTGAAGTGGCGGCGTACCGGCCCACCGCAATCGACAACGTCGATCTGCTGCGCGCAACGCTACTGCAGCAGGTTAGCACGGGCATCGGACTACAGCTGGTCTCTCAGGGTCGATAGCATCGCCTGACTCGTTGTCAGGATAAAAGCGCGCGAGTTTCGAGCTTTCACGTGTCATGCGACACCCGGTCATGTTTAGCTCAGCTTACTGAATCAAACCCAGTGTCGAAAACATTGTAAACTTATCCCACACCACCCAACTCTTACTGATCTTTCCATCCATATCGTATTCATCGATAGAAATACCTGACCAGGTCACCGTTTTGTTGGTGGGCTCTAACCCTTCATACAGCCCTTTTTGCACGCCGGTAAAGGTCCAGTGAGTGGCCACGCGATTATCCTCGGCAAGCTGCATTTGGAAAGCGATCTGCGTGCCAGGGAATGCTTTGTGATAGTCCGCGACGATGCTCTTTAACTGCGCCAGCGCAACGCCCTGCTCATCATCACTGGCCGCTACGGGCTCTTGATAATTGACATAACCTGCTGCAAACAGCGTATCGGGATCCACCTCGTAGTCGCTATTCCACCATTCGATGGATGCGCGAGACGTGGCTTTTTGGGCTTCGATCGTCTCTGCGTCTGGCGCGCCCGACTGTGCCAGTGCAGACGAAATACTCAAGATCAGGCAGCTTAGTCCGACATAAAACGTGTGTAGATAGGTATGCGATGCAGTAGTCTGAGAAGTCATTTCGTGCTCCGGTTAGCGAGTCGTACAAAATAGGAATTAAACGAATAAGATGGGGGCTCCGGCTTTTAATACTAGGTAAACTAAGCCACGTTTCAAGCAGTTGATCTGAATATCGACTTATAGGCTCTGAACGCGCTGTCATCTGCAGGCTGTTTGACGCTCTGGCCATACTGTTCGGTCATTCGCAGATCACGGGCTGGGTTTCACACGCTAATGCCCCAGCAGGCCAGAGACAGTGCCACCATAACAGGCAGGTTGACGGGCATTCGCTTGCACTCATGCCTACGTCTGAAATTGCAAAAAGACTGACCAGACTTGAGACTAAAGCCTTTCGGTAAACATGCAGGCCCATAACCCTCTGGCGCGCAGAGACTCACCGTATGCCAAAACTGCGACGCCTAAATCTCGAATTTGAGTTTGCTGCTCTTGCCCTGTTTGATCGCGCGCCAGTGGTCTTCAAGATTCAGCAAATCAATCAGACTATCGCCCTGCTCGAGTCTCTCCAACACTCTTGATTCAGTATCTTCTATCGCTTCGGCCACG
>JBCDFM010000330.1:0-4558 GCA_039178015.1 Pseudomonadota bacterium
CTACCCGGAGACGGTAGCGTCATAGAGCAGGCCGGAGGGTACAGCGACTGGCTGGCCCGCGGCGGTAGCTTGAGTCCAACGGAAACAGCGCCGGTGGCGGGTATCGCGCCAGCGGTCAAGGCGGAGACCATAAAACCCCCTGCACCTGAACCCGGGCAGGCGCGAAAGAAGCTGTCCTATAAAGACCAGCGTGAGTTGGATGCACTGCCCGCGCGTCTGGAGTCCCTGGAGCAGCGCCAGCATGCGTTAGAGCAGCGCATCTCAGAGCCGAACTTTTATCAGCAGGAACATGATCAGGTGCAAGCGATATTGAGTGAGCTATCCACGGTGCAGACAGAGTTAGAGGTCGCGCTGGAGCGCTGGATTGAGTTAGCTGACAACGCCTAGCAAGGCCGCACCAACATGCGTGCGCTGCGCTATCCGACCGCCAAGCCGCCCTTCTGGCGTACGTTCTGCATTGTCATACTCACAACACTGCCACCACAGCATCCACTAGATAATCCAGATTGCGCGAGTTGATACCCGCCACATTGATACGTGAAGAATCCAGCATGTAAACAGCATGGTCCTGGCGCAGCTTAAGCGTCTGGGATGGGTCCAGACCCAAAAACGAAAACATACCGTTTTCTCGCTCGATAAAGCCAAAGTCGCGTCCACTTTTCGCCTCCAGCCTCTCCCGCAAATTCGCGCGCAGCCCGTTCATGCGCTCACACATGTTGGCAAGCTCCGCCTGCCAGGAGGTGGTGAGAGTTGCGCTACTCAATATTCTGCCGGCCAACAGTGCTCCATGAGCAGGCGGCATAGAGTAGATGCGTCTGGCGGCCACCAGCGCCTGGCTGACCAACGCCCGCGCACTGCCTGGGTCTTTGCACATGAACATCACATTGCCAACCCGCTCTCTGTAAAGACCCATATTCTTGGAACAGGACGCTGCCACGACCATCTCAGGTAAACGCGCGGCTAATAGGCGCAATCCGGCTGCGTCAGCATCCAGATTTTGGCCCAGCCCCTGGTAGGCAATATCGACCAGTGGTAGAAAACCCTGCGCCTCGGCCATGCCGGACAATACACCCCATTGTTCTAGCGACAAGTCTGCACCGCATGGGTTGTGACAGCAGCCGTGTAGCAGCACCACGTCGGAGGCTTTCGCCTGCCTGAGATCCGCCGTCATAGCGTCAAAATCGACGCTGTGACTGACGGCGTCATAATAACGATAGGATTGAATCTTCAGACCCGAACTCCCCAGCAACGGAAAGTGAATCGGCCAGGAGGGATCGCTCACCCACACTGTCGCGTCCGGCTGCGCTGCGCGCACGATCTCTGCGGCGATGCGCAGTGCGCCACAGCCCCCGGGAGCCTGCACATTGCCCACTCGCTCCGCTTCAATAACCGCATTGCCTGGCCCAAACACCAGCTCGCGCATACCCTTGTTAAAGGCTTCATCCCCAGCGGGCGGCATATAGGCTTTGGTAGTTTCCTCAGATATCAGAACTTGTTGCGCTTCTTTGACCGCGGCGAATACTGGGCAAAGACCCTGCTCGTCCATATAAATTCCTACCGTCAAATCCACCTTGTCGGGATTCGGATCGGCGCGACAGGCAGCAACCAATCCGAGAATGGGGTCAAGCGGAAGCGCTTCCAGTGTGTCCAGCATACAGCGTACTCCAGTTCGTCGCGGCCTTCGGCTCGCGTTTACAGCTCTCGCAATAGGGCGGTCAGAAACCGCCAGAAGGGTTCAACAGTATCGATTTGCAGACGCTCCGTGGGCGAGTGAGCACCGCGAATGGTTGGGCCGAACGACAGTATATCGGTATCGGGATACTTACCTTTCAAGATACCGCATTCCAGACCGGCGTGAATTGCCTTGACCGCCGGACGTTCACCAAAGAGCTGCTCGTGCAATGCCGTGGCCCTTGCCAGTAGAGGGCTCTCAAAATCCGGTTCCCAACCAGGATAGGACAGCAACTCAGTCTCTTTGAGGCCAAAGGCGTGCGCAATACTGAGTACCTGCCGTTGCAGCGGTAGACACTGCGTTGTGTTGAAATAGCGAAAGCTTGTCTCCAAAAGTAAAGCGCCCTCGCTCAACTCCAGCCTGGCCAGATTGACGCTCAGGTCGACCAGATCTGCACGCTGCACCAAACTGTAAGCCTGCGCTCCGTGGGGCAGAGCCGCGATACTATCGAGAACCGTCGCGGTATCCTCCGCGCTCAGTGCAGAGCCAAAATTTGCAGGCTCCAGCCTTAGCTGCACAGACGCATCCTCTTTTGGTAAATAGCTCAACCAGTCAATACGTAACTCGGCTAAACGAGACTGCAGTTGTTTACCGCCTCCAGCTCGACAGGCAAACAGCACATGGCCCTCACGCGGAATGACATTGTGAGCGATTCCCGCATCCGCGCCAGCAAGCCTTACATCATCGACTTCATAAAGGCACTGTCCAAGGAGCTTGATGGCATTGCCCAACTGCTCCTGAATCTGTATGCCTGAATGTCCACCGGCAAGTCCGGACAGCGACAATCGCCAGCACTCGGTATTCCCCGGCAATGACTCAAGGACAAATTGCCGGCGCAATTCCCAACCGCCGCCGCCGGCGCAGCCGACATAGAGCTCGTGCCACTCTTCGGTATCCAAATTAAGCATGTGTGACCCAGATAACATCTGAGCATCAAGATTAAGCGCACCGCCCAGGCCTGTCTCCTCATCTATTGTGAACAGCAACTCCAGGGGTGGATGGGAAACCCCTGCGTCAGTCATGAGCGCCAGCGCAGCGGAACAGCCCAAACCATTATCCGCACCCAGGGTGGTTCGGTCAGCATGTAGCCAGCCATCCTCAACCTCTAGCGTAAGAGGATCGGTGGTGAAATCATGTTCCTTGTCGCCTGTCTTAACCGTCACCATGTCGAGATGGTTTTGAATAATGACCGTTTCGCTGCCTGTCATATCTTTGCTGGCAGGCACATAAACCACCACGTTACCGGCCACATCCTGTCGCCATGCATGCCCTGCTGACTCGGCGAGCCCGATCACATAGTCACGGATACGCTGCTCTTGTTTAGAGGGGCGAGGAAGTCGAGAAATCTCGTAAAAATGCTCCCACAGATGGGCTGGTTCAGTGGGATAGTTGGCTGGCTTCATGTCAGTACTCCTGGAGAGGGCGAGATTATACTCAACTGCTCAATGCCTCCAAGTATCGCCTTATGTTAATCTGGCGAACCCGGTGACAAACCCACACCGAACATGGACAAACGCTACATTAGCCCTCAACAGCTACTTACGGATGCCTATGCCCTGGGTGTAGAGATAGTCAATAGCGGCTTTAAACCGGACTACCTCATCGGTATCTGGCGCGGGGGCACGCCAGTAGCCATCGCGATACACGAACTAATGGATGTTCTGGGCATAAAGACCGACCATTTTGCGATACGCACTCAATCATACGAAGCCATGGGTCGTCGCGGCAACAGCGTCGGCGTAGAAGGGCTGAGCTATTTGCAAACACGCGCAAAGGCCGGTGACAGCGTCTTGCTGGTGGACGACGTTTACGATACCGGTCTGTCAGCTCAACAGGTAGTGACCGATCTCAGGCACCTATACGCCGGCAAACCTGCGGATATACGAATCGCTACGCCCTATTACAAACCTAAAAACAATCTTACTGGGCGCGAACCGAACTTCTTTCTCAAGACGACCGATCAGTGGCTGGTATTCCCTCATGAAATCGAAGGGCTGTCGCTACAAGATATTCGCGATCACAAACCCGAGCTTGACGCAGCGCTGCCCCTGTTGGCGCGCCACTTTGGCAAGGGTCGCCACTAGTTCCCGCCCCCGAACAGAACTTTTCCACAGAAAATGCTCGCACTTTTTACGTCTAATGGGGCACCTTCATCAGTAGACTAGGTAGGTTCTTTATTAGATTTGAATTGGGTGCATGATGAAGAAGTCAGACAGCTCTCGACACAGCCTGGTAGCATTCCTGAAGAGTATTAAGTTCTCGCGAGCGCGAACGGCCTCCGATTACTGTGATACACCCTTCGCTCGCCCTGTGTCCCATACCAGAGATGCACACCGCAGCGAGGACAGCCACCTGGTACGCAGCGCTAACTAGGCAGCCGCGCAACCCTTCGATTTCACCCCACCGAAGGCCGGTCTTGGCGTGCGGCGCATTCCCGCTCATTTGTGAGGCCTGGCACTCGAAACACCGCTAGCAGCTGCGCCAAGACAAGTCGCACAATGCCCAAGCGAATTGGACCTGGCCGCGCTCGCTCAGTCACCTCAATGACGCCCAGCCTGTTATTGGCTCGGCCAGGCAAACGGTCACTGAAGGCAGGATCGATCGATAGTATCGGTGCCGTTAGCGCAGCTAACCAGGCAAGCAATGCACGTAAGGGAGCATGCCAAACTCGGCGGGCAGTGCTAGCATAGCGTCCGATATCACCGGCCTGACAGCGCCCAAACCATCCGATACCGTGACCAATTCGCGCGACACGCTCTACGCAAACTCAGAGGCACCCGCTCATACCGACCCGGTCACCGGGGCGGGATTATTTCGTTTTGATGA
>JBCDFM010000331.1:0-4443 GCA_039178015.1 Pseudomonadota bacterium
GCGCCAAAATGTGAGGCGGGGAAGTCGAGCGTCGCGGCAGTTTGATAAACCGATGGGTACTGATATCTTGTCAGGCTGAATCGACACCGCGTGCAGGTTTTGGCTGGATTAGGAGAAATATGAGCTACACGAATCGATTGTTGGCATGGTCATGGAGTTTTCTGATTTGTCTGTCGTTCGGTGCGGCAGCACAGCAGACATCTCCGCCGGCTCTGCTAGAGGAGCTGAACAACTTTCCGCATGCAGAGCAGCTTGATTTTAGTGAAACAGAGGTGCTTGACCATGAGGTAGGGCTGGGTGCGATTCAGAAAGTTGGAGGCGCCTGGCGCTTTAAGGATAGCGAACGTGTAAACGGACTACTGACCCGATATACCTGGCAAATCAAGGACGGCTTTACCTCGCGTGAAGTCTTGGCCGATCTTGAATCCAAAATAGATACCTTGGATGATCCAGCCCTGTTATACAGCTGTGACGGTAGGGCCTGCGGCAAAGGCGTGCAGTGGGCCAATCGAGTATTTCGGCAACCGATACTCTACGGGCGCGAAGATTTGCAAAGCTACCGCGTCTTTAGCTTGGGAAAGAGCCCACAATATCTTTTGATGATGTATGCGTCAGCGCGTACCGCCGACCGACAGTATCTGCATATGGAGTTACTTCGAGTAGGGGATGTGCAGACTCAAACCTAGGCAAATATGTGCTTCATTGCAAAGTGAAGGAGGCTGGTTGATGTTGCTGCAGCGTTAACCGGCACTGTTTTTTGTCCTTTGGGTGTGACGCGCGAACAGCTGCGAGCGAGGTCGTTTGGCGCTACACTCCATTGCATGATTGCTAGTGTTGCTCAGCTCGACGACGCCGAAACCATTGGCCAAGCCTTGGACTATTGTAATCAGAAGCTTGCCCAGAGCGACGTATTCTTTGGTCACGGTACAGATAGTCCATGGGATGAGTCCGTGCAGCTTGTGCTGCATGCGGCGGGCCTTGCATTAGATTCCAGCGGTCAGGTGGTAACTCAACATATCGACCGCCAGACTCGAGCGCGAATCGACGAGTTACTACAAAAGCGCATTTTTGATCGCACTCCACTACCGTATTTGATCGGCCGGGCCTGGTTTGCTGGGCTCGAGTTTGGCTGTGATGAACGCGCGATTATTCCGCGCTCACCGATAGCTGAGCTCATCCTTAACGAATTCCAACCCTGGTATAGCGGGCCTGAACCGAAGCAGCTATTAGACTTATGTTGCGGCGGTGGCTGTATCGGTCTGGCCAGCGCGCACTACTTCCCAGACCTGCATGTCGATCTGCTGGACATTGATCAAAGCGCTCTGACACTGGCTGAAGAAAACGCCGAGCGACTTGGTGTGCAGGGCAGGGTATCAATTTTGCAGTCTGATGTTTTTGCCGCTGTTGCGAATCGGCGGTACGACCTGATCCTCAGCAATCCTCCCTATGTCAATGGCAAAGACTTCGCGTCTATGCCAGCTGAATACCGCCATGAGCCAGAGCGTGCATTGGCATCCGGTGAAGATGGTCTGGATTTAACCAGGCGCATTCTTGATGAAGCGGTTCGTCATTTGACATCCGAGGGTCTACTCGTAGTTGAAGTAGGCAATAGTTGGACGACCCTCGAGCACGCCTATCCCCAACTCCCATTTACGTGGCTGGAGTTTGAGCAAGGTGGACATGGCGTTTTTGTCCTTACCGCCCGGGAGTTGCAGGAATACAAGGCAACTGTGTTCTGATACTTATATAATGCCTGCCATAGAACGAACAGAATCTTATTATGTCCGGCAATAGTATTGGAAAATTATTTACCGTCACTACCTTTGGCGAAAGCCACGGCCCAGGCTTGGGTTGCGTCGTGGACGGCTGCCCACCGGGTCTTGAACTCAGTGCTTCGGATTTACAGCCGGATCTGAACAGACGCAAACCAGGCACGTCACGCTTCACGACCCAGCGTCGTGAGGGAGATGAGGTGAAAATTTTGTCTGGTGTGTTTGAAGGTGTTACCACAGGAACACCTATCGGTATGTTGATCGAAAACACTGATCAACGATCGAAAGACTATAGCAATATCAAGGACACTTTTAGGCCCGCACACGCGGACTACACCTATACACAAAAATACGGATTTCGAGACTATCGCGGCGGCGGCCGTTCATCGGCAAGAGAAACGGCCATGCGCGTGGCGGCGGGCGCTATCGCAAAAAAATACTTAGCGAAGCGCTACGGCATCCTGGTTCGTGGCTATCTGGCGCAACTGGGCCCAATCAAAACGCAGACGCTCGACTGGGATACCGTCGAGACCAATCCGTTTTTCTGCCCCGACCCTGAGAAAGTCGCTGATATGGAAACCTTTATGGCGGCCTTAAACAAGCGGGGTGACTCCATTGGAGCGCGTATCAATATTGTAGCCAGCGGCGTCATGCCCGGGCTGGGAGAGCCGGTATTCGACCGACTAGACGCTGATATTGCTCACGCCATGATGGGAATCAACGCGGTCAAAGGGGTCGAAATGGGCTCTGGCTTCAATTCGGTGACACAACACGGTAGCGAGCACCGAGACCTGTTAAGTCCCGATGGTTTCATGGGCAACAATGCGGGCGGCGTATTAGGTGGCATCAGCAGCGGACAGGATATTTGCGTGAGCATTGCTCTTAAACCCACCTCCAGCATTCGCCAGCCGGGTGCTACCATCGACACCACCGGGGAGGCTATGGAGATGGCGACTCATGGCCGACACGATCCCTGTGTGGGGATACGAGCCACACCAATAGCGGAAGCGATGCTTGCTATCGTGTTGATGGATCATGTACTGAGACATCGTGGTCAGAATATGGACGTTGAATGCGAGACGCCCGCGATTCCGGCTGCGAAGCCGGATGCCTCTAGTAGCTAGCCGCCTCAAGAATGAGTAAGCAAAGCCGGCGATTCATTCGCTCTATTTTGTTGGGTTGCTCTGCCCTGGCTCTCTTGATCTGGGTGGCGGTGGATCAATTCGATATCCCGACGGACACTATGCTGCAATTGGCCTTGGTCACCGGACTGGTCATGCTGATGATCATTACGATGGCCGCTGTGCTTGCCTTCTTGTGGATAGTCTTACGCAGGTGGCGTAGCGGGGGGACGTAGATCCAACTCCGTTTTCATGCAGACGAAAGCTGTGCAGACTCCCGCAACTGGATGCAGTAACTTATAGTGCTTACCGTGGGCGGCCAATCTCGGCCAGGCGTTTGCTAGCTAAAACTGTGCATTACGCTTGGCGATCATGGTGTGGGCTTGAGCACTCTCTTGCAGGTAGGCGAACTGCGCGTCACTGCGTTGGTGGCCATCGAAATGCTCGTTAGTACTTGTCAGGTTTGATCCGGGATGCTCGTAACTGCTGCAATGGTCACCCTGTAGCCGCTTCAACGCGGACAACTACAGATGTACATCGCGACTGGCTCAGTGCGATGTGCCAACAGCCAGTTCCACAAACCGGCGCTTGGCGCCATCCCCAAAAGAACTGATCGCTAGCGAGTCAGGTAAAACTCGAAACGCCATTAGAGCACATTGGTCTTGGCGCTTAGTTATCGTAGTCCAGCTCTATATCTAGCGTCATAGTGTTGGCGATTGCATCTAGCTGTTCGTCTAGCTCGTGTAGGCTGATGTGTTCTGGGATCTCCGCGTCGATGCGCGCATTAAAAAGCAGCTCAGCGCTCATGGGTGCGCTCTCCACTGCACTTTCCATCTCAATCACATTTACACCACTTTGGGCGAGTGCTTTAGATACCTGCCGGACAATACCTGAACGGTCGGGACCAATAAGAGAGAGTTTAATGTGCCTGCCACGATAGGTATCGGAATGTGTACCCGCAGGCGTTACCCGTACACTCAAACCGCTGGCCGCCAGACTCTTCAGTTCTTTTTCCAATGCTGCTGCTTGCTCTTGCGGAAGGGTAACCAGTACAAGTCCAGCAAACTTACCTCCCAGCTGAGAAAGACGACTTTCCAGCCAGTTGCCTCCCCGTTTTTCGATCACTTCAGAGAGTGATTCAACCAAGCCAGGACGGTCATCGCCGATACACGTTAGAATATAAGCTGACTGCACAATATGGTCTCCAATACGAAGCGCTCGTCTATATTAGCGTCTCC
Source organism: Pseudomonadota bacterium (assembly GCA_039178015.1). GTDB lineage: Bacteria > Pseudomonadota > Gammaproteobacteria > Pseudomonadales > Halieaceae > JARRPM01. The sequence continues at coordinate 4,132 of JBCDFM010000331.1, forward strand.
GACAGCACTTCACGAGGGTTTGTGTCCATGACAGGATTAGGGACTATGAACGAATGCAGGTTGGTTACCTTATATTAACTGGTCTAATGCTGTGACTGAATTTGTCGAAGTACCGTTGAAGCATCTGCGCAGCGATCTGCTGCAAGCACTGCTGGAAGAGTACGCCAGTCGCGATGGCACTGATTACGGCGAAACCGAGGTCGCATTGGAGACAAAAGTAGCCCAGCTTCAAGCGCTGCTCGAGCAACGTGAATTGGTGATTCTCTATGAGACAGACGGCGAGCACTGGGATATCGTAAGCCTCGATCGCGC
>JBCDFM010000332.1:0-4431 GCA_039178015.1 Pseudomonadota bacterium
ATATCTGGTGCAATGCACTGACGCATTCCTTTGCAGATATAGGGCACAATCCAGCTATATGGGTCCGACTCCTCAGCTTTGATACTGATTGATGTAAAGGCGCAAGCTAATAGAGCTGTCTGGACGAGAAGTCGCATTAACAGCTAAGTAAATAGACCGGTCTAAGAAAGGTCGTGGCGTTTGTTGCAGGATACAGGTGCCGCTGCATTTTGGTTAAACCCCCTTGAAAACAATTATTTAGGCTGCAGTGGTTTTTTGCGTGCTAAAACAATAGTCCGATTCGTCTTAAAAATCGATCATTTTCGTCCAGCTTTTCTACAAACTGCGGTGGATAAAATCCCATCAAATCAATGGCTTGTTGTTCAACGCCCGCACCTCTGATCCCGAGGTCCTCTGAAAAACGGGGCTTGTAAAATGTATATTTTTATATACTGTATATATGTACAGTATATGGTTCTGAGGTCAGCACTATGGATGACATCCGTCATGCCATCCCTGCAGGATCAAACCGCTTTACTCATCAGGTTCGACAAGATCTTCGTGCGAGAGGGTATGCCTACCAGACGGAGAAAACCTATCTGCACTGGATTAAGCGCTTTATCCTGTTTCATAAGAAAGCCCATCCCCGGCAGATGGGAGCTAGGCATATCAATGAGTTTCTGAGTGATCTGGGGCACAGACGCGATTGTTCGCCCGGCACACAACGCATTGCACTGAATGCTCTCATTTATCTTTACCGAAAATTTTTGCAGATTGAAATCGAACAGCTGGACTTCGAAAAAGCCAGGCAGCGTCGCCGCTTGCCGGTTGTATTAAGTCACGCCGAGGTTCAACGTGTTCTCGATCATCTTTCAGGTAAACACTGGCTGATGGTATCGCTGCTCTACGGCGCAGGTTTGCGCCAAAGCGAGTTATTGAATCTACGCGTGAAAGATCTCGATTTCGACATCAGCACGCTTACGGTGCGTGCTGGCAAGGGCGGTAGAGATCGCACAACTCTACTACCCCAAAGCCTGCACGATCCACTATCGCAACAGATCGACGCAGTTAAAAAACTGCATGGCAGAGATATCGAGGATGGCTTTGGTGAGGTGTACATGCCCTTCGCTCTCAATAAAAAGTATCCCAATGCGGCGCGTGAAACAGGTTGGCAGTTTCTATTTCCATCCAGCTCTATTGGAGCCTGCCCACGAACCGGTGTGCTACGTCGTCATCACCTACACCATACCGCTTTGCGCAAACATATCAGGCGCGCCCGCCTGGCAGCTGAGATTCATAAGCCGGTTACCTCCCACACCTTTCGCCATAGCTTTGCCACGCACCTGCTACAGCAAGGCTACGATATCCGCACTATCCAAAAGCTGCTGGGACATGCTGATATCAGCACCACCGAAATCTACACCCATGTGCTCGGTCGAGGTGCCATGGGCGTGATCAGCCCTGTCGACAACTATCGATAGCCATGTCCTACGCCGAACTTCACTGCCTGAGCTGCTATAGCTTCCTGCGCGCGGCCTCTCATCCCCAGGAACTGGTGGAGCGAGCGGCGCAGCTGGGCTATAGCGCACTCGCCATTACCGATGAATGCTCACTGGCCGGCATTGTTAAAGCCCATGTGGCCGCTAAAGAGCAGGGCATTAAATTGCTTGTTGGCAGCGAATTCAGCCTGGTTGAAGGCCTGAGGTTAATTGCCATCGCGCCTTCGCGCACTGCCTATAGCGAGCTGTCTGGTTTGATCAGTATGGCCAGGCGTCGCAGCCCCAAAGGGGAATACCAGGCAAAACTCCGAGACGTGATCTTCCATCTCAAGCGCTGCCTGCTGATTTGGTTGCCACAGGAAGATAACGACAACAACAGAGCCTGGGGCCTGCAGCTGGCGCGTTTGTGCAAAGGGCGGGTGTGGTTGGGTGTATCGCACTTGCTGGGTAATAACGAGGTCACACGCTACCTTGCCCTGAATCAACTGGCGGATGCACTGGCTATACCACTGGTCGCCTGCGGTAACGTGCAAATGCACTGCGCCAGTCGCAAACCCTTGCACGATGTATTCACCGCTCTTTACCACAACACCAGTATTCACCAGCTGGGCCGGCGGCGCCTGGCCAACAGCCAGCCGCATCTACGTTCTCTATCCAGGCTGCAACAGCTCTACCCGCCTTCACTGTTGGCAGAAACACAGCGCATTGCCGATTTATGCCATTTCAGTCTGGACGAACTGCGCTACGAATATCCTGAGGAGGTCGTGCCCGATGAACATACCGCCAATAGTTATCTGCGCCATCTGGTCGCCGAAGGCGCAGCTCTGCGCTGGCCCGGTGGTACGCCTGTTGAGATACAGCAGCGTATTGATACCGAGCTGGCGCTGATTGAAGAGCTGAACTACGAGTATTATTTTCTCACCGTTTACGATGTGGTGCGCTTTGCCCGCGAGCGCGACATTCTGTGTCAGGGCCGAGGCTCCGCGGCTAACTCGGTGGTGTGCTACTGCCTGTACATTACCGAGGTCTCGCCGCAACAAATCACCCTGTTATTTGAGCGCTTTATCTCCAAAGAGCGCGACGAGCCTCCGGATATCGACGTCGACTTTGAACACGAGCGCCGCGAAGAAGTCATTCAATACATCTACGATAAATACAGCCGCAAGCGAGCCGCGCTGGCCGCGACTTTGGTTACCTATCGCTCGCGCAGCGCCGTGCGCGACGTAGGCAAGGCACTGGGCTTAGATCCGGTGTTTGTAGACGATCTGGCAAAGTCATTAGCCTGGTGGGACAGAACGGCCGATCTGGCTAAACGCTTTGAGGAACAGGGCGTAGCCGGGCACAGCCGGCAGGCCGAGCTGTTCTACAACCTGGTGCAGCAGATACTAGGGTTTCCTCGCCATTTGTCGCAGCATGTAGGCGGCTTTGTCATTACCCGCAGTCCCATCTCCACGCTGGTGCCAGTGGAGAATGCCAGCATGGTAGATCGCACCGTTATCCAGTGGGACAAAGAAGACATCGAGGCTCTAGGTCTGCTTAAGGTGGATATCCTGGCGCTGGGTATGCTCTCTGCTATCCGCAAAAGCTTACAAATGGTGCACCGCTACTGCCCGACCATTAAAACCGTGAGCGATGTCCCCAAGGAAGATCGCGCCACCTATCGCATGCTGCAGGCTGCCGATACCGTCGGGGTGTTTCAGATAGAATCGCGCGCTCAGATGTCTATGCTGCCGCGGCTTAAGCCCAATTGCTTTTATGATCTGGTGATCGAAATCGCCATTGTGCGTCCCGGCCCTATTCAGGGCGATATGGTGCACCCCTATCTCAGGCGCAAGCAGGGGCTGGAAGAGATCACCTATCCCAGCGACGATATCAAATCCGTGCTGGAGCGCACTCTAGGCGTACCTATTTTCCAGGAGCAGGTGATTCGCCTGGCCATGGTGGCGGCGGGTTTCAGTGGCGGCCAGGCAGATCAGCTGCGCCGGGCCATTGCCAATTGGGGCCGCAACAGCAAATTGATGACTTTTGAGCAACAGCTCACCAAGGGCATGATAGCGCGCGGCTACGACGAGGATTTCGCGCGACGCCTGTTTGAACAAATCAAGGGTTTTGCGGGCTACGGCTTCCCGGAATCGCACTCCGCCAGTTTTGCACTGCTGGCGTATATTTCCGCCTGGCTCAAGCGCCATCATCCGGCGGCGTTCTTTGCGGGCTTGCTCAATAGTCAGCCCATGGGGTTTTACAGTCCGTCCCAGCTCATACAGGATGCCCGGCGACACAAGGTCACAGTGCTGCCTATCGATGTCAATCAAAGCCAGTGGGATCATCAGTTGCTGGATGCTCGCAACACCGCGCAGCAACAACCACCCATGCGCCTGGGTTTCAGGCTGGTGAAGGGTCTCAGTCGCGAAGGCGCACAGCGTATTGTCGAGGCCAGACAGCAAGGTCCTTTTCGGCAGGTCAGCAATCTGCGTAAGCGTGCGCAACTGGACAAGCGCGATATGGAGGCCCTGGCCGACGCCGATGCGCTGGCCTCCTTAAGCGGTCATCGCCATCAATCCCAGTGGCAGATTATGGCGCTGGAACAACCCAAGCCATTGCTGCAAGCAGAGCAGAGCGAGCCGGGGAGCTATTTTGATGACGGTGTAAAGCTACCGACACCTGCCGTGGCAGAAGAGGTACTGTCAGACTATCGCGCCACCGGCCTGACATTGCGGCCCCACCCCATGAGCCTGCTGCGACATAAGCCACCCTTTAATCGCTGTAAACGCCATACTGATTTGCCCTCGGTCGGTAACAAGCGTTTTGTGCGTATCGCCGGCCTGGTCACCTGCCGCCAACGCCCCGGCAGCGCCGCCGGTGTGTTGTTTCTTACCCTGGAAGATGAAACCGGCAACAGTAATATCGTGGTGTGGAAGCGCACACAGGAGCAGTTTCGCCAGGCCCTGATGAC
>JBCDFM010000333.1:0-4424 GCA_039178015.1 Pseudomonadota bacterium
AGCGCGTTGTTTGCACGCAAAGCCCGCCAAAATGGCCGTTTTTCTCTAGTCGTATCGCAGAAAGCATTGCGTAATCGACACCAGCTCGATAGCAGGCGATTGCTCATCGAAAGCGATACAAGCAGCAGCTGCTCCGCCGTCTTCAATAAGTACAAGGAATGTATTGCCAAGTTGAAAAGCCTATTTCTGGTTATTGGTTATTGGTTATTGGTTATTGGTTATGGCGATGTGCGCATTATTTCGGATTGTGCAGATCGATTGAAACCGAAATTCCAGAGCCATCGCGTGAACATCGACGGTCAGGAACGCCAAATTTTGGATATAGTTATCAAGCAACTGGCCTCATCTGACAGAAGCATGCCGCGTTTCTGACGGCGCAGTCTCAACAACTGAGTTGTCGAAATCTCAAATGAAAAACCAAACTACTTAGGTAGTCCCATGCGCGCTAAAAGCCATCAGTTCTGCAATAGAATGCCCCGGAGGAATATAAAGCCACATCCCGGTTCGGGATTGTCGCGTAAATGCGAGTATCCCGTCCAGCCTCCATAGGCTATTTGATATGTTTATGACCCTAAGCGGCAGCATAGTCTGTCTGTCAGTTGCCAGAGTATTCCTTCGAGTGAGCGTTCCTCCGTATCACCGTGTTTGAATAAGTCAAATGAGCTGTTTTGGCTTGACGCGGGCAGACATTAGAATGATAAAAGCTCTGTGATATAGAATACCGAGGTCCTGCGTAAACCATGCGTCGAACTGACTAGGGTCTGCGAGTAATAGTCGGAGTTATCTTTATGAAGGTCGTGCGCGCCGCTCTGCTGTGGCTTTCTTTGCTGTCGTTGGCCGCTATCGGCGTTACGACGTTTTCCACTGTTTATAGCAAATATTTCGCCATCTACGAGTACGAACTGCCTGCATACAAAGACGGTAGTGCTAGTGTCGAACGGGACTCGGGCTTTCCAGAGCGCAAGCGGGTCAGAATACTCGCCATTGACGGTGGCGGTGTCTGGGGTCTTGCAGAGCTCCGGGTGTTAATGTCGTTAGAGAAAATCACGGGCAAACAGGTCCATGAACTGTTTGACTTTGTCGCTGCCTCTTCCACTGGCGCTATCATTTCCTCCCTGCTGCTGATGCCGGAAGCGAAGAACATGCCGCCGATATCGGCACAGGCGGCAATTTCCAAGTATGAGCAATTAGCTTCCACCGTCCTCGATCGGTCGTTATTTCATACCATCAGTTCTCTTAATGGCTATGTCGCTCCTAGATATCAAAACGGAGGGCGAATTAAACTCGCCAGACAGTTGTATGGAACTGTCACTTTCGGAGAACTACTGCTACCCACGCTCTACCCGGGTTTACAGAATGATAGTGAGAGTTTTCATCTATTTCGTAACTGGAAAGCGCGAGATAAAACACTATTGTTATCTACGTTGGTCACAGCCGTGACCAGTGCAGAAGCCTTTTTCCCTGCAATCGCGCTCACAGGTTATCAACCCAAGACGCTCGTGATCGGTGACCCTGCGCCCGTGCTCAACTCGCCGACTTTGGTCGCGTATCTGGCATCAAGAGAGTTGTTCCCTCAGGCTGACGAGTTTGTCATTGTCACCATATCGACCCATTTCAAGGCCTTTATACATCGAGACCTGCAGGTGCGTGGTGGGATTATCGATTGGCTGGAGCCCGCGCTGGGGGTGGCTAGGACCAGTCAAGCTATTGGCTCACAGAAAGCGCTCGAGGTCATGATGCAGCAAGATTCATCTGTCAAAATTCGAAACTATTTACTGTCACCTGACGTGTCCAATACGAAAGCGTTTGAAGCCAATGAACAGAATATTCGCTCAATTAAGCATGCCGCTCAAGAATACGTCGACAAACATTCCACCCTACTATCGGATGTCGCGTCCGAGCTGCAAAAGTAGCGATGATATGCGCGAGTAAGTCGCTTCAATTCTGCGTTTTCTCAGTCGGTGACCAACTCGACGAGGTCCCGAAGACTAATCCAATAAACGCAAGCGACTTTAACCAATCCAGAAGCACTAATTGTCCGATCCAAAGAACGCGAAGGTAAAGGCTTGCTCGCTGGACCTCGAGGCAATGGGCGAACACCTCTGTCAAGCGGGGAGAATTTCTTAAACGGCTATACATTAATTCATGCGAAAGACACTTAATGAAGAAAACAGCGGCGAGAAAGTAAACAACACTCCCGAAGACCACTGCCAGGACGAAGGAGAGAGGCAAAAAGAACGTAATCCAAAATGCAAACCCAGCCCATCTGAGTTTTTGAAGGGCGGAGATTCTGCTTTCAGAGAACACCTCGAGCATGTAGTTTCGGCAGATATGTCCCCAACCCAAATACCACCTCACTCGCTGCTTCACCAGCTGCAATGCACTGATCGGTGGTGACTCCAGCGCAACGAACTTCGGATCAAACAACACACTGCCGCCCTGCCTAAGCAATCGATAAGAGGCGTCAATATTCTCTAATGCCGTACTTACATGAAAACCCAAATCCTCGAGCGTCTCTCGACGGAAAAACGCATTGCTGCCCAGAAACAGTCCTGTCTTGTTTTGCGCTGTGGCCATAGTCTCGCTTTTACTGACTTCTATCCATGAATCATATTCACAAAATGCGCTAGCACCGCCTTCAGCGTTGCCCTTGGTCACTTTAGCGCCCTGAATACATGCAGCGCGCTGAAGCTGTGTACTGAGGTAGTTCAAATCTAGTGTTGAAGTTGGGACTGAATCTACATCGAATATTGCAACCAGGTCACTGTTCACAAGTGCGATGCCTCTTTCCAAATTTTCTGCCTTGGCGCCCGCTCCCTCTTTGTGATCGACGAGTACAAACTCTGGTACTTGCGAGCGGTCTCGCTGCCACGTGCCGTTACTGACAACGATAAGTCGACTACCCTTTCCCGGTATAAACTGCGTAAACGCCTCGATCCAAGCATCAATAAAATGATCATCCTCTGGAACTTTCACAGGCACCAGGACATCGATATTCATGGCCGTTTCTTCGGCCGCACTGTTCGTAATCGTAGGAGCATCATGATTCTTTGTCCTCAATAAGAGGGATATCAATACGATATCTGGAACAGCAAACAGACAAATGGCGACGACGGTAAAGATGGTAGTCAAAGGAATTAGGCCTTGCTTATCGATAAAAAAATTTGTTGTTGCCAGAGCTAAGCTTCAAAGGTGTTTTTCGAATGCAGTCCGATCTTATGCGCTTTTAACCTCTCATTCGGATGACGGGGTCTACGGCGCGATAGATGATTTCAGGCGCAGGATGGTAAGTGACCATGACGACCAATTCAATGTGTAAAACTCTCGTGCAGGCGTCGTCTCAGCTTTGTCTGCTGACATGGCTAGAATATGCCTTCGTCGGTAGCATTTCAGGGAACCTGCGTATGCGATGGCGACGGTCGATTCTAAACCGACAAGGCTGAGATGCGCAGTGTCAGAGCCGGTCGAGCTGCGGGGCAAAGGTCTCAGCAGACGCCATGTCCCAATCTTGCGCGAATGCCTCGGGCACCTGACCCTCTAGCAACGCACTAAAGCCTATAGCGGGGTAAATTTCATCGAAATGCTGGCTGGTTTCATCGGCGTTACGGCGCCAAATCAAGTGCGGAAACAAAGCGTCTGGGTCATCCAGCCCCATTGCACCAATCATATCGAATGCAGAAGCGAGAGTGCGTTGCTGGAAGTTGGCCACACGTTTATGTCGGGCCTCGACGTCTAAGGCCTTGCCGCGTTTGTGATCTTGGGTGGCTATGCCAGTAGGACAGCGGTTGGTGTTGCATGACTGGGACTGGATGCAGCCCAAGGCAAGCATCATCGTGCGGGCTGCATTCACCAAATCCGCGCCTACCGCAAGCTTAGTGACCACGCCAAAACCTGTGGCAGTTTTACCCGACCCTATTACTTTTATTTTGTCTCGCAGACCTACCCCCGTCAGACAGTTATGCACAAAGTTGACACCTTCCAAACACGGCCTCCCGAATCGATTGCTGTATTCAACGGGCGCTGCACCGGTACCGCCTTCCGCACCGTCTACGGTAATGAAATCAGGCAGTATGCCGGTTTCGACCATTGCCTTGCAGATCGCCATAAATTCATAGCGCCGACCGATACACAGCTTAAATCCAATCGGCTTGCCACCGCTGAGTTCACGCAGCTGCACGATAAAATCCAGGAGGCCTTTCGGGGTGCTAAAGGTACGGTGCATAGGTGGTGATAACACATCCTTGCCCGGCTCTACGAGGCGTATCCTTGCGATCTCGTCGGTCACTTTCGCAGCGGGTAACACCCCGCCATGGGACGGTTTTGCGCCCTGCGAAATTTTGATCTCAATCATCTTCACCTGATCGAGTGTGGCACGCTCGGTAAATGCGGCGGAATCAAAATCGCCGTCGGGCGTGCGACAGCCA
>JBCDFM010000334.1:0-4369 GCA_039178015.1 Pseudomonadota bacterium
CCACTTTTTCTACGAGAACCCGCTGAACCGTTATTCACTGGGCACGAAGAACACAACGCTTCAGCGCAATGAGGATGGTTCGTTGACACTCTATGCTGGCAACACATCCCCTGGAGAGGACAAAGAATCCAACTGGCTGCCCGCACCAAAAGGACCATTTTCATTGTACATTCGCGCCTACTGGGGTAAGCAGCCAATCCTCGACGGCAGCTGGAAACCGCCGGTTATACAGAAAGTGCAGTGACTCTTAACAATGATTTACAGGGCGAGTTTCAAACTTGGGATGGCGGCGGTTCTCGACAGAGTAAAGCGGCCTTTCCTACTCGTTTTAGTCTTTCAAGGCCAGGAGCTTGGAAAATAAGAGTAGTCTAACGTTCAACTCCCATTACAGTGTAGCGTTCAGCGCCCGCGCAAAGGGCTCACCAAACGCGAAGAGAACGCCCACCTTTTTCCTGCACCACGGTAACAGCAATTAGTAACGGAACATCATGACCGCGTTGAAGTACTCCCTGTCGAGAAAGCTGTACTCAATTGAGAGGCTCCAATGTGAATCCATATCCCAACGCGATCCAATCATGGGGGTGTAGCCGTGCCGGCTACCCAACACAACATCTATTGTCGTATCTTCATTACTATTGCGAAATGCACGCAGTTCTCTCGTGTCACCGGAGATCGTAAAGTCCACCTCTTGTTTCAGCGCACCTGCCCAAACCATGCCCTTCAAAGGCCCGATTCTGCCGTTCCAACCGGTACGCACGATGGTTGTGTAGGTCTGAGGACCCGTTGTCGAAAGACTAAAGTTCGTTTGGGCATAGCGCAGATCCACCATGCCAAACCAGTTGCCGTGGCCATAAGCAAGGATTGTTCCCACCGTATAACTATTACGCCCGGCATCAAAGCTAACGGGGCCCTTGAATATGACTTCATCCCCGATCTCTAGATCGATATCCAGGTCAACATCGACCTGGGTTCTGCCTAACAGCGCGTAGACATTGACATAGGGAAATACCCAGGCATCCACGCGGAAGGAGACGTTATACAGACTCAAGTCATTCGGTGTAACGACGCTCTCATCCTTGATGACGATCGTCTCTCGCCCGGGACGCTTGATTCTCAGTTTATCGAGCTCAAGGTCCTCGACATAATGCGTTCCGACCAGCGACAGGCCGTAGGAAAAGGGCAACACCGTGCCATTTTCGATGGCCCGCTCGCGAAATAGAGGCAGTAGATCCTGGGATTGTTCGCGTTCTTTCGCAGCAAGCCTGGACTGTTCGTCCGGGTTAACAGATCGATAGGGTAGGCGGCTGTGTGGGTTTTCGCCCGTGTCGCGCAGGTCTTTTTTCAGCTTTTCGCGAAGGCGCTCCTCGCTTTGGGTATCGCCACTGGGTTCTACGATTTCCTCGCTGGATGTCGGCGCCTGAACGGCATCAGAGCTGGTGTTTTCCTCAGCGGACAGCTGAAGGTTCGTCGCAAGCAACAAGCAAGCGGTTAAAAGCGGTACTTTGTCTTGGTTTTTCATATTTTATCGTCGAAAACGCCTTCGTCGCCTATACGACGGCCAGGTATTTTCAAGTTTGATCTCACTTATTGTGCGGCCACCATGCGCAGCATTCCGAGTCCGGGGGATGTTGCGTACAGAGAAAACGCTTAATTATTCGTCAGTTTGCCGACCTTTGGACTCAATTCCATATTGTAGCCATCAAGTCGATCGCCAATAGCCGCGACTTTTCGCAGCCGGGTGGACCAGGTCGGTGCGCTCTGCAGAGCAACCGTGATCTAGCCACCACCGTAACTGTAAAACGAAGGGAGCACAGTATCCAGCTTTGCCGAATAATTTTGTAGGCATTGTCGAACTGCGCTGGCAATTGACCCAGTAAACCACAATAAAATCGCGTGATAACAGCCTGTGAACGCGACTGCAGCTGTAGCATTTGCTTTGACCATTCCCTATACCCCTGCATCGTTATCTATCGTGTCGCCAGGCCGGTCAACCTGCCTTGCCCACCAGCTGAGCGCTTCTCGATAATGAGTGCGCGTTTATACAGCGTTTAAACGGTCATTGAGTATACTTACTACACCAACTGCGGTTTCCTACCAACATGGAAATCCATCTGTGGAGCACGCCATGCACGAGTTTCGGCAATCGAAAGAGTCTGATGTCATCCTTTACGCTGAAGACACAGACGAGCCTCTTCCCGAGAAACTCAACCCGAATACCCGTTATTCTCATTTCTCTGTCATCGATAAGGGGGGGAAATCGATCATCCAGTCATGTCGCGATCTGCATTTACGCAGAACCGTGTGTTACAAAACCCTGCGTCCGGAGTTTGTAAATGACGCTATTGAAAATCGACGCTTGTTACGAGAAGCGCGCATCTCAGCAGCGCTGCAGCACCCGAATACCATGCCAACTTATGAAATTGGTCGAGACATAAAAGGCAGGTATTACTTCACCATGAAGCTGGTGCACGGTTATACCTTTCGGGAAATATTGGAGTACCGCGAACGCTATGACCTTACTCAGCTTGTCGAAGTGCTAGAGCAGGTAGGGCAGGCACTGGCCTACGCGCATTCAAAAGGCGTACTCCACCGCGATATCAAACCAGATAATATTCTGGTGGGCCCCTATGGTGAAGTACTGCTGCTAGATTGGGGGCTGGCCAAAGTCTGGCATCGACCTGAAGTACAGGAAGTGAGTGATTCCTCAGACGCCAAACCAGGACATACGGGCATGACAGGCGAGGCAAAACTGCAGGGCACCGTGATGTATATGTCACCAGAGCAAGTCAACAAAGACCCCGGTATATCCTTCCAGTCAGATCTGTATAGCCTGGGCGCTTTGCTATACGAGGTTCTGACCGGCAACACACCGTTTCAGGGCGATGTGGTGAGGAAGATTCTCGATCAAGTACGCAACGACATGCCGCCAGATCCGCGTAGCGTCAGCAAACAACACGTGCCCGATGTGCTGGCAGATCTTGCCATGCTGTGCTTGCAAAAAGACCCACACAAGCGACCTGAGTCCGCTGAAAAACTGGTCAGTGTTCTACAGGAGAATTGGCTGAGTAGCTGACCAGGCTTGAACCGCAGCCAGGAGACGATGAGCGCAACGATCAAAGCCCGCCGATGACCAGGTCTACTATTACGAGTCACACCGCCGATGAGCTCGAGCGTCGCTTGGGTTTGAGCGCCAATAGTCAAATAGAGGCCGAAGCGGCCCTCGTCTGGCACAGCGCCAGTCGCACAGACGTCGGACGCGTCCGTCACGTAAATGAAGATGATTACCTGGACCTCAACGAGCAGCACCTCTGGTTGGTCGCAGATGGTATGGCGGGCCAGGGTCGCGGTGATTACGCCAGCAAGGCGGTGGTCGATAGGCTCAAAGGTTTTACTCACCTTACATCCCTCTCAGCGAACCTAAATGATTTGCGCGATAGATTGCTAGCGGTAAACGAGCAATGCCGAAATGCTTTTCGCCAAAAACGCCCCGGAACCACCGTGGCGCTCATGTTTGCCCACGCGGGATACGGGTTTTTCCTATGGGCAGGCGATAGCAGGATCTACCGTCTACGAGAAAACAAGCTGTCTCAGCTGACCGAAGATCACACGCTGGAAAGTCGACACAGGCAGGGAAGACAGACCGTCCACGCGCAAACACAACCCCAGGCGGCACACATCCTCACTCGGGCAATTGGTGCGCACAAAAATCTACGCCTGGATTTGAATTACACCAAAGTCTGTCCAGGCGACCGCTTCGTTCTGTGCAGCGACGGCCTGTACAACCCGATTAAACGAGCTGAAATTTGCGCACTGGCGGGTGACGGGTCCCCAGAAGAGGCATGTGCAGCCTTGGTTGCGCTCGCCCTGGAGCGGGGTGCCAGGGACAATGTTACTGTCATCGTAGTGGAAGCAGCACAGAAGGCTAAATAAGTCTTTTAGCCCACACTTTCCTACCCTAGCGTAGGCTTAGGCAACACCGCGGAACCCTCGGCCGTTTCTCGATTTGAGATATGCCCTAAATCGGTGCAATTACCACCTATAAAGCACTAAAATAGTGCGCTATGCGTGCTGACCGCACTCCCTGCTTTGCCTCGAAGCATTGGTCAGCGCGCAACTGTGCTCGTTATATGCGCATTTCCTCCATCTGGTGCACTGCTGCCATAGTTGGAATGGAATTTGCTTCATACGAAACTCCTAGGGGCTCGCTTCGATGGCGACGCCCCTCCCTACATCAACACGCTACCAAACGAGAAACGCAAGATGAAAAGTAAGTTGGAATACATCTGGCTTGACGGCTATACCCCAACCCAAAGCCTCCGCAGCAAAACTATGGTCCGCGAAGATTTCGGCGGCAAGCTGGAAGACTGCC
>JBCDFM010000335.1:0-4369 GCA_039178015.1 Pseudomonadota bacterium
AAAAGTACTGATGCTAGTTCATACATTCCCTCCCTTTGGATCGGTGGGGGGATCGATTCGCTTGTTGAAGTATTTGAACTTCATGAGTCGAGAAAACGGTTGGAAACCCACCGTAATAACCATCGATCCATCCATCGACCTGTTATGGGTGTCCAAGCATGCGCATCACAGCCTAGAGCAAATTCCCGATGACGTTAAACTCATTTTGACGAACACTGGTGAGTTTAAGGACCTTAATTACTCCAACAAAGGGCTATCCGCCCTTCTTCGAAAACTGAAACTAGCGGTTTTGTGGCCAATCAGAAAGTTCTTCCTAATACCTGATGACAAAAAGCTATGGTGTCATGAACTCGAAAAAGCTGCCCTCCAAGAGCTCAATAGTGATGACTATTCACTTATCTATGCGACAGCACCCCCCTTTTCCGTTTTACTGACGGCAACAAAGCTTAAAGAAAAGACGGGTCTGCCATTGGTTTTTGATGTCAAGGATGATTGGGCGGTGCCGGAAAATTTCACGAAACTAAAGAGGTTTCGCAAGGGTATCGAGGCAAAGCTTGAACACAAATGTGTAGCCGCGGCAGACAAGCTTATTGCGGTGACTCAGCGAAGTCTCGATGACCATAAGGCGCGGCACCCAAATGTCGCAGACAAGTTTGAGTTGATTCACAATGGCTGCGACATAAGTGAGTACAAGCCATATTGGGATCAACCGCCTGCCAAGTTTGAAAAATTCACCCTAATTCATACCGGCATTTTTTCATCGAAGCGTGACCTCACACATCTCTTTCATGCACTAAGACGATTGATCGACGAGCAGAAAAACGAGACAGATACGATTGAGTTTGTCCTGATCGGTAAAGTCCCCGCGGCACAGGCAAAAGTCATCCGAGAACTGGGGCTGGCAGAAGCTGTGCGCAACCTGGATTATCTCGAGCGCGATCTCTATGTTCAAACGCTAACGAAAGCTCATTTGCCTGTTGTCATCAATTACGATGTTCCCACCCTTATCCCGGGTAAGCTTTACGAATACTGGGGGAGCCGCAACAGGATGCTGCTGTTGGACAGGCGCGAAGGGGCAGCCGCCGATTTAGTCCACAAATATGATCTGGGATCGGTAGTCAGCCCGGACGACGAAGACAGCATCTACAACTGTATTAGAAATGCATACCTCGCCTGGCAGGACGGCAATTTAGCTCCCGTCGATGTGTCTGGCCTCGCTGAATTTGACCGACGCTTTCTCACAGGGAAACTTGAGAAGGTGTTCGAAGAAGTGATGCAGTACCGGTGATCGTTAGATTTTTTCACAGAGTACGATCTGCCTTTGTTAGTCGACTAACTCGGTTAATATCGACTACACGAGCCTATATTTACTATCGAAACTCAGATTATCGGTCACTCTCTGCTTCAGATGTTGAAAAGCTCACCTCAGGAGAAGAAATCCTGCTAAACCTTAGCGAGAGTCTGGACGGGATGCTCCTATCACAGTACATAGATAAGGTTAGGAATCAGATTACGGAAGACAAAAAGCTCGAGAGCGAATTCTTTTCAACTTCCAGCCAAGTACTTGAGGGCAATATACAGGTTTACGACAGGCTCGTAGATCTGGGAGATCAATTGGACTGGAATCGAGATATCACCGCATCAACCTCCTGGCCAATCAGGTTCTTTAAAAACTATCGTTCTCTCGTGCGAGGGCGAAGAGGCAATCACGGTGACTTTCGCTTCACCTGGGAACTCAGCCGGCAGCAACACCTCCTTGGACTGGCTATCGCCTACCGTATAACAGGCGAAGAAAAATATGCCGACTGCGTGATGAAGCACCTAACAAGCTGGATCGATAAGAGTCCTCCGTTCTGGTCGCTCAACTGGATTAGCTCCATGGAAGTAGGACTCAGGATGGTGACATGGGCTATCGCGTTGGGAGTCCTCGCTGGCAGTCCAGCTCTCACGCAAAATCAGCACAAGATCATTGTCTGTATTTATCAACACATGCGGTTTTTGCGAGAAAATCTATCCGTCGCATTGGACGATGCAGGTGGCGCGACAAAGCTCAAAAACAACCATACGATAGTGGAACTGGCTTCGCTTTTAGTAGCCTGCGAGTTTTTTCCGCAACTCGCACGCGCCAGCCAGATAGATTCAGAGAAACATGCTTTACTGAAATCTCTACTAGACGAATTACACAGACAAACCTTCTCAGATGGTATGCATGTCGAACAGGCTTCAAGTTATTTGCGTTTTGTTATCGAATCGTTACTCGTGACGCGGCTAACGGTATCTGGTACCGAGGACTTGGACCACTATATCCACCAATATATGAACGCAATTAACGCGTTTCGTTTTGACGACCACAAAATCTTCCTGGTCGGCGATGAGGACAATGGTCACGTTTTACTGCCTTTCTTCGAATCACTACCCGATTGCACGCGGGTAATTGCGGGAATGTACAGCATACTCTTACAGTCTTCTGAAAATACGGAGCTGCTTTCAGGCCAAACGACTGGATGGAGCAGTTTGGCCCATCGCGATACTGCCTTGACAGCCAGCGGTCACTGGATAGCCAGAGCCCAGGTCAAAGATGTCGATTTAGCTGTATATTTTCGCGCTGGTCGCATGGATTTTCCAACGATACCCGGCTATGCCCCACACGTGCATTGTGATCTTCTTTCGATGGACTTTGCGTTAGACAATCAACTTTGGCTAGTCGATCGCGGGACCTACAGCTACGTGGAGCGTAAAGCCGCAGATGAGCTTAGAAGCGGTACCGGGCACAACATCGTGAGCGTCGACGGATTCGAACAGATGACGCTGTTGGGGGCATTTAATGGCAAGGATCATTCCATCGCCGAAATTCTGCAGGTCAAACCGCGGGCTGTTTCAGGCCGTCTTAACTTGGACAACAAAGAACGAACCGTGACAATAAACCGCAGCATCACCGTATCACCTGAGAGGGGTGAAATCACGATTGAAGACACAGTGGACGGTCTCTTAGACGACACTGTCGAGTGGCTCCTGAATTTACATCCAGAGGTAAAAGCCGACGATGACCGCGTACTGTCTCGCCCAGGCAGCCCGCTGCGAGTCGCTTTGAAAGGATGGGAGGACGCTTCCATTAAAGATGTTTACTATTCCCCCAGATACGGCGTTAGACAGCGAAGCTCGCAGTTGGTGCTGTCGCACTCTGCACAGGGCAATTTATCCAAGAAATGGTCAATAAGCCTAATCGCCTAAGTTCATGGACCGCCCAATGAAGGTGGCACACCTATTGTGGGCGCCCAAAATTGGCGGCGCCGAGCTGTTCGCGCTGCGCCTGGCCTTTGAGCAGGCTAAAAGCCTGGACGTGACGCTACTCTACCTGGGTACCACTGACAGTGAGATTCAGGGTAGGTGGGCCGAGGCAGGAAAGTTCAAGGCCTTTGGCTGTCGGCATGGAATTGATATCCGCGGGTTCGCGCGTTTAATCCGCCACCTAAAGGCAAACAAGTACGACGTCATCCATCAGCACCAAAGTCCCTCGGCATTGCCGTTCATCAGGTTTGGCGCGCCCTCTTCATTGATTGTAAAGCATGAGCATGGTCGCAGCAGCCTCGCGAGCAGGTCTAAGAGACAACGTGTCACTGGCTCTTTAGTCACGCGTTTTGTAGACATCTATGTTGCTAATTCTGACTATACCGCAGACCAGATAATCGCAGATGAAGGCGTACCCCGTCACAAGACTGTTATCGTTCGAGGAGGCGTCGATCTCGAGGGATTTCAGCAGGCGCAACCCGGTATGCTTCGTCCACAGCTAGGTCTCACAAACTCACCGCTAGTGCTTTTCTTAGGACGCCTTGTATGGGAAAAAGGAATAGACGACTTTCTATCAGTCGCCGAGAAGGTGCACGCCGTTCAACCTGACTGTCGCTTTCTGGTTGTCGGAGATGGCCCATTGAGAAAGGAGATCGAATCCGACATCAAGCGCAGAAACCTTTCCGAAGTCGTCGTTTTATTGGGCATGAGATCCGATGTCGCAACCATCATGAGAAACTGCAATGTATTTCTTATGACATCGAGACAGGAAGCACAGGGGCTCACTGTTCTGGAAGCAATGGCGGCTGATCTTCCCGTTATATCTTTCGATGCAGGGGGTCTTCCTGAGGTTGTTGGCGAGGCCGGAGTGCTGATTAGGGACCGCTCAACAGCAGAAATGGCGGCGTCAGTGGAGAAAGTGTTGTTAGATCCGATTTTGGCCGAAAGCATGCAGAGAAAAGGCCGAGAACAGGTTGAGCGGTTTTCATATCCCGAGGTTGCATCTAAGCTAGTTCAAATCTACCAAGAAAGCCTCAAACCCTGAACAGCAGACCTCTATCAGCTCACTATGTAACAAAAA
>JBCDFM010000336.1:0-4342 GCA_039178015.1 Pseudomonadota bacterium
CACCTGAGCACTGAACGGATCGAGAGCCATCTCAGCCTCGACGATGGCCACCAGGCCATTGATCGATTTACGCATGTCCACCGCATCTCGGTAGAGATGAATGCGGGCATCGGCACCAGGGCGTATCATGAGGCGGAGCGAATCACCTCTACCAGCTCGGCTAACCAATGGCGATCGACTCTACCCTGAAGCTCGAGGCGATAGCCATTGGGTATCACCAGGGTGGCGGCACTCGTGCTGCCATTGGGAAAAACCGAGACGAATTTGCTCTTCTTGCGACTGCCCCGAAGATGGCCGAGTTCGATCAGGCGTGTTTTCCAGGCATACAGGTCTTTGGCCTTGAGGTCGTGCGCTTGGGCGTAGTCGACCAGTGACTCACGACTGGCCGCAGCGCGCTTAAGGTGATCGAGCCAGTATTGCTGACGTTCAGTGATAGGCTTGGTGGCCATGACGTGCTCCGATTGGGAAAACACGAGCATGGCAGTTTCCAGGGTGGCGCGGAAGGATGCACTTTACATTGCGGTTACGAATTCACTATATCGTTTGGTCTTTTTGGCGCATTCAAAAGCAGCTTTTTGTGATTCGTGTTTGCCGTTGGATACTCAAATAGCAGCGGATTGCTTTGGATAGTCTGTCGCTCGGGCTTCTCGCTCTGACTCCGACTCAACGTCTGCCAAGGCAGCTCTAACGGCTCTGCGACCCGAGAAAATCGTATCGGCGATGGACAGTCCTGAGAAGTTAGCGCCGGAACAAATACCTACTGCGCTGCGCCCAGCCGCGTACAATCCGCTGATGCTACTGCCATTAGGGCGGGTAACAGCGCCTGTCTCCTCATTGACGGTGAGACCGCCATAGGGCATTGAGCCCGAAAAACCGTATTTATTTTTCAGGGACAGATTAATCGCGTAATAGGGGCCTTGCTCAATCGGTGCGAGGCTCTCCGGTTGTTTACCAAACTGCGTATCTTGACCGCTCTTTGCCAGCGCGTTGTAATCGGCAACGGTATTTTTGAGGCCTACCGCATCCATGCCCAACTTCTGCGCCAACGCGTCCAAACTGCTGGCGCGCCGGGTGCCACCAAACAGCAGGTTCATAAGGGCCGGCATACCCCACCAGGAAAATGCATTCTTGATGGGCCACAGTAACTGTCGTACACCGCGCCAAAACGTTCGACCCTCCAAAACAACCCAGGCAACGCCGTTGTCCTGTTCGATGATCTTGTTGCCCACATTACCGAGATAGGCGTCTTCGTTGAGGAGACGCTCCCCCTTCAGATTGACGAGAATGCCCCTCACATAATCATTGGGCGGAGAGATGGCCTTGCTGATAAACACGGTATCCATGCAGTCTACGTCACCACCTGCGCTGATGCCCAATTCGATGCCGCTGCCATCACAGCCCATGCCGCCACCTCGCACCAGAACCGGTGCTGCCGCAGCGACTTCTGGTCGGTATCTTCCGTACAGCTTCAGGTTATAGTTATAACCACCGGAAGACAGAATAACGCCGCGCTTCGCTCTGATCAGGATCGTTTTTTGAGGTGCCTCGGCTTCAAGGGCATCGGCTTGCTCGATCAGCCCCTCAGCTTTGGCGCTGTTAAACGGCTTCATTGGGTCCACTTTCCTGTACAGCGATTCATGCTTGGCGCGATCCCTCTCGGGGATCACCTGTGCTTCCACTCCAATGACCTGACCTCGCTGATCCATCACCAATCGTCGCGCTGGTGTGTGAGTCAAAACTCTCACGCGTGCTTTCAGCGCGGCCTGCTTGAGTGGCGCAAAGTAATTTTTCCCCGAAGCTCCCTTGCCGACCGTTCTGTGGCCGCGGGGTGCGGGTTTGGCAACATCGGCACGAAACTTTTCCATGCCGGTGTAGTAGAGGTGGTAGCCATCGGGTGGATAGGCGATTCGCTCTGAATACAGGCTGGATTCAAATTCAACACCATGGCCTGTGAGCCACTCAATATTTTCGCGGCTGGTATCGCAAAAACGTCGCAGTGTTTCATCCTTAACAGGTGTCCCTTCATAGGACAGGTACTTGAACATTTCATCGGCGCTGTCTTCGAACCCCGCGCCTCTTTGAATATCGGTGCCGCCAGCGTAGACCACGCCGCCACTGTTGGCGGTAGCGCCGCCACCTATGAAACGGTCAATAGCAATCACGCTAGCATCCAGTTCGCGGGCCTGAAGGGCTGCAACGGCACCTGCGCCACCAAATCCAACGACCAGAATGTCTGTGCTTTCATCCCAGTGGGCGTTATCGGCGTCGTCGACAATTAATGGCATGCCGACATTCGCCGTAAAGTTGGGGAGTTCGGTTTTGGATAAATTGTTCATGGCATCGCTACAAGAGTTGAAAGTTTAACAAGCTGAATCGGATCGAAATACATAATGAGAGCGTTAGCTTAACAACATACCACCGTCGGCGACGACGGTCTGTCCTACAATAAAATCTGATAGCGGTGACGCCAGAAACGCGGCGACATTCGCGATGTCAGCCGTCGTTCCCAGTCGACCCAAAGGTATACGCTTTAGGTTGGCGTCTAGACGCCCTGGCTGCGAAAGTGCAGCCTTCGTCAAATTAGTGTGAACCACACCTGGGGCGATTGCATTAACGCGTATACCGTCTTGCGCCCAGTTGACCGCCAGTGATTCCGTTAGGCTTTTCATGCCTGCTTTTGAGGCGGAGTAGGCCGGGAGGTTTGACGATGCCCGCAGTCCACTCACCGAGTTAATGAGGATGGCCCGCCCACCGGCACGTTTCAAAGCATCGTAGCAGCGCATGCAGGTTGCCATCACACCGTTTAGATTGATGTTCATTAACTGTTTGAATACAGCGGGCTCGCGTTCCTGTTCCCAGGCGCAGCTACCCTGCGACACGATTAGAACGTCCAGTGACTCGGTGGGTAATTCGGCTTGGGCGATAGACTCGAGATCAGCGAGATCGACACAGCGATAGTCCAGACCCTGCAGGTCACTGCCCTCACTGGCTTGGTAATCCTCTCGGGAAGGGCGGCTGCCCCACACGCAAACGTGAGCACCCAGGGATTGAAAAAGCCGCGCTATCGCGTTGCCGATACCGCTGGACCCGCCCGCCACTAGCACGCTCTGATTCGAGAAATCGAATGACTTGTTGAGCACCATGAAAATTCCCTGACGTCGCCATCTCTGGCTCGGACGTTGAGCTCAATACTAAAAAATCGAGTCAAGCATAGCATAAATAGACATGTGTTGACTATATCGATTTGCGTTGATAATCTTTTCTGGTAACCCGGCTCAGCTACGCCCAAACGAGGAGACATAATGAAAGCTGATCCCGATATCGAAGCGCTTCTCGGTGAGCACGACTTTGATTCCGATGACCTCGCCCGGCGCTATGCAATAGAGCGCGATAAGCGCCTGCGAGAAGACAAGAACAACCAGTACATTGAAGTCAAAGCCGACTTCTCTAATTTCGTGGAGGACCCCTACGTTGAGCCTGGCTTCGCTCGCGAGCCGTTAACCGACACGGTAGAGGTGCTGGTGATCGGTGGCGGCTTTGGCGGTGTGCTGTGTGCGGCGCGCCTGCGTGAGGCCGGTGTAAAGAGCATTCGCATTGTCGAAAAGGGGGGTGATCTGGGAGGCTGCTGGTACTGGAACCGGTACCCCGGAATACGCTGCGATACAGAATCCTATGTCTACATGCCTTTGCTTGAAGAACTGGGTTATATCCCCTCAGATAAATACGCCCGCGGCTCCGAGATTCGCGAGCACATCGGCCGCGTTGCCCGTCACTATCACTTATATGACGATGTGTGCTTGCAGACAGAAGTGAAAGCGCTAGCGTGGGATGAAGCGGCCTCTCAATGGCTGATATCTACCGATCGTGGCGACAAGATGCGTGCCCGCTTTGTCATGATGGCTAACGGCCCGCTGGACAGGCCAAAACTACCGGCGATACCGGGTATCGCCGACTTTAAGGGCCACACGTTTCACACCAGCCGCTGGGACTACGACTACACTGGCGGCACCTTCGAAGGCAATCTAGCGGGCTTGCGCGACAAACGGGTGGGCGTGATCGGCACCGGCGCCACCGGCGTGCAGTGTATACCGTTTATCGCCGAGTCCGCTGAGCAGCTATACGTATTCCAGCGCACCCCCGCAGCGGTAGACAGGCGCGACAACCGACCCACAGATGAGGCCTGGTCCAGTGCCCTGGCTGCAGGTTGGCAGGCGCAGCGCAAAGATAATTTCAATCACTTTGTCACAGGCCTGATTCAGGGCGAAGACATGGTGCAAGATGGCTGGACCGAAATCGGCAAATTGCTGGACCCAACGGCCTCTTGGGCGGGGCCTATTCTAGG
>JBCDFM010000337.1:0-4305 GCA_039178015.1 Pseudomonadota bacterium
ACTGGGTGGCCAGCTCTTCCGTAAAAAGCGAGCCGAGCTGTAGCCGGTGCATCAGCTTGCCCGCTAATTCCGCGTTCAGCAGACAGCGTGTTGCACTGCCGCTGCCCTGCGAATCCGCCACCTGGGCAAGCAGCTTAGTGAGCGGTTTAGGCAGCGTATTGGCACCTGGCATCTTGGCCATATCGTTGATTGCGAGCACCAACAGCTCTCCTGCCGGCAAGCCTGTTTTTAATGCTGCCAGAATAGCGGCGTGGACTTGATTCAGGCGTTTGTTTTCCAGCACCAGACGTCCGCGCCGTTCAAACAAGCCCGGTGCATCGCCCAGCCCGCGCAGCCTTGCGCCGTCCACTGGCCCCGGGGCAAGGGCATTGATCTGTATCTCCGGACCCAGATGACGTGACAGAATCTCCGCCAAAACGCGTTGTCCTGCTTTTGAAACCGCGTAGTCACCGCGATTGGGGTAAGCCACCGCAACGTACTTTTCGCCGCCGAAGTAGCTCGAGACATTGAGCACGGAGCCATATCCCTGCTGCTTCATCAGCGGTGCATACTTGCGGATTAATGCGTAGTTGGAGATGAGGTTGGCCTGCATGGTGCGATTCCATTCATCCAGCGTCATATCGACCACCATCTCCTCAGCGCCCGAAATGCCTGCGTTGTTGATTAGAAAGTCAACCTGGCCGAACAGCTCTATCGAGTGCTGGAACAGTTTTTCCAGAGCCGTATCATCGCCCACGTCGATATCGGCGAGGATATGCACGCGGTTTTCCGGATGAGCGTAGCCTACCCCGCGCAGCTCCTCGATAATCTCATGCCGTGCTTCCTCTAGCTTGCTTCTGCTGCGTGCGCTCAAAAGCACGCGAGCGCCCGCAATGGCCATGTAGCGGCCTAGCTGCAGTCCGATACCCAGGCTGCCACCGGTGATAACCGCATTCTTGCCCTTGTGCAGTCCAGGCAAGACGCGCTGAATAGCAGCGGGCATAGCTGACTTGCCGGTGGCCCGCTTAATGTTTTGAGGTACCCAAAGGTTAATGGGATCCATACGGCGCACGCGGTTGGTGAGTGTTGCTGCCCACTCGGCAGAGTAGGTGAGATTGTCTTGATCCAGGCTGTCGTAGCGCACGAGCTGATTGGGCAATACCGTGAAGCCGATATCGCCACGTGCGGCCAGGGCTGTATCTTCGTGACGCCAGCCGCGAATCAAGGCTTCGATGGAAGCGCGCACCACCTCGTTCATTAAGTTGCCGTGGTCATCGCTTGGGTTGGTAACATAGGTGACCGCCGGCGCTTCACCTTGCTTGTACCAGCGCTCTAGATTGTTTGCTAAAGCAGAGGCGAATGCGACCGGCGCTACAATCTCGTCGCGCACGAAGTTTTCGACATCGGCGTCGGTTGCGGTACACAAGGAGTAGCCATGGTGACCGTTGGGCTCACGAGGCAGAACCACCACCCCGTCCAACCGACCAAAATGATCGTCCACGAATTGCATGGTTCTATCGACCGACTCGCGCCGCAGTGGATCTAAATGCGCCAACTGGAGATGTTCCAGATTTCGAGACTGTATCAATGCGCGAGCGTGGCCTAAGGATTCTAGTGTGCGGAAGGCGATCAGCACGCGAGCGCCACTATCTGTGTGCTTCTGGGCAAAGGTCAGTGCCTCCTCATGGTCGGTGCCGGCCAGTATCAATACCGCTGCCCCGGTGAGATCCTCCAAGCGCTTATCGGGCCAGGAAGAGAGTTTGGACCGACTCTGGGCCGGTACCTGCATACCGTGGGTAACCTCGAGGGCGTGTCCCGATAGTGCAGCAGATTCGTCCGAACTCAACCACATGAGGGTGGAGGAGACATCCGACGGGGTTGGATAGCGGAATTCCAACTCCTCACTCTCACATTTTTCACGAGTCACAATCATCAGGTCGCGAAATTCCTGCCCGGTACGCCCTGGCGGGTTGCTCTGCAGCTCGTCCATGCGGGCGAAAGCGGTGTCGATACGTTCGGATTCGATCGGGCCTGGGAAGAGCGTGTTTACGCGAATACCGCGGTCTGTCCCCAGTTCCATCGCAAGCCCCTTAGATAGGGCGTTGAGGCCTGACTTAGGTACCACATAGGGAATGCGCCCAAAATAGTGGGTGCGAGAGAAAATGGTTGAAACATTGATGATGACGCCGCCGATGGACATGTGATTGGCGGCCGCGCGAGCCATGTTCCATGGCCCCGCGAGCAAGTTCATGGCCGAGTCGAACATGGTTTGATCTGCGTCTGAGGCACGCATTTCTACATCGGTAAAGGGAATATCCCGCAGCGTGAATTTTGGCCCTGCGGCACCGGCGTTGTTGATCAGCACATCGATCGCGCCGAAAGCCTCCATGGCAGTGGCGGCAATGTGTCTGCAGATCTCAGGGTCGGCACCATCACCCACCGCGGTGGCCATATTGGCGCGATCAAATCCCTCCGCGGTCAGTTCCTCAACGAACGCGAGCAGCTTGTCACCGTTGCGGCCGGTCATCACGACTTTGGCGCCTTCTCGCAGCAAGTCTCGCGTGACAAAAGCGCCGATTGAGCCAGCTGCTCCAGTCAGTATCACACTTTTATCGGCGAGCCGGCCGGTGGGGGTAATGGGTGTCGCGGTGGGTTTCTTATCGCTTTTTTCGTTCATCGCAATGCTCCTGCTGATCCAGTATCGATTCGTTCAAAGGTTTCACCGCGCTCCTGAGCGTCTCGAATAGCCCAGGCGCGGTATAGCTCGTCGCGGGTTTTTAGCCCTAGCCTCGGCAGGGCATGCAGGGCCACATAATTTGCCCCCTCATGGCGGTTTTCCCACATTGCCTGGTGCGCATCTGCCACGCCGTCCATGTCGACCGGTACGGGCGCCATGATATCGATCAGCCCTGCTGCGATGCGCTCCTGCATCTCGGCGAATTCTCGGGAGGTATTGAGGTGTGTGCCTCTGATTTCCGCGCTGGGCATGAGAATATGCCGCTGCCGCATCCACACTTGAGGCGCGTAGAAGCTCAGTCGCATGCCCTTTAGATTTTCGGCATAAACCACCTTGCCCACGTTGGGTTTGACCAAGGAAGAGGCCAGTGCAAGTCCGTCTCGACCGCGGCGCTCAAACACCACATCAGGTAGGCCTCGCCGATCCAGTGTATTGCGCAGGAATGGGGCAATCGCAGAGCCGATCGGTTTTAGCGTGCGATCTGAAAACTGGCGCACGCCCTCTTTGAAGCCCTCTGACTCAGTAAAGGCATCGGGTAGGGCCGCGAACGGTCCCGGTGGGTCAAAGTCGTCACCCAGGCGCCGATGAATTTCTTCAATACTCACAACGCCAGTCAGCCGCGAGCCGAAGCCCAGGGAGCTGACAAATTCGCGCTGGGAGATCGTATCGGCTAATACGGCTACCTGAGCACCCAGTTTGCAGCCCACTTCAATCGCCTCGATAGCGACAGGGTCGACCATATGATCCTCTGCTCCAGGACCATACACCACCAACAGGCTTTGGCCGGCTCGCAGGCCAGCGCGGGCGAACATGGCGGCGGGCGTTTCGCTACCGGCCTTGCCCATAAACGAGAAGCGGTAACCGGAGGACGCACCGTAGAAGGTGAGCACACCCTGTTCACCCAGCAACTGGAAGGATCGAGAAAAGGCTTTTTCACCGGCGTGTGAGACGACATAATCAAGCGGGCCGCCGGCGAGGTCCCAGGTTGTCTCGACAAAGGCCTCACCTTCTTGCTCCCAACTTGACCATTGCGCCGGATCGTCAGGTACGGGTGAAAAAATCGACCGCCAGCGCGCGTCCTTGCGATTGACCGCTTCGCCGCCGTGATCTCTAACACGCTGGGCGCGATCGTCGGAGGAGACCATGCCCACAGCCTGCAGGCCGGTTTTGATCGCCGAGCGAAGGCAGTCCAGCCCAGTACCGGTGGCCGCTCCTTCAACAAACAGCCGCCTGCCGGGTTGGATGTTCAGCGTTGTAAACAAGGCGCGGTGAATGGTGCCCAGCGTCAGGCCGTAAGAGCCCGATTCTTCCAGCGTGAGGCCCGGTAATTTCCCGTGTAACTGTGGACCTTGAACTACTAGAAACTGAGCGTGACTGCCATCATTGCGCTCATAACCTTGAATACGGAAATCGGCGGCCATGGGGTCTAAGCCCTGATCAGGGGAGAGCAACTCACTCTGACCCGAGTAAATCGTGGTGATATCACCCACTGCCAGGCGCCCCTCGCGCACCAGCTCTTCACCGAGCTCAGCAATGATGGCCACGCCGCCGGAGCCAGTCACCTGGACGTCGGCATCTCTGGCGTCAAA
>JBCDFM010000338.1:0-4294 GCA_039178015.1 Pseudomonadota bacterium
AAGCCGAGCTGAATTTGTGATAAATCAAGTCCACAGGCGAGGGCAACTGCTGTACTGGCCATAGCATTGATAACGTTGTGTTCACCCGGGAGTTTGAGCCTGACAGTCACGCTGCCAATCGGTGTCTTCAGCGTGAAGCGTATACCCTCCAGACCCAACAGCTGTACGTCCCCTGCCGTGATCGCCGCAGGTCTCTTGCTGGCGAAATCAACTACCGTGGCGGCCCCCGCACGCTCACGCCAGCTATCAGCCCATGGCAGGTCGGCATTGATTACCGCGTGATCGCCAGCACCCAAGCCATCAAAAATCTCCCCCTTGGCCGCCGCAATATCCTCAACAGTTCCGAAGGTCTCCAGGTGCGCTGGCATCACTGTCAGCAACACCGACACTGTGGGACGCCCTAGTTCGCAAAGCCAGGTGATGTCGCCGGCTTTGCCCGCTCCCATTTCAACTACGGCGTACTGCACGCCAGGCGCAAGTCCCAGCAGGGTAAGTGGCACACCTATTTCATTATTGAAGTTGCCTGCAGTAGCGAGTGTCTGACCCTCTTGAGAGAACACTGAATACAACATGTTCTTCACCGAGGTCTTGCCGCTGCTCCCTGTGATGGCTATCAAAGGGCCCTCGTACATTGACCGGTTAAAGCCACCCAGCAGACCCAGTGCCCGCTGTGTGTCTTCCACCTTTAGCTGACTCAAAGATGCCTCGCTAACGCGATTCACCAGCGCGGCACTTGCACCTCCGGATATGGCTCCATCGAGAAAATCATGGCCATCGAAGCGTTCACCCTGTAACGCCACAAAAAGATCACCGTGCTCGATCTGGCGACTGTCGGTCGTCACACCCGAAATTTGGAGGTCGTCTCCGAGTAACTCGGCCTGCAGTGGCCCTAAGAGTTCGCTCAGCATCATCGGCCGCATCATCGAGCCAGCCTCCTGAGCAAAGCCTCTGAAGCCTGCTCCTCATCGCTGAAGTGAAGTCGCTGCGGGCCCACAATTTGATAGTCCTCGTGACCCTTGCCGGCGATCACAATACAGTCACCCGCCTCAGCCTGATCGATTGCCGTGAAAATAGCCTCCGCACGATCCGCTATCAGCTGATAAACACCCGAGCAGCCAACCGCGATATCGGCCATGATCGTATCGGCATTTTCATTTCGCGGATTATCACTGGTCACAATGACACTGGTAGACAGTGACGATGCGACTGCTCCCATCATCGAGCGCTTGGCGCGATCGCGATCGCCGCCACAGCCAAATACGGTGACCAAGCTACCCTTTACCTGTGGCTGCAACGCAGCCAGAACCTGTTCCAGCGCATCAGGGGTATGGGCATAATCAATAATCACCTGAATGCCGAGATCGTTTGGTATCGACTGCATTCTTCCAGGCACCGCCTGAAGTTGCGGGATAACGGCGAGCGCGTCCGCGATATTCTCGCCAGCCAGCACAATAGCCGCCACGGCTGCCGCCAGGTTCGATAGATTGAACCGACCCAGCAGGGAACTGCTAAAGCTACCGCCGCCCCAGGGCGTACTAAGCCTGCCCGACATGCCGACTGTATCGACGTCGACCATTTCGATTTTTATATCGGCCGTTTTGTCCATAGCCGAAAATGTCCACACGTTGATATCCGAAGGGATCGCGGCCAGCACCAACGCAGAGTATTGATCGTCTGCGTTGACCAACGCGTGACGCAATCCAGCCGTAGCAAACAACTGCAGCTTGGCACCCAGATAGCGCTCCATCGTGCCGTGGTAATCAAGATGATCGTGAGACAGGTTGGTATACACTGCTGTATCGAATTCAACACCGGCCACCCTACCCTGAACCAGGGCGTGAGAGGACACTTCCATCGCTACAGTGCTGATCTCGTCGGCACGCCATTCATCCAACTGGCGCTGCAGCATGACCGGATCGGGCGTCGTATTGCGGGACGAATTTACGGATTCGTCAATGGTCGCCCCAAGCGTGCCGATGACGCCGCAAGACATTCCCAGGGATCGCCCGAGCTGCGCGAACAGGCGCGTTGTTGTCGTTTTACCATTGGTGCCTGTCACGCCCAGGACGTGCATATCACGACTGGGGTGCCGAAAAAAACGCGCCGCGATTGTGCCCAACTCGAATCGCAAGTCAGGCCATTCGATTAGCGGCACGGAAAGCTCATCCACGAAACCTGCGATCGGCGCTTCAGCCAGAACCGCTGCAGCGCCGCTGGCCACGGCCTGTTCGATAAACTGCCGACCGTCATGTGTCTCGCCTGGGACGGCGAGGAATAAGTCTCCCGGTTCTATAGCCCGACTGTCCAGCGCAAGGCCGTTAATCTGTATTTCGCTACCGAGAGCGTCCCCAAGATTTAGCAGCTCCGTCAGTGGCAGACTACGACTGTGATTGCCGGCTGACTCGATCATGCCGGTCCCTCCGCCTCGGGACGGTCGGCAGCGACGGCAACTTCCACGTCCGTAGGGGGTACACTCAGCAGCCTTAGAGCGCCCTGTGTCACAGCTGAGTACACTGGCGCGGCCACCGAGCCACCGCCGTAGTCTTCACCTTGAGGGTCATTGATTACAACAACCGTTACGATTCTTGGGTTGTCGATCGGTGCAACACCCGCAAACCAGGCGATGTATTGATCATCCACATATCCCTGCGGCCCGACCTTATGGACGGTACCTGTTTTTCCCCCGACCCGATGACCGGGTACGCGAGCCTTGCCTGCAGTGCCCTCATCTCCAGTCACGGCGTGCAAGACACTCAGCACATTCCTGGCAATCTGCGGTGACACAATGCGCTCTCCAGCGGGTGCTTCTCCTTCGAGAGCCAGTAGGGACAAGGGCTGCTGCACGCCGTCGTTGGCGAACACGCTATAGGCTTTGGCAATCTGCATAGGAGACGCTGCGATACCGTAGCCGAAGGCCAGTGATACTTTTTCTGTGGCGTACCAGCGCACCCTGTCAGGAAGCGCACCCGAACTCTCCCCGGGGAAGCCTGTTGCGGGCGAATGGCCGATACCAAATCGATTGAATACTTCACGAATAGGTTCATGTCCGAGGTCCAGTGCCAATTTCGTAATACCGACCTGAGACGACTTTTCGATCACTCTAGACAATGAGATTTCACCGTAGTTGAGCGGATCGGGATACACCTTGGGCCCCACTCGAATTCGGCCGGGCGACGTATCGATAACGGTATCGACTGTAAACCTCCCACTTTCTAATGCCGCTACCAGCGTCAGTGTTTTCATTGTGGACCCGGGTTCATAGACATCGGTCATCGCACGGTTTCTTCGCAGGGCGGGGTCTGCACCTTTGGTATTGGGGTTAAAGGTGGGATAGTTCACCATTGCCAAAACTTCACCTGTCGTCGCGTCGAGGGTAACGATCGAGCCCGATGCGGCTTGTGCCGCAGTAACCGCTTTACCAAGCTCACGGTGCTGCAGGTACTGCAGACGAAGGTCGATACTCAAAGTCAGGTTTCTGCCGGGGCGCGCGGGTTCCAGTACGCCGATATCTCTTACCGCTTCTCCATGCAAATCTTTGATGTATTTTTTTCTTCCATGCGCACCTTTAAGCCAGTTTTCGTAAGCGAGCTCTAAACCAGCTATACCCTGGTCGTCAACATTAGTGAACCCAACAAGCTGGGCAGCTACTTCTCCCGCCGGATAGAACCGACGGTATTCTCGCTGCCCATGAACGCCCTTGATATTTAGCGCCAAGATCTCTCTTGCCTGATCTGGCACCATGTGCCGCTTGAGATACATAAACTGGCGCTTCCCGAAACGCTTCAGGCGTTCTGCCAGGTCTTTGGGGTCCGCCTGAAGGGCCTGGGAAAGCTCATCAATACGATTAGATTTCGCGAGGACCATGGGATTAGCCCAAATGGAGATTACCGGAGTGCTGACCGCGAGCGGCTCACCACGTCGATCGGTGATAACACCTCGATAAGCCGGCAACTCAGCCGTCCTCACCGAACGCATTGCGCCCTGATCCTGAAGAAACTCGTAGCCGCGTTCGGTATCGATTATTTGCAGGGTCAGGATCCGGCCAACCAAGAGCGCGAGCAGTACTAGCAGCACCCCGATAACCAGGTAGAAGCGGACTAGGGATTCTGCAGCGGGCTTGCGCGAGCGCTTCACGGTCGCACCACCTTCAACTGATCCATTGAAGGCGGCTGCATAGCAAGCTCCTGCATTGCAACCTGTTCGACCCGATAATGCGATGCCCAGGTGCTATGCTCCAGCAGCAGCTGGCTGTGGTGTTCCTGCAAGTACCACTGCGAAGATTCCAGCTCCTGTA
>JBCDFM010000339.1:0-4291 GCA_039178015.1 Pseudomonadota bacterium
ACGGAAAAAGGCAAGGCTCAGGTAACAACGCGCGCAGTTCGATTTGGGACGCGCTCATTCAAGCGCCAGGCTCTCAAGCGGTACCAAATACTTGTAGAGATGCAAACACAATGGCGATGTAACCCACGACCGTCACTATCATCATCCGCCAGCTGGGATAACGACCGGTCTTGATGAGCCCTCGGACGAGCCAAATAGTGAGCGCTAGCCAGATACAGAACAGTACGACGAATGCGGCAAATTTAATCATGGAAGTTGCACTTTATTATTGAGTCAACGGCACAGAGCACTGCAAGAACGGCGGCTGCTTTCGCGATTTGCCGCAACATGCTGCGTACCCGCTGGCGGTGAACCGCTCCCCACTCGCAGGCGCTCTCTAGTCCTTTTCAGGGTATAGCAAGATTAAAACACCGTCAAAAAATCATCGCGCTGAAGCCATGGACAGATCTTGCTGAGCTCCCAGGCGATTGCAGGCCTGACTTGAACGCACAGCACATTCGAGTGAATGCGCACGCGTTCTCGGTGAGGAGGGCAAACCGTCGTGACATAGAACCTGCATTAGAGGCCAGGCTGTCTGCGCCGGTTGGCTTCATCGCAGCACGCTTCAACAATGTCGCACACGGTTAATGAGTCCTTTAAAGTCGAGCAAGAAGGCGTCCTAAAACGGCCATGGCTTTGCCAACAGAAATTGTGTCACTATCGAAGCATCAAAGATGCAGCAATCCAACCAGCAAGCCGTCACTGAGACACACTTTGGCAGACGATAACCACACGTATTTACCATCTGGATTTCAGCGGGTGGATGGGGTGAAAAATCCCGACGTTTGCACCAGCGGCCTTACACTGCTGAATACCCTGCCACACTTTGCTCTACACACGCACAACGTTTACGCGCTGCTGGGATTAGCACCTGGCGATCGAGTCTTGGAGACCGGCAGCCTTCTGGGCGTCGATGTCATGGGCATGCCGCAGGCCCTCGGCTCGGCTGGACGGATCCTGGGTGTCAAGCGCAGTGCGCACCTATTATCGCTGGTAAAGGCGGAACGTGAGAACGGGTCGCAATCGGCCCGGGTCCGCATAGGCGATCTGTCACGCCTGGCAACCGCAGATGCCAGCTTCCATACGGTACTTGTCGATCGGGTGCTGCAGTTTGTGCCCAAGCCCGCAGTCGCTTTATCGGAAGTAGTGCGCTTGCTGCAACCCAGCGGGCGACTCTATGCCTGCGACAACGATCTACATACCTATGATCGTCGCGGGGAGTTTCGCGCCCGGCTGACAGCCTACGCGGTTACCGGTACCAGTTTATGAGCAGACCGAGGCACTCGATCTCGCTAGTTGGATTATGGCGTCGATACTTTGGCCGTATCTCGCTCACCATGCTTCTGGTTGCTATCGAATCCGGGCTGGGCGTGCTCTACCCGCTGGCCATCGGCATCGCTATTGACGACCTGTTGAAGGAAAGCTACGAAGGCCTAATTCAGTTAGGCATTCTCGGGTTGGCTTCCACGGTTATTGGTTCACTGCGGCGCTTCTATGACACCCGCATCTATGCCCGAATTTATCAAGGTGTCGCCACTGAGCTGGTGTAACGCGAACATGCATCCGACGCCAATATCTCAAGAATCTCCGCGCGGGTGAATCTACTCACTGAATTTGTCGAGTTCTTCGAGCAGTCCATGCCCGAGTTGATCGGTGCGGTCGTTTCCTTGATCGGCATCTTGCTCATCGTAGCCGGACTGTCTCTGCCCGTACTGTTGGCCTGCGCCGCGCTATTGGTTTTGGTCGTTATCATCTATACCGTCACGGCTGCCCGAAACTATCGCCTGAATGCTGGCTACAACGACGAGCTGGAAGGTGCCGTAAGCGCTATTTCGTCCAAAAGTACGGACCGCACAGCCGGGCACTTTCAACGCTTGATGCGCTGGAATATACGACTGTCGGACCTCGAAACTTGGAATTATCTCGTTTTTTGGTTGGGTGCCGTGGCGTTGTTTATGTACGCGCCATTTGAGTCGGTTCGAGCTGGTGTGTTGGAGGTCGGACTGATTCTGTCCCTGCTACTGTACGTATTTGAGTTTATCAACTGGTTAGCGGAACTCCCGATACACATTCAACAGTTCATTCGCCTCAAAGAGATTGCAGATCGGCTAAGAGCCAGCGATACAGAGGAAGAGGAGGCATAAGCCTGCAAGCATACTGTGAACCGTATGCCGCTGTTCTATGCTTACCATGATCAGCTATATGACTCTGTCCACGCTCAGCGTGGCAGATCTTGCCAGTTATAGATACGCTATCATCACCAGCTGGCCGAATGATTTTGGCGTGCCAGGACGTATATTCGCAACAGCCATCCGGTTACGTGTATCGAGGGTGAGCAGGTAAAGGAAGCCAAGGGTCATGAGACAAAAACTGACGCTCCTGGGTCTAACGGCGTCGCCTTACCACCTCAAAATGCAAGCACTGGCCGACTACGCTGACGTGACCTGGGAGCGACTTCCGGAACAAGCCGGTCTGTTGCGCTCAGTAATGTTGATGTTGCGCCTGCAGCGGGCACGCAAAAAGAAGGCAATACAGCGCTATCCAAAGCGGGTCGACGGTCTGGATGAATACCCCGCAGTGCCGTTTTACACTTTTGATGGCAAAGCGATCTTTTACGATTCCAGCGGCTTGGCGCAGCACCTCGACGCGCTGGATTTATCGCACCTGGCCCTGCTGCCTGAAGATCCAGCGCTTCAGTTTTTGTGCCGTTTAATCGACGAGGCGTTCGATGAGTTTGGTCTTTACATGGTCCACCACAACCGCTGGGTGACGTCTGCCAAAACCAATGTGATGGCCGAGACGACCTTGCGCGAAATGCGCAGACTGGTCATGCCACCCATGCGCAAAGGTATGCAGCGCAACCTCTCGACACGCCAGGTGAGTCGCTGCCCCTATTTATTTAGCGTAGCGCCACTCGGTTATGACTGCGGCATGCTGTCCGAGCACACCCCACCTGCAAGGGCCGGATTTCCCGAAACGCACACACTGCTGGACAGCGCCTGGCGTCGCTATCTGGCGGCCATGGAGTCGGTATTGAAGGAGCAGCCTTTCTTATTGGGCGAACGTTTCACTCTGGCCGATGCCAGCGCATATGGACAGCTGGCGATGAATCTACCCGATGGCCGTGCGGCCGAGCTGCTGCAGGAGTACGCTCCAAGGACATATCAGTGGCTGTGCGCAATCGACAATGGAGAGCATGCTACAAGCGAGGGAGCGCTTGAGATACATGCCGCACTGACGCCATTGCTATCCTGCATCATGGAAACCTTTGTTCCCCTGATGCAGCAGAACGAGGCGGCATTCACAAAACTCCGAGCCCAGGGTATTGAAACATTCAACGAAGCAGCATTTGATCGTGGAGAGGCCCTGTACGACGGTGAACTCATGGGGCAGCCTTTTCGCTCAGTAGCAAAGACATTTCAGGTCGTCACATGGCGCGAATTGAGCGCACAATGGCATGCACTGGATGGGGGTGCGCGCGCTACCCTCAGCTCGCACATTCCCGGCTTAGCCCAGATTCCCTTTTCTGAATCGCCAGCGGATCAATTTGCATGAGCATGTTCAGACGACGATAGTCTCAAATTTATACGAGGTATTTGTTCAAGGTGCCTGTTACCGTATTGAGCTAAAGTGCTCGCTCTCGTAGATGCGCCAGTGCCGCGCCCAGAGCGCTATCTGCGTCAACCTCAATGTCCGGTTTGACCCCAACGCCCTGCCAGTTGCCCTTGGTAATGGGATTAATGCTGCGCGCAGTCACAGACCACAGCACATAGTGATCAGTGAGAGGAACATATTCGAAAGGGTGTGCGCCTCCACCCGACACCTCGCCAACAATGGTGGCGCGATCAAGGGCCTGAAGGTTATAGGCCAGCGCCTCGGCAGCGGAAAACGTATCCTTTGACTGGAGTACATACACGGGCTTGCCGAAACCGAAACGACGACCCGATACATAGGGCTGCGTAAAACGCTGTGTCAATGTATCCGTTGGCCTGTCATAAACGCCGGTTAACGGCTGCCGACCTCCATCAAACAAGTAGCTTGCCACTAGATCTGCCGCATCGGCCATACCGCCGCCGTTATGACGCAGATCGATAATCATGGCGTCCATATCCGCCAGCACGTTCATCGCGGCAACAAGCGTATCGCCACCCATATCAAGTGGCGCAAACACCCGCAAATCGAGATAACCCACATTGTTTTCCAAACGGTCGATGCGCTGGACGCCGTAGTTGCGGTGCGCTCCATACCAGTG
>JBCDFM010000340.1:0-4280 GCA_039178015.1 Pseudomonadota bacterium
CACACATTCGGTTGAGGGGATCACCAGTGCCGTGATCACTGAGACGGAAGCCTATGCGGGCGTGGATGACCGCGCCTGTCACGCTTATGGTGGGCGACGTACCTCGCGCACAGAGCCCATGTATCAGGCCGGCGGCATTGCTTACGTTTACCTATGCTATGGGATTCATCATTTGTTTAACGTTGTTACGGCAGTAGAGGGGACTCCTCACGCGGTGCTCATTCGTGCCGGACTTCCGCTCGATGGCGAACAGCTGATGCTCACGCGCCGAGATAAGCAAAAGCGAGACAAAACGTTGCTCGGGGGACCGGGCTCACTAGCGAAAGCGCTGGGCATTTCAACCGTCATGACCGGGCGAAGCCTGCTCTCACGGGACCTATGGCTAGAGGATCGAGGGATAGCAGTGGATGAGGCCTTGGTCACTATTGGGCCCCGTGTCGGTGTCGACTATGCGGGACCGGATGCGGCAAGACCGTATCGCTTCATCGCGCAGTTACGCGGTATACACAGCGATGCTTGAATTTGGGTCAGCGCCAGCTAGCGAGCGCTGTATTGCTGCCGGTGCGCGGGCGCGCTGATTCAGGCCCTCACATGCACTCTTCGCACAGGCAGTGCATTTCCAATTGTTGGCTCGCCAGACGAAAACCGGCGGCCCTAACCCTGCGCTCAATAGCGCGGAGAGTGGACTTATCGATATCGACCTCTTCCACGCGCTGGCAGTTCTGACATATTAGAAACTGTGAAACGCACTCATCTTGGTTGCAGCCTATGTGCGAGCAGGCAACGTATTTGTTTGCCAGCTCTAGCTTGTGAACGAGGTGTTGGCTTTGCAGGAATTCCAATATGCGGTAAACAGACATTGGCGGAATAGACTGGTTGTACTGCTCTTTACAATAATCCACCAGTTCGTATGCAGATAGGGCGGAGTCAGAGTGCAATAACCCCTCGAGAACCTGTTTGCGTTTGTCTGTGAGTTTCGCGCCTTCAGCTTTGCAGCGCTGTTCCGCCTCATCGAGCACCTCAGCGACATTGATCATAGTAATTTTCCTGCCTAATTCTCTGTTTAACCATCATGCCCTGGAGCAAGGTGATATAGGGTATTGCCTGTTATTGCACGCAAACATGAGGCGATAGTTTTTCAATGGCTCGCGGCACGTGATCATAGCGTCATCATTAAAGCACATCGAGAAGATGCCTGCCCGTCAGATGATACGTGTTCGTTAGCGCGATTAGTGATCGTATTGAGTGCGGGCCTGAGAATAGATACGTAGCGCTGGTACGGCAGCGGCGATCAGTGCCGCACCTAGTACCAACAGCATGATCATTAGGCCGCCTGTAGTCAGTACACTGGGATCCAGGTGTAGGCCGACTGTGGTCGCAAGACGGTCCCTGGCAAGCAATAAACTCAGATACAGGCCGAATACCCCAAGCAACATACCAGCCACACTGATCAGCAAAGCTTCGAGTTCTAATAGCAGGAAAAGGTATGATGGCGGCGCGCCAAGCACCCGCAGCAGACTGATTTCGTGACGACGCTCGCGCACCGAGGCCAGCAACACTGCACCCAGCCCCAGTACCGCAGCAACGAGCACCAGCAGCGAGATAAATCTGAGAATATTCTCGAAGGTTCCCACCATTTGCCATAGCTCCGACAAGGCGACACCCGGTAAGATCGCCATCAATGGTTCCTGAGCAAACCCGTTGATCTCTCGTTGGACACGAAAGGTCGACAGTTTTGAGTTCAGCCCGAGGAAGAACGCGGTAATGCTTTGTGGAGTCAATTCATCGACACTTTCTAGTCGTGCAAGACGCCTGGGACTGCTATGAATCGCTTCCAGACCTTGCAACGGAACATGGACGGTTTGGTCTACTGGCGTTCCGGTGGGTTCCAATATGCCGACAACGATAAACGGGTGGTCAGCATGTAAACTAAAGCTGGTGCTGACTACGCCGTGGGACAAAAGAATCTCGTCTCCAAGTGAGTAACCCAGCGTTCGTGCCACCTCTGAACCGAGCACCACTTCATAAGCAGACTCAAAGGGTTTGCCATCGACGAGCTGCAGAGGTCTCTGGTCGCCATAACTAAAGTGCTCGAAGTATGCCGGTGATGTGCCAAGCACGCGGTAGCCTTCATGTGAATCACCCAGTGAGAG
This sequence comes from Pseudomonadota bacterium, assembly GCA_039178015.1. Classification (GTDB taxonomy): domain Bacteria; phylum Pseudomonadota; class Gammaproteobacteria; order Pseudomonadales; family Halieaceae; genus JARRPM01. Next base: position 2,154 of record JBCDFM010000340.1, read on the forward strand.
GGGAACTGTCCAGGACACGTCATCACTTTCAGCGATCTCCTGATATGCGTCCCAGCTGATGTTGTCGGTTGCCGCGCCGACACGGAAAACGGAATACAGCAGTAAGTTCAGGCTGCCTGTCTTAGCGCCGACAATCAGGTCGACACCGGACACAGTGCTGGCGAAACTGTCTCTAGCCTGCTGCCTGATGTGTTCTATGCCCAGCAGTACGAAAATCGCCACCGCAATAGCCAGCATCGACATGATCACGGAACCTTTACGGTTCATGAGGCTTTTAATGGCGATCCGTAGAAACATACTATGCTGAGGCGTCCTGGCTGATTTCAGCGAACGGTTGAATTTTTGAGAAGTGCTTAGCCAGCGTCATATCGTGGCTGGCAAACAACAGTGTCATATTGTGCTCTTCGACCAGCGGCATCAGCAGCGCAAGAAACTTGTCGCGATTGTCCTGATCGAGTGATGATGTTGGTTCATCAGCAATCAGTAGCTCGGGTTGATTGATTAGCGCTCTGGCGATCGCCACCCGCTGTTGTTGGCCCATGCTGAGCACAGCGGTGGGCTTACGCCAGCTGGATGTCTCAAGATTGAGAGATTCGAGTAGTGATTCGGGTCTGGGGGCGTTATTCTGTCGGCTTGTTCCCGCCGAAAAACTACCGGCTAATGCAATATTCTCAATCGCATTCAGGTAGGGAATAAGATTAAAGCGTTGGAAAACATAGCCGATATGGTTGGCGCGAAAGCGATCACGTTGGCGACTGCTCATGACATCCAGCCGCTCGCCCAACACCGATACTTCACCCTCTTGCGCGACAAGCAAGCCACTGATCAGATTCAGCAGGGTGGATTTGCCTACCCCGGAGGGGCCGTGAACGAATACTCTTTCTCCGGCAGCTACCTGCCAATGTGCGATCTGCAGGACTGTTGTCTCGGGGGCTTGTGCGTGCGCAAACCCGACCTGGTTGAGTTCGATGGCCATGAGAAGGTATTACCAGAAGAGCGTTGAACTCGGCGTATTGAAAGCCGTCAAAGCGTCAATATATCATACCGTTTTTCGAGGACAATCCTGTGCGTGTGGCGGCTATACAAGTGAGTTGGTGGAAAACAGTGGGCGTTGCGGCTATCGCTCTGATGGGAGTTTGGGCGTCCACTGAAGCAGCCGCAAATGGCAAATCAGAGGGTGTGCTAGACGGGACGTTTGACACCATCGAATGGATTGATCTTATCCCTCCCCATATCCTGGAAATTCTGATGAACCCCCCCGATTACCTCTATGAGATCGAAGATGGCTCGTTAGAGGATCAAATCAGCAGCCAAATCAGCAACACCATCGCTGCAGCAGAGGATGACGCCTACCAACAGGCGCTAGTATCAACTGAAGTACGCGCTGAAATGGATGGCGCGAGGGTGAGAATCCCAGGCTTCGTTGTGCCGTTAGAATTCGACGAGCAACAGAGTGTGACTCAATTTTTTCTTGTACCTTACTTTGGCGCTTGTATTCACATGCCACCGCCGCCACCGAATCAGATTATTTTGGTGGATTATCCAGACGGCCTGGAGCTGAGGGAACTGTATATGCCGTTTTGGATATCCGGAGAACTCTCCACGACCATGAGCGAAAACGACATGGCGACCTCGGCGTATTCAATGAGCTTAAAAGCATACGAACTCTATACGGAGTAGGGCCATTCTGGCGGCAGCCGACTTTAGTCTTAGCAGTGCAGGACTTTAAATGCGCATAGCCCGATAGCATGGCGCCGGATGGTAGAGGGCGCCGACAGTGTTGCCGCGTTGTCCGACGAGTACCTGCTTTACAGATTTTCTGTACTGGTGCAGAGCCTATGACAACCCTATCCACTTATGGCCCGGAGAACGGGCTTGTTGGTTTGCGGTGATTGGCACTGCAGGCCATGTCGCCCTGCCAGATTTTGCCAGGGATGGGGCCAGATATAGCGATTTGTGACAGGCGAGAAGCTCTGCCTCTTAGTTAATATCCGCGGGCTCGCTGGCGTGTGAATCGCGGCAAAGTGAGAAGTTGCGGATATGGCTGAATGCAATCAGCGCAGAGCCAAGAAGAGTCAACAGCCTTTCTCCGTTCTCGCCTAACACGTCATGGCCCAATATCGGTCC
>JBCDFM010000341.1:0-4270 GCA_039178015.1 Pseudomonadota bacterium
GCCCACACTCACACAGGTGGAGAGGAGTATCTTGTGCTCGAGGGCGTCTTTCAGGATGAACACGGCGACTTTCCAGCTGGAACCTACGTGCGCAATCCTCCCACTTCCAGTCATACACCCAGGGCTGAAGAAGGAGCAACCATACTCGTTAAACTGTGGCAGTTTGACATGAAAGATCGACACCAAATGGCCGTGGACACCACTGACCGACAGCCTGTCGCCATTTCACCCGGCGTATCGGAAATACCGCTCTACGCTGATCACCGGGAACGCGTGCGAATCGAAGTCTGGGACGCGAACACAACTGTGCAGGCCTCTGAGCACAAAGGCTTCGAAATTCTGGTACTTGAAGGCAGCTTTACCTTCGAAGGTCAGACGTACAAGATGCATTCCTGGCTGCGATTACCTCCAAACTATGCGCTTGAAGCAACCACCGGTGAAAGCGGTGCGCGCGTTTGGGTCAAATCAGATCACCTGGCTGAGCCTCAGTTGGCACCCGAAGATCGAATATAACTGGCATGACGCGAGAGCAAAGCTTGCTTACTATGTGTTGTAAAAACGCACGCTATGTGTGGTAAACACGCACGGGCTTGAGATATAAAATTCGGGTCCGGTACTCCTCGGCTTCATTTTCAGCCACCACGTCGCCATACCACCGCTGCACGCCCATATTTCTCTGGGTAAGCATGTTCAGGTGCTCCACTGCACCCTCACTCACGATGTCATGCAGTTCACATCGCACCGCGATGTAGAGTGTTTCGTTGCCACCATGAGTCATCAATACCGTCGCCTTGCGCTCCCGCTTGATACTATTGAGTTTGGGTGAGCCTTCCATCACATTCAATTTTATAAACTGCCCATCGAAATCGGGCCAAACCAGCGTCGATTGAATACTGCCGTCCTTCGATAGCACGCTCAAAGTTGCTGAACCGGCAGCACCCAGAAGTTGGGCGTAGAATTCCGGAATCATATGATGAGTAAACTCCTAACAAAGCTCTTTACTTAGAGTGTACAACCAGGTGAGTTTGCCACGGCTCCGCTCCGATAGAACAGCAGATCGCGCAGGTAGGCATTGAACTCTTTAAGCGCGGAGCCAAAACTCCACAATGCAGTCACAGGCGGGGCCGCGCCCGCTGCCACAAAAGTTTCACACAAGGTCGAATCCTGTCTACAGGCGTAACGCTCTGCTCGTTTTGCATGCAGAGAATCCGATACCAGAAATACGCGCTCTCGCTGCGGAAGAACTGACGCGGTACAACCTACGTTTTCCCAGGTCGAGCGAGCGCTGGGTTCGACGATAATCTCATCCTCTGAAACACCGCTGCGGTGCGCCAGCGCGGCCATGACTTCCGCTTCAATATGTTCATTGTGCACCGCAGCGCCAGAGAACACTAATTCACGACAAGACTGTTGCCGGTAAAGCTCAACCCCCGCCTCAACCCTGAATCGAGCCACATCACTCACACTGCCATCTGCTTGCGTTGGGTAACCAAGCACTAATACCGAGCAGGTTTGTTGCCCAATAGGAGATGACCATACGGGAGCTGCTAGCCGATAGGCTATGGCGATCACTGCGGGGACCGAAGAGGCCAGCAGCAGCACAACGAATATCCATTTTTTCATTCAATGTTGCCCAGCTAAAGCCACCGAATTGGTAGAGACTATCTCGACAGGGCTTCACTAACTAATCCTGGGGTTTCGCCAGGGGATCCGACAGCCAGAAAAGTGTAAAAAGCGGTAACTAAAACCTATGTGCGGGAGTAATGAATACGCGGTACTGCCTGTTTTGCTATCGGCTACAGCCCGACCTTTTTGATCGCGATCTTGTGGCTGTTTGGCACCAGCGTCGCGCCACCCGGGGTTTTATGAATCAGCGTATTAAAGTGGATTGGCTTGAACTGATCTCTCTTAAAAACGGTCTTCAGCGGATCGTCCAGCTGAGTGAGCTCAACCTCCAATACGCCTAGATACTCGTTGAGTTTGCTCTCATAAAAGTACAGATTCGCGAGACTCTTGTTCATCTCACCGGTGATCGCATCCGGGTTTTGGTGCATTGTGTCCTGCAGGGCGTCGATTGTTATCCACACTCTCATAATCTCCGACTCGACGTATTTAAACTCCGAATGGAGATGCTTACCCAGCTGCTCGTAGGCCAGACCCGTATCGCCACAGACCAGTTGGCAATTCATCGAGCAAACTATAAAAAGTAGGAAGGTAGCCTTCACATAAAATACCTTTGATCGCAGCCGATAAGGCACAAGGCTACGGTCTCGCCTAAAGAACTTAGCACCTGCGCGCAGCCTTTACCCTGCAACATGCATAACTATAGCTCACAGCTAAAAAGCGTATGCCAAAGTCCAGGCAGAGTCTATCTTTGAATGCACCTATGACGTTGGCAGTTATAGTCGTTAGCTGAATTCTCAGCATGCGTCGGCAACTAAGACGACAACCGAGCGCCCATACGCACCTCTATATATACGCCTGCATAAAGCTTTTAGAACGCTAACAAAAAATAGCTCGAAATTATAAAGGCCTGCCATTCGCCTGCAGTGCCCTGATTTAGGTGCTCGATTTTTGCCCCTAAACCTTCGTGTTTCGTTGGCCTGCTGCGCAGCCCCACAAGAATAGATTAGGACGCTGATCAGCTTCGCCTGCTCAACCTCGCTCATCGTAGGCCTGCCGAGAGCGTCTAATATCATCATGATGGGTTTCCGCCCAGGACACCAATTGATAGAGTGGTTTGACAAGCCCTCGCCCCATGTCGGTGAGGTCATACTCCACCTTTACAGGAACCTCGGCATAAACGGTACGGCTAACATAGCCTTCACGTTCCAGGTTACGCAATGTTTGGGTCAGCATTCGCTGTGATATACCCACCACTCGGGATTTAATGGAGTTGAATCGATCAGCACCGTCCACTAGCGCAAACAATACAAGCATCGACCATCTGTTCCCGACGTGAGAAACCACGTTGCGAATGGGGCAGTCCTCATTATTAATAAACACCCGCCTTTCCGCTTTCTTTTGTATTGTCACCAGTGACTTCTCTCCAAGGCTTTATTGCTGATGTTCGCTCCTTCTCGGCACATGCCGATACCGGTTACCTGCGTGTGCCCAGGGCAACTCTGCGTGCCTCATTGTAATCCATATAGCCTTCGAGTAATTTAGTATATATTAGTAACCAGGTACTTTATAGGAACCTTAATGAAGCGACTCATCTTATCTTTGTTTTTCGTTTTCACCAGCACCCTCGCAACTGCACAGCAGGAGGGCAACATTACCATCGAGCTGGACTCCCTCTCCAAACCTAACTGGACGGAACAAGAACGCCAAAATGTCGTTCTGATTTCTGATTTTGTACAGAATATGATGAACGACCATAATTTCGCGTACGTGCTCGAGCACTACAACGATAGCGCCTATGTACAACATAATCGCAACATTCCGGACACGATCAGCGGGCTGGTGGGTTTTCTACAACAGCTTGTTGAGGACTACCCGGATTACACCTACGACGTAAAACACATTTATGCCGACGGCAACTACGTTGTCTTCCACTCACATGCAACTCTCAATCGGGAAGACAGAGGGGACGATCAAAAAGGGCTCAATATTATTGATTCATGGCGTGTCGATAACGGCAGGATTGTCGAGCATTGGGATGCCATCCAGCCTCTGGATGGGTTCTTGCGGTTCAATGCCCTGCTCAATGGCGGTACGATTCGAAATGCAAACGGTGTGTTCTGAGCAGCTGTATGCTTGCAGATGACAAGGCCAGGCCTATCACCTTGAGAATAAGGCAGGTCTAAAGCCAATCCCATGTCACGCCATAACGCCTGCACGCTTCATCGTAGTAAGCTGGATCATCCGGTTCGTCGTTGTAATCCATTGACAGCTCTTCTTCTGCGGCAATGTCATAGGCTGCAACGAGATCAAAGTGGCGACTTTGCAAAGCCTCGACAATATCTGATATTGAGTGAGCGGTTAACTTGTAATCGTTAGGGGCACTGCTTTTTCCCTTTACATTGGGCCGATCTGAATGGTTGATCAGCGCGCCTTCATCAAAGTATTCGACCATGTAGCCGGGAAACTCCTCAATGGAAGTGATATGGGTTAGCAGATATACCGCGTCTTTGTGTGAAAGCTCCGCCAACAAGGCTTCCAACAAACCCTTATCCAGTACTTTGTATTGACCAGAAACGTGTCGCCAAATAGTCGTTCCCTTCCCGACGTCTTTTTCAGCGAATACACCAAGGCCTTTTCCAGCGGA
>JBCDFM010000342.1:0-4242 GCA_039178015.1 Pseudomonadota bacterium
CAACAAGCGCCGCAGCATGGACGGCGTGGAGGTTAAGCTGGCGGCACGCACCGATGACAACAATGTCGACTTCGTGAACTGCTGGGTGCCCCGCAACGACATGGCCCATCCCTTTAATGAGGGCGCAAACACCATGGCCGTCGTGATCGAGCCCATCCCCGTCGTTGAGTAGTTAACGACCATCCAGGTATCCATCTTACAAGCCCCGGTCTTCTGTACCGGGGTTTTTTATATGGGGCCCCAATGTTTCGCTCGAACCCGGCGGGTGCGTTCAATCCTTGGCAGACTCCTTCTCAGATCAAGCAGATAGCCGAACTCCCTTTCGGATTCGTCGACTTGGGCAACTAGCGTCCTTGCCTTTTTGCTTCATCCCGCTTGGCCGTCTTGCATCACTCAAGACTATTGGCGACACGCTGCGGTTGTACATAGCGTATCAAGTATTCGTTAACCACCGAACGTGCTATTCACATCACGCAACCAGATACGCGGTGGAGGCTTAAACAACTCTCGATAGAAGCAACACAATGCCTGGCTTAAGGCATCCTAACCGCCAGGCAATGGCCTTAAGCCGCTGTAAAGCCGTTTTTTTGGAAACGCTGGGGCTGAATTTGAACCACAACCTTTTCGAGCTGAATAAGAATCTGGCGCGCTGTGCTGGAGATGACTCGCCTTTACCTCGCTATTGGTCAAAACTATCCTTAGCTGATATCGATCGAGCTACGTGAATTTCGCCGGTTATGCCAATCACGCAAATATCCACGATGCGGCTTATCCTAAGCCTGACTCTGCTGCTCATCCTGCAAGCCTGCAGGCATCCGCTCGCTATACGAGGTGAAGGGGATATCGTGGACCTGAATGAAGGACCATTTGGCTGTTCCCTTGAGCAGTACCGCAGGGGTGATCCCGCCTGTGAGAATGAGGTAGTTGGGGATTATTTCGTCAACTACACAGCTATTCCGCGTCGGGGTTGGCGTTTCGATCGCTGGGAAGGCTGGTGCAGTCCCCTATCTGAGGGAACACATTGCCGATTTGACGTCTCCGCAGAGGCCGTTGCCTTATGGGACGCCGAACGGCCCGACACACCCATTGGGCCGCTGACCGCAGTATTCGAGCCTGTTGAGAACACGACACAGGATGTGATCATCGTCGGTGCAGGTAGCGCTGGATTGTATGCTGCCAGAACACTGCAAGATCTCGGCTACGATGTGCTCATCCTTGAGGCCACACACCGTATTGGCGGACGCGTCAAAAGCGCCACCCTGGGTGATATGCGGGTTGACCTGGGCGCCGAGGAGCACTATCTCGCCAGGGGCGGCAATCCCGTTTGGCCCGCCGTTACCGGCGAATACGGTGTCGACATCTATGTACGAGGCTATCAGGGCCTGGATGCCTATTCGATGGACGGCGGCACCACAACCTGTTGGACAAAAGCTGATGCGCTATACCCTTGCGCCGCGGACGCCGATGTGACTGCAGTCAATCAGTTTTGGAACTGGTATTGGCGTCCTAACCTGCATCAAGACGCGACGACTTCGCTAGCTGATGATCTGTTCAACGCCTTCGGCATTGGTCGCGAAAGCCGCGCCTATCATCTATATGATGCCGGTATCGCAGGCGGCTCATTTGCGACTAACCTGGACAAGCTAGGAGCCCGAAGCCTGGCTTTGCAGAGTAATCAATGGGATCTTTCTGACGGCATCCGAGTGCTCGGAAACAAAGATCTTGGTTATGCGGACGTGCTAGACACGATCTGGTGGGACGATGTGGTCACTACTGGCAAACTGCTGCTGAACAGCCCCGTGGTGAGGATTGATTCACGTGGCGACAACGTAATCGTGACTGATGCGTTGGGAGCTTCCCATGCGGCCAGGCAGGTCATCGTTACCGTCTCCATCGGTGTTCTACAAGCCGAGGTAATTGACTTTATCCCCGATTTACCCGCATCGACTGTATCGGCCTACAATGGCATCGGTATTGACACAGGTATGAAAGTGCCCATGCAGTTTCGCTCTCCCTGGTGGGAAACAGAGAACGAACAACTGGCCTGGCTGGTCACGGAAGGCGTTGCCGGTGCCTGTTGGGTGCCCAGCAACTATAAGACAGGGACGAATGCGCACATTCTTATGTGCTATCCGATGGGCGACAACGGCCAAGCGCTCAACGCCATCTCCGAAGTAGCAGGCGGGGGTAAATCAGGAGACGCGGCCATTATCAAAGCCATACTCGAAGATTTAGACCGAACTTTCCCACAGGCGCAAAATCAGGCATCCGCCAATTTCTTGCAGGGGCTGGTGCAAAACTGGGGCACAGCCCCCTACACACTCGGGGTGTACTCGTATCCAAAAGCAGGGACCTACCAGTCTGGCGGCAGGAATCTACGAAAGCAATTGCAAGAGCCCGTCGCCAACAATCGTATCTTTTTCGCCGGCGAGGCTTCTCACGTTAGCCATCCTTCAACAGTGGTAGGCGCATTACACGAAGGAGAGCGAGCGGCTCGAGCAGTCCACGCAGCCAATGGCGACCGCAATAATGCACCTCCTGTACCCGAACTCTGAACGCAAAATGAATCGCTTGAAGCAAGAATATAGGCGCACATTCATCACGAGCCGCGGCAAAAAGAGCAACGCCGCGGTGAGCTTTGGGCTTCTCCTAAGCGACGAGTGGTTTCGATAAATGCTAATACTCACGGGCAGAGCCATAGCCGGTTGCGGCATCGCCTCCGAGACAATTGCTCTGCAAAAGCCCTTTTTGCTGAAGTGGTTTCCCCAGATCGAGCAATGCCACATTGGTACTATCAATCTACGTCTAAATGCAGGTCTGGTGATCACCAAACCAGATATCACTACGCAGCCTTTTCAATGGTCTGTAGGCTGTTCTGAATACATTCCACCCGAATCATTTTGCTTCACCCGCTTTGAGTTTGATGTCTCAAGCGGCGCTTCCGGGGTGACCGGTTGGGTCTACGAGGCTTCCTGGTCCGTTCATCGAAGCGATGTCACAATGATCGAATTTGTCGCTCCCTTTACAGCGTATGAGCGAACTGATGTATTTTCCTTGCGCTTTCGGGAGCCAAGCGAGCGCTTGCAGCTATATTGTCTTTGAAGTGGAGAGCTTTTCATGATCGAACTGCCAGCACTGGTTGACGCCACGCTACAACTGGAGCAGCGCGTCGCTACCTTAACATTCAAGCGCGACGACGTACGCAACGCTCTCACAGGAACCCACCTTATTGACGACATTCACACGACCTGCGACTGGATCAATCGAAACAAAGACGTTTCTGCCCTGATCATCACCGGTGACGGCAAGGCCTTTTCCTCCGGGGGCAATGTCAAAGAGATGCATGAGGGCAAGGGTATCTTTGCCGGCAGTCCAGCGGAAATTCAGGAGCAGTATCGACAAGGTATTCAGCGCATCCCACTGGCAATGGACGCCATTGAAGTGCCCACCATCGCGGCCATTAATGGCGCTGCAATTGGGGCGGGATTCGACCTGTGCAATATGTGCGATATCCGGATCGGCTGCGAGCACACCTTGCTTGGGGAAACCTTCATCAATCTGGGGATTATCCCCGGTGATGGCGGCGCCTGGTTTCTACAGCGAGCGATAGGATACCAGCGCGCTGCGGAGCTCACCTTATCGGGCCGTCTGGTGACCGGCGAAGAAGCGCTGGAATGGGGTCTGATTTTGGAAATAGTTCAAGTCGATAAGTTGCTGGACCGCGCGATGGAACTGGCCCAAAGCTTTGCATCGCGACCGCCTCGCACCGTGCGCATGAGCAAACGCTTGCTGAAAGCCGCCCAGCGTATGGAACTCCGCGATCTCCTGGACATGAGCGCTAGCATGCAGGCTGTCAGCCACAAAATGGAAGATCATCGCGAAGCCGTAGACGCCTTTATGAGCAAGAGAGACCCCGCATTCAAGGGCGAATGAGATCGCCTCGCAAATGAGGCCTGCCTGTACAAAGCGTTTTCTCGTCGTCGACATCGACAATCGAATATCTTTGGCTAGTGAGCGCTTAAATCGAATTTGCCCGACCTGTTAACAGGCCCAGTTTCATCGAAATTATCCAACAAAACCATAGCGTTACAGCCGCGATCAAAGATGTCCCTATGACATCAACGCAGGCATGGGAACAGTGCATTTTCATTTTTCTTCATAAAGCGCCACACACACTCATATTCAGAGGCATAGACTACAAATCAAGGTAGCGATGAGGGTCCTACCGGTTAACGCTCAATC
>JBCDFM010000343.1:0-4231 GCA_039178015.1 Pseudomonadota bacterium
AGGCTAGACTACTGTTTGTGTGTTTGCACAAGTATTTGTCGGCCTAGGGGGTGGAAATGTCTGAGCAGGGCAAACAGGTGAGTATGTTCGGAATCGTGCTTATTGCAGTAAGCTCGATTCTTGTCGTCGACACCATCGCCGCGTCCGCCATTATTGGGCCATCATCTATTGGATGGTGGCTGATTATGTTCGTCATTTTTTTTATACCCTACGGCCTTGTTACAGCCGAGTTGGGCACTGCCTATCCTGATGAGGGCGGTATCGTAGACTGGGTGAGGCGAGCATTCGGGAATGCGGTAGGCGCTCGAGTCGCCTGGCTCTACTGGGTGAATTACTCGTTGTGGGTACCCGCCGTGTTTTATCTTTTTGCGCTGGTGTTGGCGCAAATTCTCGGATTAGATCTCGGACCATGGGGCATTGCCCTGATTGCGATTGTGATGAGTTGGGTAAAAGTCTTCCTGACGATGCGAGATCTCGAACAGATACTTTGGATACCGAATATTGGCTCGATCTTTAAATCCATCATTATGGTGCTGCTGGGTGTTGCGGGTATTTACCTGGGGCTCAAAAATGGATTTGTTAATGAGATATCGGTGCCCGCAATGATACCTAGCCTCGAGGCCGGGATGAGTTACCTGCCCGTCATCATATTCAACTTCATGGGGTTCGAGATCATCGCGGGTGCTTCCAGTGCAATGAAAAACCCTAGTAGGGACATTCCCAAAGCGGTCTTTATTGGTGGCTTGTTGATCGCAGCATTCTACTTGCTCGCGACCTTCGGAATCCTGGCGACTATCCCGGTTGAAGAAATTAGCGATGCAACCGGTGTCATCGAAGCATTCACGGTGATCTTCGGTGATGGGGGGATTGCCAAAGTATTGATATTTATAATCGGTGTGATGTTTCTATACACCCTGATCAGCAATGTTGCGACCTGGGCTATGGGTGTCAACCGAGCCGTTGTTTATGCTGCCGAAGAAGGGCTGCTTCCGGCTAGCCTCTCTAAGCTGCACCCCAAAACGGGCGCACCTAAAGCAGTGGCTTTGTGGAATGGGGTCATAGCAACCGTGGTGATGCTTGTATACGGACTTATGGCAAGCGCAACAGGCGAGAATTGCGATAGCATGGCGGCCGATTGCCTGCATGCCCAGGGGTCTGTAGAAGATCTTTTCTGGGATGTTTTTTCCTTAGGAGCCGTGACCTTGCTCGCCAGCTACGTGCTGCTATTTCCGGCTTTCCTGAAGCTCCGTTTGCAAGATGCCTCAGCGGAACGCCCCTACACAGTGCCGGGCGGGAAATTCAGCCTGTGGTATTGCGGTACTGTACCCAGCGCGATATTGATTCTGGGAATCCTGTTTTTCTTTTACGTGCCGGGGTTTGATTTTGATCTTGGCTATTTCCGCAACGTGGGCGGTGGCATTCTCATCGCATTGATTGTCGGCGAGATCCTGATATTCGCCGCCAAAAAAAGTCGTAAAGCTAAGGAATGACGCAATGACATTCAGACATAACACCACCCCTCAGGAAGATGGTTTTCGCATGCCCGGAGAATTCGAGCAACACAGGGGATGCTGGATGTGCTGGCCGGAACGTTCTGACAATTGGAGGCTCGGCGCTAAGCCAGCCCAGAGTGCATTCACCGCAGTAGCGGAGGCGATTAACGAGTCTGAACCAGTGACCGTAGCGGTTTCACCCGCGCAGTTTAACAACGCCAGGGGCAGGCTTTCTGGCTCGATTCGCGTTGTAGAAATGAGCTATGACGACAGCTGGATGAGGGATGTGGGGCCGAGTTTTGTCGTCAATGATGCGGGTGATATGCGGGCGGTGGACTGGGACTTCAATGCTTGGGGCGGACACTACAACGGCCTTTATTACCCCTGGGATAAAGATGCGCTTGTAGCGCTAAAGGTTGCGGAGATCGAGGGCACAGATCGCTATCGCTCACACTTTGTTCTCGAGGGTGGCTCTATACATGTGGATGGTGAAGGCACCCTGATAACGACAGAGGAGTGTCTCCTGAGTCCCGGTAGGAATCCTGACAAAACTAAGGAGGAAATCGAGGATGGTTTAAAGAAGTACTTAAATCTCGAGAAGGTTCTCTGGGTGCCTAGAGGTGTTCATCTGGACGAGACCACCGGACACGTGGACAATCTGCTCCACTATTGCGCTCCGGGCGTTGTAGCCCTGACCTGGACGGACGATACCTCAGATCGGCAGTACGAGAGAAGTGTGGAGGCATACGAGTACCTCTGTGGTGTTACTGATGCCAAAGGGCGTAGTTTGACCATCCACAAGATCCATCAGCCTGGTCCTTTGTTTCTAACAGCCGAAGAGGCGGAGGGCATTGATCTCACTGAGAGCGGCATGGACAGGGCAGAAGGCGATCGACTGGCCGGATCATACTGTAACTTCTATATCGGCAATGACAGGATTGTATTCCCGCTGTTGGATGAAAGCCGGGATGAGTCTGCAAAGCAAAAACTACAGGAGATATTCCCCGACAAAAAGATCGTGGGTATTCCCGGCAGGGAGATCCTGCTTGGGGGTGGCAACATACACTGCATTACTCAGCAAGTACCAAAATGAACGAGTTACTTGAGTCGATCGCCCACGTTATCGACTATTTTGCGGTTGCGATACTCGTGTTGGGGTTTGTTATCGTTTTGGTCAGTTCGGGGCCAAAGTTAGTTATTGCGATCGGCAAGCGGTCGAAAGAAGACTTCATCAGAGCGTTTAGGGCAATGCGCCTGGAGCTGGGCCAGACATTGCTACTGGCCCTAGAAATCCTGATTGTTGCCGACGTGATATACAGCATTGTTCACCGCACCATGGAGGATATCGCGATCCTGGGTGTTACCGTCATTATTCGAATTGCCCTGTCGTATTTTCTCAACCTGGAACTCGATCACCTGCGCAAGGAAAGTAGCGAAACAGAATAAATCTTGTCTCTGTTGACATGTTGCTTCCACACGCCGTCTACCGGCTACCACATAAGAATGGATGCTCGCATTATCAAAAAAGCCGATAAGTTTCAAAGAAAAGATGAGTACCGAAGAGCGAAGCAAGCGTTTTCGATACGAGTGCAGCGAGTGTGATGTAGCTTGCAAGTCGGCCGCATTAGTCCTCCGAGGACGGCCAAGAGCGAGGCGAAATGTTGGGCTCAGAAAGAAACAACCTTTGCTCTGAAAGTGTTACCTGTGCGGCCAGCCTAGACACTTTATAAGATAGAGGGCCCAGAAGGACACGACGGGCCGTGCAGCCGGGGTCGACCATCAAAGCGAGGTAGCTTATCGCGTTGGTGCTGCCATCTCTAAGCGTTGAAATTAGCTATTAAATCGCGAACGCAACAATCCGGTCTGTACCTTGCCCGTATGGTTTCTGGGCAGTTCCTCAACCCAACATAAGCGTCTCGGCAATTTATATCCTGCAAGTTCGCCTCGGCAAAATTCGCGAAAGTCTTCAAGTGATGGACGCGCTTCTTCGCTGGCAACGATTATCGCGACCACCGCTTCACCCCACTCTTCATCGGGAAGACCGATCACTGCTGCATCCTGCACGCAGGGATGCTCCAGTAACACGCGCTCAACCTCCTGTGGGTAGACGTTTTCTCCCCCGGTCTTAATCAGCTCTTTCTTGCGACCGCGAAGGTGCAGCCAGCCCTCTTCATTGAGATAACCCAAGTCTCCCGTGCGCAGGCCACCATCAGACGTATAGAGTGCTGTGTTCGCCTCATCGTTGTTCCAGTAGTGTCCTGTCATATCGCCGTAGACTAGGATCTCTCCCGTTGTATCAGGCGGTAGCAGGGCACCCTGATCATCAACGATGTCTAGCCTCACGCCCTTACCGGGATAGCCACAGGTTAGAGCGTTGGCCTTCGCCGTTTCTAGATCAACCACTGTGATCGTGCCATGCGTCTCCGTTTGTCCATAAACGCCGATCCAGGAACACCCTAGTTGAGCACAGGCTTTGTCGATAACCGACATCGCCTCAGCGCCAATTCCACCACCGCCGATTAGGAGCCGCAAACTTGTGGGTAGAGGCGTAGCTGAGAGCAGTGCCGCAAGCTGTCGGCCCATGGGCATCGCCACGGTGATCTTGTGCTTAGTAATAGCGCTGGCCAGTTGCGCCGGGCTGAGTCGGCCCAAAATGATGTTGCGACCTCCCGCGTTTATGATCGCTCGCGAGCGGATGAGACCAGCCTGATGAAAAAACGGCATCGAGGCCAACCAGA
>JBCDFM010000344.1:0-4229 GCA_039178015.1 Pseudomonadota bacterium
GATCGCGATCGCAATATGGGTTACATTGTCACAGGAATTAGTCTTGGCTTGGTCGGTGGACCGATCATTGGCGCCATACTGTCGGACAGGGCGCTTCTGGGCAGTGTCGCTACCTACAACACCCCGTTCTATGCCGCCTTTGTCCTGGTGGCGATTGCCATCGTCATGGTCGTGGCGTTCTTCAAGGATAGCCGTGCAGAACGCCTGCCATTCGTCTTTCGTCCGCGGGACATCACAGACAGTCTGATCGCCATAAAAGACCATCCCTCGGTGTTGCGACTGATGCCCGTCTACTCCTGTTTTATGATCGCGAATCTAACCTTCTACGTGTTCATGGTGAACTATCTCACTAGCGCATTTGGTTATGGCGTTATTGGGGGTAGTGTTGCCATGATCATCATGGGCTCAGCGCTGGCCTTCTCCAGCACATTCCTAGTAGCACCAGCCCAGGTGCGTTTCAAGAAGCCCTTACTGTTATTGGCCAGCTTGAGCATGATGGTAGTGATGGGTTACCTGTTTATCGCGACCAATAATCCGTATCTGGTATTTCTCCCGCCCTTGCTATTCTACTTGATGTTCGGTATCGCCTATCCAACCATCCTGGGGCTGTTTTCAGAGTCGGTGAGTGACGCTGATCAGGGTTGGGTCATGGGGGTGACCACGGCGGTGTTTACGTTGGCTGGAGGTGTGATGTCATTGATTGGGGGCGCTTTGATGAGTATTGATATCAAAGTGCCGTACTTTGTCGTGATGGGCTTTGCTGCCCTTGGTCTGGTGTTTCTGTTGCTGTCCTGGCGCAACCCAGGGATTCAAGGGAAGTCCTCTGGCAATGAATCATCGGCCGACTCTTCCGTTTGAGCCTGTACGGGCGACTGCGAAAATCGCTGCCGTTGCATCGTTCTCTGGCTGATTGGCACTTGAACATAAACGCTGCGCAGACGTTGCCGCCACCGTGAATAAAATGGTAATGGGCCTAGTCTTCCTTTGTGCTAGATTGGAAATCCCTGGTTGTGAAGTCTGCCTGAGTCTTTTGGGCTGGTAATCAGTTGCCAGAAAATAGCGTTTTGAAACTGCCGCAACAAACGCTACTCTTTCAGTACACACCGTAATGGATACACGGATATGAAAGCAGTTTATTACACCGACCATGGCGACGCTGATGTACTGCAAGTGGGCGAGCTGCCCATGCCTCCGCTAGCCGACGACGAGGTCATGGTGCAGGTGGCGGCCACCAGCGTGAACCCGATTGATCGCCGTCTGAGAGGTGGTGAACTTCAGGAGTACATCCCTCGTACCTTTCCGGTGGTACCCGGCTGGGATGTGGCAGGGCGCGTTGTGGCAGTGGGCGATGCGGTATCTAGCTTTAAAGTGGGAGATGATGTCGTCGGCCTGTCGTTTATCTGGTCCATCCAGCATGGCACCTATGCGGAATATGCACCTGTTAGAGCCACCTCACTCGCTCTCAAGCCTGAGAACCTGTCCTTTGAACAGGCTGCATCATTGCCACTGGTGAGCCTGACTGCATGGCAAACGCTGTTCGAGTTCGGCCAGTTGCAGAGTGGGCAGTCTGTGCTGATCCACGCCGGCGCTGGCGGGGTTGGTAGCGTCGGCATACAAATGGCAAAACATCTGGGTGCAAGCGTATACACCACGGCGAGTAGCAAAAATCATGAGTATGTAAAGTCTATGGGTGCGGACGTTGTGATCGATTACCAGAGCCAAGATTACGCCAGCGTCGTGCGTGAGGCTGAACCTGCGGGTCTGGACGTCATCGTGCAGTCTTTGTTAAATGATGCGATTTCCGAAGAGTCGATTGGATTGGTAAAAAACGGCGGCGCTGTTGTCTATCTCAACAACGAGCCACCAGAAACAGCAGAGATCGCGGAGCGAAACATTCGATCAGAGTTTCTGCACCACCGCGCAGATGGAGAGCAACTCGCTGAACTGCTGGCGCTGTATAGCAAGGGCACGCTTTCGCTACCTCGCCTTGAGTTTATGAAGCTGGATCAGGCCGCAGAGGCTCACCGCCTATCGGAGAGTACGCGCACGGTTGGTAAGGTGGTTTTGTGTATCCAAACACTGTGAGTGTGCTCTAGACCGGCTTGCCAGGAATAGTAGGGTTTGAGCGAAAAAGTAGGCCGCCGGCGGTGACTGAGTCAATGAAGACCTGCACCATCATAAATGTCAATTGGCGCGCGCCTCAAAGCGCTTTCGGGTTTTGAGGCGCAGCCCCGTCTGCTCGCGATGCATCATCGCTGCGTTCAGAGAGTGAGCATATTTCTAAACTTCAATATTGGCTTCCAGTCCCTTATTGATTAGCGTGTGGCGGTGAATACGGGTATTGGCTGTAGGCGAGTTTATAAAACCGGTTAGGCGCCATAGTGCGCTTAGATAAGGAGCATGTATGGCCCTTAAAGTGATGGGCGCTTCAGGATTTTTGAGAAGAGGATATCGCCGTCTCGCAACCAACTTGCGCGATATGTCCACTATACATTCTGCAGGTAAACGCAAACTGTGGGCGCAACTGTCTGACATTATTCGCCTCAAGATTCATGGGAACGGCGTCAAAGTTAAAGAGTATCTTGGCCAGGAAATGTTTAGCGATGACTTGTATCCGGGAGCCTCAATCGCGAGCTTTGGGGGGATACACTTCAAGGAGCGGGTGCACGCGTGCCTCAACAATATCCGCTGGGAAGGCATGGTCACCGACAAGCTGATTCAGTATACGCTCCTGAAGCAATACGATATTCCTCATCCTCCTGTCTTGGCCGCTGCCTCCTCTCGTGAACGGAACTGCGGCGATATCCCGGTATTCACCGATATCAATGCACTTGCGGAGTTTCTCCGCGGCGACAAGGCACGCTACCCCATGTACTGTAAGCCCGTGAAGGGTTACTCGGCGCGGGATATTAATAAGCTAATTGGGTATGAAGCGGAAACTGATTCTCTTGTCCTCCACGGTGGTGCTAGGGTCTCACTATTGGGCTTTTTAGGCGACTTGAAGGCCGACGAGTGGGGGTTTCTCTTTCAGGAGGCGGCGAAACCAGCGAATGACACCGCCCCCATATGCGGTGATGCCGTTTCCGGTTGCCGCATTATCATGCTGCTCGACAATGATAGCGCTTATCCCTTTCGCGCCACCTGGAAAGTACCCTTAGCGGACAGTATTGTTGATAACTATGTTAGCGGCAGCCTCGGCAACTTGATGTGTGATATCGACCTGGGTTCGGGTTTGGTCAAGCGCGTTATATGCGGTACGGGCTCGAGCCTAAAGATAAATCCATTGCATCCTGATACTGGCTATCAGTTGCTCGGTACGACGGTTCCACAGTGGCATGAAATTCTCCAAATGCTATCCCGAGCGGCTCTCTGCTTCCCCGGTTTTCGCTGGCAACATTGGGATATCGGAATTTCGGTAGCGGGGCCTGTTGTCTTCGAACTGAACTCAGCGGGCAATGTCGACATCATGCAACTATCGTCTGGTAAAGGTATCGACGACCCCCAGCTTCAGGAGTTTCTTGGTAACTTCGCGGGCACTGAAGCGGGCTACTCGCATTTATTTCCTCGGTAGGCAACCGGAGGTACGAGTACGATGAGAATACTGGCAGAGTCTCGGACCGAGCAGCCACGGTCCCGGTTCAGCCTACCAGGATTGAATAGGGAAGATGCCACCACCTGGAACTGTCTAGGGCTACCAGTACGACCAGCTACCGGTAACCAAAACGTAAACGCAGAGCAACGCGTTGGTCACCATATGGGCCACGACGGCGTCACCAGTGTGCCCGCGACGATACCGGGCCCAGCCGTACGCCGCTCCTGCGAATATTCCAGCTATCCAACTGGCGTGCAGCAAACCGAACAATAATGATGAGATGACCAGTGCGAACAGGCTAAACGGCAGACGCGAATTAATTGCCGGTTGATTTCCTCCCAGGCGAGCAAGTAAATAGCCGCGAAAGGCAAGCTCTTCGGCCAATGGAACAGTTATTGCAGAACCCAGCACGCGAAAAAGTAACCATCCCAGTGTCAGCATAACAGGCCAGTCTTCAAATTGCTGGCTGTACAAGGCACTCAGCTCGTCAGAAGGTGCCGCGAGCTTCATCCAAACGATGAACGTAACCGCACCGATGGCCACCGTGATAGCGTCAGGTCGGTATCCTCTAAACTGGTAGACGTCACGAAAATGCCATAACACACCTGCAGTAAGCAGGACCTTCACGGGATAGAAC
>JBCDFM010000345.1:0-4227 GCA_039178015.1 Pseudomonadota bacterium
AACTTCCACGAGCTTGGAATCCAGCATGGACAATGCCTATCGATCCTTCTCCGAGATCGAGCTCGATCAGCCCGATGAGGGTGTGCTGCTGGTGACACTCAACCGGCCTGATCAGCTCAATGCATGGAACGAGGCCCTTCTGAGCGATCTTGCTGCACTTTGGCCGCTGGTTCAGTCCGATGACGCGGTTCGGGTTGTCATCATCAGCGGCGCGGGCCGCGCTTTTTCAGTGGGTGGTGACCTAGAAATGGTAGCGGCCTTTACAGAGGATATTGAAAAGTCAGTTGAGTCCAGTGTTCGATACACGCAAGTGCTGCGCGCTTTAATGGATCTTCAGAAACCGGTCGTCGCTGCGGTCAATGGCGATGTGCTCGGTGGTGGCATGGGTCTGGTATTGCTCTGCGATGTGATATTCATGTCGTCCAGCGCGCGCATGCTGTGTGGTTCACAGCTAAACATTAACGTGATGCCCGCGCCGGAAGCGCTGCTTTGGCGAATTCGAGGTGTGCCCGATGCCAAGGCAAAGTTTCATCTGCTCCGCTCCGATATGATCAGCGCGACTACGGCTGAATCTATAGGGCTGGTTAGCGCCGTCGTCGACGATGACAAACTGATGGATGAGAGCGTAACGTACGCCAGTGAGCTCGCCAGTCGCGATCCGATGATGATGGGTTGGACGAAGCGAGCGCTGAATTTCGAACTGCGCTCGGCAGCGCCTTTATTGGATGAGTGGCTTGCGATGGAAGCGCTGTCATTCGCCAGAGCGTCGGTGAAACCAGCGCTACAGCGCATTCGCAGCGGCAGCTCAATTGAAGAAGAATAACTAAGATGCTTTATCGTGAACGCGACAGAACAAGATAGCTGCACGACAATATTGCATCGCTTGCGCGACTGGGCGCAGCGAGACGGTTCCCGCCCCTGTGTGAACTATGGTGAGCAGGGCAGGACGCTGAGCTATGCCGACTTCGACGCGGTGACGGACACTATCGCGGCCGCTCTCACCAAGTTAGGAATCAAAAGGGGTGACTACATTGCCGTGGTCACCGGCAACGCTTTTGTTGCAGCGCGCACGATTTTTGCCGTGTGGAAGTGTGGTGCAGTGTACTGCCCCATGAATATCAACCTGAACCGGGAACAGCTCCGGTATCAGGTGGAAGATACGACGCCTTCTCTTGTGATAACCGATACGGCGCGCCTGGCAAAGGTTAGCGAGGCGATTGCGCAGGATATGCCCCTTATCGTACACGTACCGCAAACCGGCGATCACGACTATGTTGAGAATGACGCAACATTCGAGCCTGCCGCAGGCCAGCATGTGTTTTCAGACTTGCTCAGCGTTGCGGGGCGGGTACCAGACTATGATCCGCAACTCGCTGACGAGACGGCTATCATCTACACATCGGGGACAACCGGCCTGCCGAAAGGTGTTGTGCAAACTCATGCCTGGCTGGCAGGCCTGTGCCGATCACTGCATGTCTGGACCCACAAGGACGATGTGGTCTACTGCGATTTACCCATGCATCACATTGGCGGCGCGTTTTCGATGTTTGCACGCTCACTGTGGTGTGGCGCGTCTGTATCGCTATGGGATCGTTTTAGTCCAGGCGAGTTCTGGCACAGAATTAACTCCGGCGGCGTAAGTGTTGCGCTGTTGATCGATGTGATGGTCAATTGGATTTGCAAGCAGCCGGAGACCGCTGAGGATGCTAACAATCCGCTGGCTAAAGTGCATGTGCTGCCACTACCGAACAATCATTTTGATATTGCGCGCCGCTTTGGCTTCGATTTTTTTATCGCCGGCTACGGCTCGTCTGAATTAGGCAATGCCTTTTCCGGCTTTATCGATGAGTTCCCTAATCGCCAGGGTACGCCAGAGACCTTGTGGAAGGGTCATACTAAGGCGGCGATGAAACAACGTTTGCTCGATCACTTTGGTGAAGGCGTGATAGTTAACGGTGATACCGATATTGGTCCGGGGTATATGGGTGTTTCCGTCGGCACCTACGAGCCGACAGTGGAGGATGAGCAGCGTAATACCCTAGCTGCGGGCGAGGTCGGGCAGTTGGTGCTTGAGCCCCGCGTCCCCGGCGCGCTGTTTTCGCACTACCTTAACAAGCCTGAGAAGACGGCGGAGTCAGTGGTCGACGGCCGCTTCTATTCTTCCGACATCGTTGCCAGGGATGAGCGCAATATTTTTTATTTCAAGGATCGCAAGCAGGGTTTTATCAGAGTGCGTGGCGAAAACGTGTCTGCCGCCAGCATTGAAGCGGAGCTGCTCAGGCATGAGGCGGTGTTTCAGGCTGCTGTGGTTGCGATACCGGCAATAGAAGGGGGTGAAGATGATGTGGGTGCCTATATTGTCAAGACGGAAGAGTCTGAATTGTCAGTTGAGGCGCTTCATGCATGGTCGGTTGAGCACATGCCCAAGTTTATGCGGCCGCGTCACGTGCGCTTCATCGACGCGTTGCCGGTAACGGCGACAATGAAAGTAGAAAAATACAAACTGCAGGAAAGATTGCTGCGCGAACTGAGCACCTAGGCTGTGGCGTAAACAAAGCTGGTGGTGCGCGGCTAACTGGGAGGCAAGAATGATCAAGCTGGTTTACTGCATACGAAAGAAAGCGGACATCTCCTTTGAGGAATTCGATCGCTATTGGTGGGAGGAACATGGCCCCAAGGTTACGAGTGTGGCCAAAGCCATTGGTGCGGTACGTTACGTACAGAGTCATCTGTGCGCTCCTGAGCTGAATGCACAGTTGCAGGCGGGAAGAGGACTTGCCGACCCCTACGATGGCGTAACGGAAGTGTGGTGGGAGAGCGAAGCGGTGATGAGCGAACACTCTGCCACTGCCGAAGGCATTGAGGCGATGACCATGCTGCTGAAAGACGAATCAACCTTTATCGATTTCGAGCAATCTAGGGTGTTTATCACGGAAGAGAAAGAAGTGTTTAATCTGAGATCGGAGTCGGCATCGTGAGCGTGCAGCAGACCGGTAGAATGGTGGGTAAACGCGCACTGATTACGGGAGCCGGCAGCGGTATTGGGGCGGCGACGGCGGCGTTGTTTGCTGCAGAGGGCGCGCGCGTTTTTCTCGCCGGGCGCACGGAAAGCAAACTCGTGGCCATGGCGGATAAAATTCGAGAGGCGGGCGGTCAGGCTGATTTGCACGCAGCCGACCTGTCATCTGCTGAGGCGGTTGACGATGTTTTTGATGCCGCCTGTGATGCCATGGGGCAGGTGGACTCAGTCGTCAACGCGGCGGGAATCGGCTATAGCTGGAATGAAGTCAGCCCAGGGTCGATGAATGATATTGCCACCACGCCCATCGATAAATATCACGAGGTCGTCGCGATCAATCAAGATTCGGTTTTCTTTATGTGTCGCAGAGCGATTCAGCATATGCGCGAGCACAAATCCGGCAGCATCGTGAATATCGCATCGGTGTATGGTCTGGTCGGCGTGTATGACTGCCATACCTATAGTGCCGTGAAAGCCGGCATAGCCCATCTCACCAAATCTATTGCCGTGCGCTATGCCGGCAGTGGTATCAGAGCCAACTGTATTGCCCCTGGTTTTACCGCCACACCCATGACGGAAAGTGTGATGGACCGTTTTCAAGATAAAAAGAGCATGAGCGCTGTCATCCCTGCGGCGCGTGCCGGCACGCCAATGGAGATCGCCATGGGTTGCCTGTATCTGGCGAGCGATGAGGCGTCTTACACCACCGGTGTGGTGTTGCCCATAGACGGTGGCTGGACCGCCAAGTGAGCGCACATGACTAACTCTGCGAACTATCAACCGCTGCTCGAACACTATTTAGAGGGCTTGCAGTACTCGGCCAAGCTGCATTGTGAAGGTTGGCCGGAAGATGATGGCGAGCTGAATATGCTTGAAGGCGTACGTGCCTCCCTGCGACTTGCCAGTGCTGGTGCGCTGATGTTTCTGGAAACCAACAGGGCTTATCCCACGCTAATCAAATGCATGTCGATTGTGCGCCAATATCAGCTGCCGGCGGCAGACGCTGTCTACCATATCGCTAATCTTCACGGAGACTACAGCTATCGCCTGACAGGGCGTCGAGGTTCGGCGCGCTGCTTTCAACTCACGACATGGAAAGGGTCCTGTGCGAACCATGAGGGCTACGCCATGGTGGCAGAGCACGATAATTTGACCAATCCCGATATGCTGGGGGATAACCAGGAAATCGATATCGTGCTGAGCGCCAC
>JBCDFM010000346.1:0-4218 GCA_039178015.1 Pseudomonadota bacterium
AATGAGGTGCTGCATCCGGTGTCATTGCGACGGCCCTTCTACCTTCAGACTCACGAGGTCACCAACGCACAGTTTCGCCTGTACAGTAAAAACCACAACTCCGGGCAGATATCCGGACAAACCCTCAATCGCGAACACCAACCTGCCGTTCAAGTCAGCTGGCAGCAGGCGGCAGCATTTTGCAACTGGCTCAGTAAACGCGAGGGCTTGCCGCCCTTCTACATTGAAAGCAATGGCATCATCACGGGCTTTAACCCGGACTCAATAGGCTACCGGCTGCCTACCGAGGCAGAGTGGGCTTGGGCCGCCCGCGTGGATGGCGACCTGCTATTGAAGTTTCCCTGGGGTGACGAATTCCCTCCCCCCAAAGACTCTGAGGAAAACTATGCCGACAACACGTCGGCCTATGTCACAGGCCGGGTGCTAGGTGGCTATAAAGATGGTTTTGTCGTCAGTGCACCCGTAGGCTCTTTTCAAGCCAATCAGCACCGTCTGTTCGACATGGGCGGCAACGTTGCGGAATGGGTGAATGACGTTTACGCCATACCCAGCGGCAAAGGCGCGATAGAGGTGGACCCCATGGGGGCGCAAACCGGTGATAATTTCGTAATCCGCGGTGCGAGTTGGAGTCACAGCAAGATTGGCGAGCTGCGTTTGTCGTACAGAGATTATGGGCAAGCCGGGCGCGATGACGTAGGATTTCGCCTCGCTAGGTACCTGGAGTAATCGATGTTCAGTCGAGTACTTGTGCCTTGGATATTCGCTGTGTTGCTGATAAACGCACCTGCCTGGTCACAATCCGAGACAGAGGACGACTCGGCAGGTTCTGACTCCACGGAAGAGTCAGAGGAGGTGACGACAGGGTCGAGTGAAGCCCCTCTACCGCCACCTCGGTCACCGACAGACTATCGCGCGTCGGAAGAGATATCTGAGGATTTATCAGTCTCCTTTCCGGTAGACATATAGGAAAAGCCTATGAAACAGCGGATGTCGTCCGAATTTATTTATCAAATTTTCGCGCTGCTAATTGCCATCATCGTAGTCCACGCCATTTATGTGGGAGCTATTCGGCCTGTCGCCGATGCGCATCTGCAAAAGGAAGCTGAATTACAGGCCTCAGGCGTCGACTACGTACCTGATAGAAATCTGGCCGTTGTAATCAAAGACTACGAGCAGGAATCCTGTTTTATACTTTTAATCTGGGCGCTGGCCATCATGGGCTATAAGGGCAGACGTATCGTACACGAGCAACATCTGCTAGATCGCAGCCTGCTGGATGTACCAGAGGGCACTAGTTTGCTCCCCCAAGACGCCAGGGAATACAGCCGGTCACTGGAGGCTTTACCAGACAAAGAGCAGGACTATCTATTACCACGTACTTTGCTCTCGGCACTGCAGCGTTTCGCTACCACAGGCAGCATTCAAGCCGTATCAGATACCATCAAAGAAAGCTGTGAGGCAGAATCAGACCGGCTGGATTCAGAGCTTTCGATGGTACGCTATATCGCATGGGCCATTCCTTCCATTGGATTTATTGGTACCGTGCGTGGTATTGGAGATGCTCTGGGTCAGGCTTATCAGGCAGTGGAAGGCGATATTACGGGCGTAACTGCCAGCTTAGGTGTGGCTTTTAACAGTACCTTTGTCGCCCTGGTGTTAAGTATCATCATCATGTTCTGCCTGCACCAGTTGCAACTTGCCCAAGAGCGGCTGGTATTGGATTGCCAGCGCTATGCAGACAAGCGCTTACTACGCTTCCTGGTCGTGCATTAATCATTTCGCCGTGAGTCCACTAAGATGAGTATCGCACTGCTCGATATCAATGACTGCAACTTGCAGCTCTGGCACGAAAGTATGCATGTGCAGAGCCCCGGTTATGCGCTGCTGGTTGACAAACACTACCGCTTCGGACAAGAAGCCAGAGCGGCCGCAAGACTGCAGCCGCGCGCGATCAATACCCGCTTTTGGTGGCAACTTAGTACCGAAGCGCTGCAACCCGCACTGGGGCCTGCGCGTCACACGGGTGATCTGGTGCACGCCCAGCTGCAGGAACTGCATAAACTCGCTGGCCAGCCCAATGAGCTCCTAATTGCGGTATCCGGCAGCATGCAAAGGGAGCAGCTCGCACTTCTACTGGGTATTATTCAGCAGTGCCCCTTTGAGGCCGTAGGTTTGGTGAACCGCAGCACTTTGCTGGGTAGCCTGGCAGGCGCAGACGATACACTCTTTCATCTTGAAGTGCAGCTTCATCAATCGGTTGTTACAGAACTCAAACAGATCGGCAACGAGGTTCAACTTCAGCGCACAGTGCCTCTACCCGGGACAGGCCTGCTACAGATTCAGGAAAAGCTGGTCGAAGTGATCGCCGGTAATTTCATAAGGCAGACCCGATTCGACCCGAGACGGAAAGCACAGACAGAACAAGAGCTATATGACGAGCTGCCCGCGGCCTTACGTTCACTGAGCAGCAACAGTGAAACGAATATGGAGGTAGGTGGATACCGCGCCCGTGTTAATCGCGCAGAATTACAAGACGCCGGGCAAAGCCTACTTGCAAACGCGCAACAGGCCATGGGAAGCACCAGTCGCAACAGCCGAATCATCGCCGACTCCCTCGCGGGCCTGCTACCCGGTATTGGGGAGAGTTTATCGGGCGTGGAATTTGTTGCCGCAGACGCTGTTCGAACCGCGATGGAACAACACAGCGAAGTGCTGGTCCAACGCAATCAGCCCTTGAGTTTTGTGGCCTCCCTGCCCCGGCTTGGCGGCGCTACCCCAGAGCAGACCGTTATGCCTGCCTCGCAGGTAGAGGCAGCACCAGAGGTGTCGCCACCAGCGCCGGAGCCCGCCCTCCCAGTAGCCACACATCTGCTGCAGGGCCACAAGGCGATACCCCTGAAACCCGAGGGCATATCGCTTGGTGCGGGCTGCAAGCTGGCGCCGAATGCCAGAGGTTGGCAGCTACTGGGCGCTGTCGAGGTGATACGGGTCAACGACGAACCTGCTAAACCGGGCCAGACAGTGGGTGGGGGCGATCGCTTGACCATCGGCGACCAGCCCCAGTGGCAGCTGATAGAAGTGCAGCCCTGATACCGCGGAAATAGTGGGCGATGGCGAGAAAAAAACGCGCAACGACAACCTTTAACTTGAGCTTTTTGGACATAATGTCCTGCGGGTTTGGCGCCGTCGTGCTAGTTTTTTTGATTATCGATCACTCCGTCAAAACCATTGATCTGGATTTGAACCGCGATCTTATGTCTGAAGTGATGTTACTGGAGGAAGATGTCCGCGATGGTCAGGCTGGCCTTGTCAAACTGCGCAATACCTTGTCAGAAGTCGATTTCGATATGGTAGAGGCCCAGGGGCAGGCCACGCGTATTACTGAAGATATCGACAACTACGAAGCGATGATCGAAGATCTGCTGAGAGATGGATTCACCGAGCGCAGTGACATAGACTCCCTCAAGGCAGAGATTCAGTCTCTTGAAGATGAAGTTCAAAAGCTGCGTGAGGCGGCAGACGAAGAGGCTGGTGACAGCGCTCGCACGTTCGTTGGCGATGGCAAGCGCCAATATCTGACAGGGCTGAATCTGGGTGGTAACAACATCGCAATTTTGTTGGACGTTTCTGCCAGCATGCTGGCTGATAAGCTGGTTAACATCATCAGGCTGCGCAACATGGATCCTATCATTCAACGAGAGGCAGACAAGTGGAATCGAGCGCTGTCCACCGTCGACTGGCTGACTGCGCAGTTGCCCGTATCCAGCGACTACCAGGTGTTTACCTTTAACACTGAAGCGGGCCCTGTACTGCCGGATACAGCAGGCGAATGGCTAGAGGTTGCCGATCAGGCGCAACTGGAAAAGATTTCAGACGAGCTTCGAAAACTGGTCCCAAGTGGCGGCACCAGCCTGGAAAATGCATTCTCTGCACTGCAAACCTTGTCACCAGCTCCGGATAACATCTTTTTGATCACCGACGGCCTGCCCACCCAGGGCGCGACACCACCGCGCTCCAGCAAAGTGAGTGGAGCCGAGCGCCAGCGGCTGTATCGACAGGCGGTACGCAAACTGCCGCGCAATGTGCCGATCAATATCATATTGTCTCCCATGGAGGGTGATCCGATGGCGGCATCAGAATTCTGGCAACTGGCTCAGGTCAGTAAAGGCTCTTTCATGAGTCCATCTAAGGACTGGCCTTAATGGCGCGGCGTAAATT
>JBCDFM010000347.1:0-4205 GCA_039178015.1 Pseudomonadota bacterium
TAAGCAGCAACACCCATCGGGGTGCGCCCATCTCGGGCAACCGCATTGACGTCTGCGCCCGCATCCGTGAGCAGTTTGGCGGCTTCGGCATGGTTCTTCTGTGCTGCCAGGTAGAGCGGCGGATGCCCGGTGCGTATCGCCTGGTTGGGATTTGCGCCGACGGCCAGCAGGATGTTGATCGCCTCCAGGTCATTCTTTGAAACCGCCGTACCTAACAGCGTCCAGTCACCATAAAACGCGTCCAGCGCATCGCCCTCCTTAGCGAGTACGGTAACGACAGCCTCATGCTGCTTTCTCAGGGCGATTCTTAGCGCACTTGAGTCTTTGCGTGTTCTTGCATCGGCGTCAGCACCCGCTTTGATCAGAGCGCGTGCACTATCCGCATGGCCGTTCTGAGCTGCCATATGCAGCGGTGTCCATCGATCTTCCTCACGCGCATCGACCTCGGCACCCGCGTCCAGCAGCAGAATCACGATATCGGTGTGGCCGTTGAATGCGGCGCCATGCAAGGCCGTGCGCCCGCTCTTTGAGCGATAATCGAGCGGCTCACCATTATTAAGCAGGCGCTCTACTTCGCTCTTATCACCATTCTTCGCCGCGTTGTAAAGGGCAACGCCGCTCGCGCTAACCTGCACTGTGAAAGCTAACAGTACACCTAAAAGCCATGAACCCCGGCGGTGCCGAAAACGCATTTTGACTACTCCCTGCAGCGATCGTGATGCGAGAGCCTAACAGTGAATGGCGATTTCCTCCCCTATAAAAGACGAAAACACCGAAAAATCAGCCCGAGAACCTTAAATGCAATGACTTAGCGTTAAGCAGGAGCAAGCTTTCTGACGCTTACTCGCTCGAGTGAACCTGGACGTGGTGTGCAGCTGAAGCGCATGACAAGGCAAGCCATGCAGTAGATCGACAACCAGCTAGACAAAACCATCAACTCAAGCGACCAAGACAGTAGCGATTTTAGAAGGAGGTTAAGCGCAAGGCGATGGGCACGCTGTTGCGCCTGAAACCGCCACACGCGAGTTGCACTACACGATAAACAAACGAATGTTAACCGCCGTCAAGTGCAGGTCATGTCAATCCGAATCTCCAGATCATGATCCCTGGCGTTTGCTTTGACGGTCCCGCGAGTACCGGCATAGACTCCGAAGCCGCCAAGAATATTCCAGGTCACGTCTAAAGCGCTGGCACCAAGGCCAGGTGTATCTCCAAATATAGTCAGCCTGTTTTGATCGGTAACAATCCAAAATCCAAAAAGGACATCCTCTTCAAACGCCCAGGACGTAGCGGATTCCAATTCCGTCGGCGCACTCTCGGCATTGACAGCCAGAGCATGCGAAACAAAGTAAGCGCAGTGTAAAGTGTATCCTTCCGCGCCACCCTTGAAACTGCCATCCTTATGTTTTCACAATCGAAGCACGCCATGGCTACCAAACCCATCAACGAATGCCAGCAATACTGGCTCGATCACCTCAAGCGCACCGCAGCCAATGTTGATTCGATAGTCGACTACGCCAAAGCGCAAAAGCTCAAGCCCATAGATCTGTATGCCGGGAAAACCCGCCTGATCAAACTCGGCCAGCTTCGGGGCAAACGCCACAGCAAATCTCTACAGCTTAATGGAAACAGCCAAGGCCATCTGCATCGAGCCGGGTCGTACCTGCGCCACCTGATTACTGAGCTGGCGAAAGCCATCAGCATAGAGGATATAGAAGCGCTGCTGCCTCACCGTGTGGGGTAAATATTGCGCTGACTTGGAATGCCAACAACGCACATGATTACCGGGCCATTGGCTCAGCCACTTTACTTAGATGAGTCGTAAGCTTCCTGAAAGTGTGCGGTCATGAAACAAATCTTGCATTGCGCATCGGCTGCCTTTGCGCTCCTCGACATCTGCGCAAGTAGAATTGACCTTTCCAGAGAGAAAGGCTACTTTGGCCAAAATGCCTCAAGAGAAAGAAAAAACGATGCGAGAGACTACCGGTCTAACGACCGTTGCATACTTGATATTGTTCCTTTCCGCATGCGGGGGCGGTGGCGGAGGGAATGGGCCACCGCCGCCACAGCCACCGCAGCAGGGTGAACTGCTTGTCGCGAACGCTCCCTCAGGTTTTCAGCTTAACACCGCGAACACTTTAGAAATACAAAGTATAAGTGATGTCGTCCTCGGCGATGCCACGATCACCATCTCCTCGATCAATAGCCCACCCCAGGGAGCCAGTGTCACCGATATCAACTGTGTTCAGGCGGTGCTGCACCCTGGTGGTACTTCATGCCAGGTTTCTGTCACCAGCAGCAGAGACTTTACGCTTTCGCTTCGTGGAATCGTCAATGAAGGAGAACAGAACCAGACCGAGTTTACTTACAACCTCGATGTCCATTTTCAGCAACTTTACCAAATGCCCTACAGCATTGAGTGCGCAAGTTTTGCCGAGGCTTCGGGCCTGCGGGTTCAATGTCGAGGCGCTGACGGTGTGTCACTGTCTTGGGACATAGGGCCGGGCGACGCGCTGCCTCAAGACGGCACGTTCTATCCTTTTATCGCCTCCAAGCGGGACGTCGCTCGCGAGGGGGTGGCCTGCCAAGGTGACTACGCGGTTGCTCTCCCAGGCACGCCTGAAATTGCAGCGTACTGTTACTACAACAGCCAGTTCGATACCTATTACAGGCTGGAGTTAATTTATGAGTTTGAACTCGTGATCGCCCAGGATGAAGGGGACTGGACTCGGGTTGACGGCGAAACTGGCGAATTTTTTTATGTCTGCCAGGAAGACGACGCGAACCAGACGGTTAACTGTCCTTTCACTAACCGGCCATTCTAGGAGACAGCCTAATGATTGTAATTAGAAGATGGGTTTGGGGAGTGATGCTGGGCGTTGCGTTTTATGCCATACACCTCCTGAGTCCCATGCACACTCTGGCGCAAAACAACGACACACCCTGGCGTGTAGTGATTAACAATCAGACGAACCAAGCGATTAACGCAGATAGGTCTTACTACCAGGTCCTGTATCCTGATAAGAACGTCGAGTTCGCATCGGAACCGCCTGTCTCGGTTCCAGCTAACAGCTCGGTAACTGTCGGTCGTCTTCTTAGCTTTACAGGCGATTTGGTCAAGTTTTCTACCTCTTTCTCTCTTAAGATTCCTGATGCTAATTTTAACATTGTGTCTTCCGCCGGACTTCCCTTTGGACTTGTTTCGTACTGCCAAGATGGCGGGGCGTTTGCGTTTACGTATTCTTCCCAAGTAACGACCTCCACTGAGCCTAATCCCGACATTGTCCAGTTGGTGGGCTATCTGTTGCAAGACAATAACAACGTAGACTATATGGAGGTGGTGGTTTGTGAGCTAAGTGGAGACTGCAGTCCATCGCAACCTGATGCGATACCAGCCGTCATCACAGAGCCAGAGGACTTTGGTTGTTAGGTTCGAGCTTCACTGCCAGTGTAGTCACAGGGTGTACAAGCCCTCGACGGTGTAGTCTATACACACTAATCTTCCGCGCCAGATCACTGCGGTGGACTTCGCGCACGTGCTAAGGCAGTTCAAAATGTCTTACTTCGTTCGCAGGCAAGCCCGCCTAAACCAGCCATCACCAAAAGAACAGATGATGCAACAGGCACTGAAGAAACCTTGATCCATGTTCCAAACGCGATGAAGTTTTCTGCAACAGCCGCATCTTTCCAAAACAGGAAGGATCTTGTCCTATTACTGGAACTGTTCCTAGCACGAGCGAGCTGAAAGCTATGAGGTTGCCGTCTGCCTGAGTAAGTTGTTTCTGCCAATTTACCCGATAGCACTGCGTAGACAGCTTCACGCAAGAAAATGACGAAAGTTGTCCCGGTAATTTTGGGGCGTTTCGCCCACCCAATTGCGAAAGGCGCGGCTGAACGCGCTGAGCTCGGAGTAACCAAGCTCGAAGGCAATTTCAGATAAAGGCATGTTGGTGTGGCTTAAGTAATACATCGCGCGTTTGCGTCTGGCCAGATTCTTTGCTTCCTGAAAGCTGTAACCTTCGTCCGCCAGGCGTCGTCGCAAAGTGCGCGCCGACATTGCCAAACCGCTGGCAATCTTTTCCGCTTTGGCGGTGTCGTCCGCACCACAGCGAATGATTTCGCGGCAGACCATGTCGATAAATCCCGATTGCTCATTCGCAGACATAAAAAACGTTTTCATTGCGTTCTTCAGCACCTCATAAAGA